>NZ_JBIAWF010000004.1:0-401387 GCF_042895325.1 Streptomyces sp. NPDC001407
GCGTTTCATTCGCCGCACATGGACGGGATGTTGGAGGACTTCCGCGCGGTCGCGGAAGGTCTCACCTATGAGGCTCCGCGTATGGGGTTGGTCTCTAACGTCACCGGTGCGCTGGTCGATGCGGGCGAGGTCTGCTCGGCGGATTACTGGGTGCGTCATGTGCGGCAGCCGGTGCGTTTCCTGGAGGGGGTGCGCAGCTTGCAGGCCGAGGGTGTGTCGGTGTTCCTGGAGCTGGGGCCGGACGGTGTGCTCTCCGCACTCGGCCCCGACTGCCTGACGGAAAGCGACGACGACACCTCACCTCTGTTCGCGACCGCCCTGCGAGGCGGCGACGCACCTGAGCCGCGTGCGCTGATGGAGGCTGTTGCCCAGGTGCACACGCATGGGGTCGAGGTCGACTGGCCGACCGTGCTGGGAGATGGGCCGGTCGCCCACGACCTGCCGACGTACCCCTTCCAGCGGGAGCGCTTCTGGCTCGACGTCCCGACGAGCCACGGTGACGCGACGGGCCTGGGCCTGGTGGCTGCCGGGCATCCGTTGCTGGGCGCGGTGGTCTCGCTGCCCGATGGCCGGGGCGTGCTCTGGACCGGTCGGCTCTCCCTGGCCGGGCAGCCGTGGCTGGCCGACCACACGGTGTTCGGCCGGACCGTCCTGCCCGGCTCCGTGCTCGTCGAACTCGCCCTCCAGGCCGGCGATCACGTGCGGTGCCCCCACCTCGAACAGCTGACGTACCGCAAGCCGCTGGTGGTGCCGGGCGAGGCCGCCTCCACTGTGTCGATCCAGGTGCTGGTGTCGGCCGCGGACGACGACGGCCGGAGCGCGGTGGAGGTTTTCGCGCGGCCGGGCGACGCAGCGGACGACGTGGAGTGGACGCTGCACGCCTCCGGCACACTCTCGCGAAGCGGGGGCCAGGCGGACGCGGAAGCCGTACGGCCGGACGCATGGCCGCCCACCGGAGCGTCCGCGCTGTCGGTGGACGACCTCCACGAGCGGACAGCAGGGGCCGGGATCGGTCTCGGCCCGGCGTTCCGGGGGACACAGGCCGCCTGGCGGCGCGGTGAGGAGATCTTCGCCGAGGTCGCGCTGCCGGACTCGGTGAGCGGCGAGGCTTCCGCGTACGGCATCCACCCGGCGCTGCTGGAAGCGGTGTCGCACGTGGCTTCTCGGAGTGGAGCCGAACCCGCTGCCGGGGCGGCACAGCTGCCGTCGCTCTGGTCGGGGGTCGAACTGGCCGGTGTCGGCGGGTCGGTCGTGCGCGTGCACGTGGCGCCGACGGCCGACGGCGACGTCTGTGTACGCGTCGTGGACGCCTCGGGTGTGCCGGTGCTGTCGATCGACCGCCTGGCGACGCGTCCCGTGGACCAGGACGAACTCCGGTCCGCTGATGGCACGTTGCGGGACGCGCTGTTCGAGGTGGAGTGGACACCGGCTGTGGCTTCAGCCCCGGTCGGGGTGTGGGGTGCGCTGGGCGCCTCCGGGCCGGTGCCGGGTGTGGTGGTGTGGGCTCACAGCGGTGATGCGGAGCAGGATTCCGGCAGCGTGTCCGAAGCGACTGCCCGTGCACTGCGCACTGTGCAGGAATTCCTCGCGGATGAGCGGTACCTGAATTCGCGGCTGGTGGTCCTGACGCGCGGCGCCGTGGGCGTTACCCCGGGCGAGGGCGTCGCCGATCTCCTGGCGGCTCCGGTGTGGGGTCTGGTGCGTTCGGCGCAGGTGGAGCACCCGGACCGGCTGTTGCTGGTCGATGTGGAGCCGGGCCTCTCCGAGGCTTCGGAGGAGGCGGCTCTCCGTACGGCGTTGGGTGCGGCCGAGCCGCAGGTGGCGGTCCGTGACGGCAAGGCGCTCGTGCCGCGCCTGGCGCGCGCGGCCGTGTTCCCCGAGGGCAGGGCCGAGGCGTCCTTCGGTCCGAGTGGCACGGTGCTGGTGACCGGCGGCACCGGTGGCCTGGGCGCGCTGGTGGCCCGGCACCTGGTCTCGGCGTACGGCGTGCGGGATCTGCTCCTGGTGTCGCGACGCGGCAGTGCGGCCGAGGGCGTGGACGAACTCGTCGCGGAGCTGGCCGAGTCGGGCGCCCGCGTGCGGGTGGAAGCGTGCGACGCGGGTGACCGTGACGCCCTGGCCAGGCTGCTCGCCTCGATCCCGGACGACCGCCCGCTCACCGGCGTGGTCCACTGCGCGGGCGTCGTCGCGGACGGCGTGATCGAGTCGCTGGACGCGGAGCGGCTGGCCGGTGTGTTCCGTCCCAAGGCGGATGCCGCGCTCCATCTGCACGAGCTGACGGCGGGGCTCGACCTCTCGGCGTTCGTCCTGTTCTCCTCCGTGGCCGGGGTGTTCGGAGCGGCCGGCCGGGCGAACTACTCCGCCGCCAACGCCTTCCTCGACGCCCTGGCGTACGAGCGGCGTGCGCGGGGGCTGTCGGCGGTCTCCGCGGCCTGGGGCCTGTGGGGCGAGGACCGCGGTATGGGAGGCCAGGTCACCGCGGCCGACATGGCTCGGATCAGGCGCGAGGGCGCTGTCCCGATGTCGGCCGAGGAGGGCCTCGCCCTCTTCGACGCGATCGTGACCCACGACCGGGCCCTGTGCGTGCCGGCCCGCCTGGACCTGGCCGCGCTGAGCGGCGCCGACGCGCTGCCGCCCGTGCTGCGGCAGCTCGTACGGCCCGCGCGCAGGCGGCTCGACGTGCCCGTGCGGCAGGAGGACGGCCCGCGGAACGCGGCCGAGAAGCTCGCGGCGCGCCTGGCCGGCCTGTCGGACACCGAGCAGGTGCGTACGCTGCTCGGCCTGATCCGCGGCCATGTGGCCACCGTGCTCGGCCACTCCGACCCGGAGGCGGTCTCCCCGGACCGGGGGTTCCTGGAGTCCGGGTTCAGCTCGGTGGCCGTGGTCGAACTGCGCAACCGCCTCAGCCAGGCCACCGGACTGCGGTTCTCCGCGGCCACGTTGTTCGACCACCCCACGCCCCGGGCCGTGGCGCGGCACCTTCAAGGGAAGCTCGCGGCCCTCGGCCCCGCCGCCCCCGGCACCGAGGCCGACGGGACCGGGCAGGCCGCGGAGTTCCGCGCCGCGCTGTCCGCCCTTCCGCTCTCCCGGCTCAAGGAGATCGGCGTCCTGGACGCCCTGCTGCGGCTCACCGGGTTCGACTCCGAACTCGGCGGCGGCAGCGCGGAGACGACCGGGCCGCAGGACGGGCAGAACGCCCCCGGCGGCACCGACCAGCAAGCTGTGACACCAGAGTCCATCGACGCCATGGATCTGGAAAGCCTCGTTCACATGGCAATCAACACCGACGCCTGACAACCCTCGGGAGTTTTCTGATGGACACCACTGACGACCGCGTCGTGCGCGCGCTGCGCGCGTCGATCAAGGAAACCGAGCGACTGAAGCAGCAGCACCAGGAGCTCGTGGAGTCGCTGAACGAACCGATCGCCATCATCGGCATGGCCTGCCGCTTCCCCGGCGACGTCTCCTCCCCGGAGGACCTGTGGAGCTTCGTCGTCGGCGACGGCGACGCCATCGGCCCGTTCCCCGACGACCGCGGCTGGGACCTGGACGCGCTCTACGACCCCGAGCAGCGGCGCAAGGGCACGCTCTACGTACGGGAAGGCGGCTTCGTCGAGCGCGCGGCCGAGTTCGACGCGGCGTTCTTCGGCGTCAGCCCGCGGGAGGCCATCGCCATGGACCCGCAGCAGCGGCTGCTGCTGGAGACCGGCTGGGAGTCCTTCGAGCGCGCCGGCATCGACCCGACCGCCCTGCGGGGCACGGACGTCGGTGTCTTCTCCGGCACCAACCTCCAGGACTACGCCTCCCTGCTCACCACGTCCCCCGGCGCCTTCGAAGGCCACATCGGGACGGGCAACGCGGCCGCGGTGCTCTCCGGCCGCCTCTCCTACACCTTCGGCTTCGAGGGCCCGGCCGTGACCGTCGACACGGCCTGCTCCTCCTCGCTGGTCGCGCTGCACCTCGCCGCGCAGTCCCTGCGCCAGGAGGAGTGCTCGCTGGCGCTCGCGGGCGGGGTGACGGTGATGTCCACCCCGATGGGCTTCGTCGAGTACAGCGGCCAGCGGGTGCTGGCCAAGGACGGGCGCTGCAAGTCGTTCTCGGTCTCGGCCGACGGCACCGGCTTCTCGGAGGGCGTCGGCATGCTCCTGCTGGAGCGGCTGTCGGACGCCCGGCGCAACGGCCACCCCGTCCAGGGCCTGATCCGCGGCTCCGCGGTCAACCAGGACGGCGCCAGCAGCAGCCTGACCGCGCCCAACGGCCAGGCCCAGCAGCGGGTCATCCGGCAGGCGCTGCGCACCGCCCAGGTGCCCTCCGACCAGGTCGACGTGGTGGAGGCGCACGGCACCGGCACCGAGCTCGGCGACCCGATCGAGGCGGAGGCGCTGCTGGCCACCTACGGCAAGGACCGCACGCCCGAACGGCCGTTGTGGCTGGGCTCGGTGAAGTCCAACCTCGGCCACACCCAGGCGGCCGCCGGCCTCGCCGGAGTGATCAAGATGGTCCTGGCGATGCGGCACGGCCTGGTGCCCAGGACCCTGCACGTCGGCAGCCCCACGCCGCACGTGGAGTGGGGGGCCGGGACGGTGCGGCTGGCCGACGAGCCCGTCGCCTGGCCGGACTACGGACGGCCGCGCCGCGCGGGCGTCTCGTCGTTCGGGATCAGCGGCACCAACGCGCACGTCATCCTCGAACAGGCCCCCGCCGACGGCAAGCCCGCGGCGGAGCCGCGGCAGGAGCGGCCCGCGGGCCCCCTCCTGTGGACCGTCTCGGGCCGCGCCGAACAGGCGCTGCGCGCCCAGGCGGAGCGGCTCCTCGCCCACACGCGCAGCCACCCGGAGCTCCCGGCCGCCGACCTGGCCGCCTCCCTCGCGGGCCGTACGGCGTTCGAGCACCGCGCCGTCGTGGTGGGCGCGGACCGGGCCGCCCTGGAGGCCGGGCTCGAAGCGCTGGTGGCCGGGCGCGAGGACGCCCGCGTGGTCCAGGGCACGGGCACGACGTCGGGGAAGACCGTGTTCGTCTTCCCCGGCCAGGGCTCGCACTGGCCGGACATGGCCGGGCGGCTGCTGGAGACGTCGGCGGTCTTCCGCGAGCGGATCGAGGAGTGCGACGAAGCGCTCACAGCGTACGTGGACTGGTCGCTGACGGACGTCCTGCGCCAGGCGCCCGGGGCGCCCTCCCTGGACCGCCTGGACGTGGTGCAGCCCGTGCTGTTCTCCGTCATGGTGGCGCTCGCCGGGCTGTGGCGCTCGCACGGTGTCGAGCCCGACGCCGTCATCGGCCACTCGCAGGGCGAGGTCGCCGCAGCCTACGTCGCGGGCGCGCTGTCGCTGAAGGACGCGGCGCGGATCGTCACCCTGCGCAGCCTCCTGCTCAACCGGCTGACGGGGAAGGGCGCCATGGCGTCGTTCCTGCTGCCCGCCGAGGAGGTCGCCCGGCGCATCGAGCCGTACGGCGACAAGCTGTCGATCGCCGCGGTCAACGGCCCCACGTCGGTCGTGGTGTGCGGGGAGCCGGAGGCCGTGGACGAACTGGTGGCGATGTGCATGGCGGAGCGGATACGGGCGCGGAAGGTGCCCGCCGCCACCGCCGCCGGCCACTCCGTGCAGGTCGAGGCGGTGCGCGAGGAGTTCGTCGCCGGGATCGCGTCGGTCGCGCCGCTCCAGGGACACGTGCCCTTCTACTCCACCGTCGCCGGTGAGGTGGTCGACACGACCGCGCTGGACGCCGGCTACTGGTACCGGAACTTGCGCGAGCCGGTCCTGCTGGAGCGGACCGTGCGCCGGCTCCTGGAGGACGAGCACCGCTTCTTCCTCGAGATCAGCCCGCACCCCGTGCTGACCGTGCCGCTCCAGGAGACCTTCACCCAGGCCGGCGCGCCCGCCACGGCCGTGGGCACGCTGCGCCGGGACGAGGGAGGGGAGGAGCGCTTCCTCACCTCGGTCGCCGAGGCGTACGTGCGCGGACTCCCGCTGGACCTGACCGGCCTGCCGCAGCTGTCCGGGGCCCGCCGCGCGGACCTGCCGACATACGCCTTCCAGCGCAGGCGCTTCTGGCCGGAGGTGCGCATCGGGGCGGCACCCTCGCCGGTGACGGAGACCGCCGCCGACGCCGGGCCCGAAGAGGGCACCGAGGCCGGCACCACCGGGCACGTGCTGCGGCGCCTGGCGGAGCTGCCCCGGGAGGAGCACGACGCGGTCCTGGTGGAGCTCGTGTGCGAGCAGGCGGCCACGGTGCTCGGCCACGGATCGGCCGAGGAGATGGACATGGCACGGCCGTTCCAGGACCTCGGCTTCGACTCGCTCACGGCCGTCGAACTGCGCAACCGGCTCGGCGCCGCCCTCGACCTCGCCCTCCCCGTCAGCCTGGTCTTCGACCACCCCACACCCCAGGACCTCGTCGACCACCTGGTGGCGACGGTCGCCGACACCCTGCCCGACGTGGCCGCCGCCGGCCGCTCCGAGGCCCTGACCCACCTGGACAACCTGGCGGCCCTCCTGGCCGAACCGGGCACAGGGCCCGAGGAGAACGAGGAGATCGGTCGTCGCCTTCAACGCATCCTCACCGACTGGACGGAGGCCCGGGCCGCCGCCGAAAGGGCGGCGGACACCGTCAGCGAGGAAATGCGGTCGGCCACCGACGAGGAGATGTTCGACCTCATCGGCAAGAAATTCGGAATTTCGTAGACCGGTCACCGGACCACAGTCCGAGGAGTCACGTGTGAAGGGGCCGGGAAATGGCTGACGAAGAAAAGCTCCGGTATTACTTGAAGCGGGTGTCCGCCGAACTCGAAGCGACCCAGGAGCGGTTGCGCGAGGTGGAGGAGCGGCGCACGGAACCCATCGCCATCGTCGGAATGGCGTGCCGGTTCCCGGGCGGCGCCGACACCCCGGAGCGGCTGTGGGAGCTGCTGGCGGCCGGCGAGGACGCCATCGGGCAGTTCCCGGTGGACCGCGGGTGGGACACCGAGCCTCCGGGTGCGGCGGACGGCCCGTACGCGCGGGAGGGCGGATTCCTGCACGGTGCCGCCGAGTTCGACCCCGGCTTCTTCGGGATCTCACCGCTCGAGGCGCTGGCGATGGACCCGCAGCAGCGCCTCCTGCTGGAGACCTCGTGGGAGGCCATCGAGCGGGCGGGCATCGACCCGACCGCCCTCAAGGGCACCGACACCGGCGCGTTTCTGAGCACCAGTTACCAGGAGTACCTGGCCCGGCTGCAGCAGACCGGCGCGGTCGTCGACGGCTTCCTGCTCTCCGGGAGCAGCGTGAGCGTGGCCTCCGGGCGGGTCGCCTACGTGCTCGGTCTCGCGGGCCCCGCGATGACGCTGGACACGGCGTGCTCGTCGTCGCTGGTGGCCATGCACCTGGCGGCGGAGTCGCTGCGCCGGGGCGAGAGTTCCCTCGCTCTGGCCGGTGCCGCGACGGTCATGTCCACCCAGGTCATGTTCGAGGAGTTCAGCCGTCAGGGCGGGCTGTCGTCGGACGGCCGGTGCAAGGCGTTCGGTGCGGGTGCTGACGGCACCGGCTGGTCCGAGGGTGCCGGTGTGCTGGTGCTGGAGCGGCTCTCGGACGCCCGCCGCAACGGGCACCGTGTGCTGGCGGTGATGCGTGGCAGTGCGGTGAACCAGGACGGTGCGAGCAACGGTCTGACCGCGCCGAGCGGTCCGGCGCAGGAGCGCGTCATCCGCCAGGCACTGGCCGACGCGGGCATCACGGCGGACGAGGTCGACGCGGTGGAGGCGCACGGCACGGGCACCCGGCTGGGCGACCCGATCGAGGCCCAGGCACTGCTGGCCACGTACGGCCAGGGCCGGTCTGAGGACAGGCCGTTGTGGCTGGGTTCGCTGAAGTCGAACCTCGGGCACACGCAGACGGCTGCGGGTGTGGGCGGTGTCATCAAGATGGTGATGGCGATGCGGCACGGTGTGCTGCCGCGTACGTTGCATGCGGACGAGCCGACGCCGTTGGTGGACTGGTCGGCGGGTGCGGTGGAGTTGCTCAACGAGGCGCGGCCGTGGCCGGAGGCCGGTCGTCCGCGTCGTGCGGGTGTGTCGTCGTTCGGGATCAGCGGTACGAACGCGCACGTGATCCTTGAGCAGGCTCCGCAGGAGGAATCCTTCCCGCAGGGTGAGGCGGCGGCCGGTGGTCCGGTGCCGTGGCTGCTGTCGGGCCGTACGGAGGCGGCGCTGGCCGCGCAGGCACGGCAGTTGCGTGACCATATCGCTGGTCAGGAGGCGTTGGACGTACGGGCGGTGGGCCGGGCACTGGCCACGACCCGGTCGGCCTTCGAGCACCGGTCCGTGGTCCTCGCCGATGGCACCGACGCCTTCCTCACCGGACTCGACGCGCTGGCCGAGGGACAGCACCCGGACCACGTCGTCACCGGCGTCGCACCGGGCAAGCCGGCCAAGACGGCGTTCCTGTTCACCGGACAGGGCAGCCAGCGGGCGGGCATGGGTCGTGACCTGCACGCCGCTTTCCCGGTCTTCGCCGAGGCACTGGACGAGGTGGCCGCGCACCTGGACGGCCACCTGGACGAGCCGCTGCTGCGGGTGATGTTCGCCCCGGAGGGCGACCCGCTCGCCGAGCTGCTGAACCGCACGGACTACGCCCAGCCGGCCATCTTCGCCTACGAGGTCGCGCTGGTCCGGCTGTTGGAGAGCTGGGGCGTGCGCCCCGGCATCCTGGCCGGGCACTCGCTCGGCGAGCTGACCGCCGCCTGCGTGGCGGGCGTGCTGGCCCTGCCGCAGGCGGCCGCCCTCGTCGCCGCGCGCGGGCGGCTCATGCACGGCCTGCCCGCCGGTGGCGCGATGGTCGCCGTGCAGGCGACCGAGGAGGAGGCCCGCGCGAGCCTCGCCGGCCGGGAGGGCACGGTGGACATCGCCGCGCTGAACGGCCCCACCTCGGTCGTCCTCTCGGGAGACGAGGACGCGGTGACCGAACTCGCAGGCCAGTGGGCGGCGCGGGGCCGCAAGACCAACCGCCTGAAGGTGAGCCACGCCTTCCACTCCCCGCACATGGACGCCATGACGGAGGAGTTCGGCAGGATCGCCGCCGGGCTGTCGTACGGGCCGCCGCGGATCCCGATCGTCTCGGACGTGACCGGCGACCTTCTCGGCGCGCGGGAGGCCCAGGACCCCGCCTACTGGGTGTCCCACATCCGCCGCGCGGTGCGCTTCCACGACCAGATCCGCCGTCTGCAGCGCTACGGGGCCGGGGCCTTCGTCGAGGTCGGCCCGGACACGGTGCTCAGCTCGGCCGGCCAGGCGTGCCTGACGGACCAGGCGGGCAGGAGCGCGCCCGTCCTGGTGTCCCTCGCGCACGCCGAGCGCGCGGAGGTGCCCGCGCTCCTGACCGCTCTGGCCACCCTGCACACCCGTGGCGTGGCCGTGGACTGGCGGGCGTGGTTCGGCGACGGGCCGCGCGCGGCCGGCCTGCCCACATACGCGTTCCAGAAGCAGCACTACTGGCCGTCGGGCCCCACCGGTTGGCGGTCCGGGCCCGCCCCCGCCCCCGTACCCCTGCCCCAGGCCGGAACGGAGGACGCCGAAAGGCCCGGTCGCGCCGCGGAGTGGCGGGCGCTGCCGCCCGGTGAGCGGTACGACGCGCTGCTGCGGATGGTGCGCGGCGAAGCCGCCGCCGTGATGGGGCACGCCGGGCCGGAGGCGGTGGAGCCGGAGCGCGGCTTCCTCGACCACGGCTTCGACTCGGTGATGGCCGTGAAGCTGCGCGACCGTCTCGTGGCCGGGACGGGGCGGGAGCTGCCGACGACCCTGCTGTTCGACCACCCCACGCCCGCGGCCGTCGCCGACTACCTGCTGGCGGGGACGGGCGAGGCCGAGACGGCGCCGTCCGTGTCCCTGTCGGACCAGCTCGACCGCCTGGAGGCCGACCTCGCGCGGCTGCCGGCCGACGACCGGCAGCGCGCCCGCGTCGCCGAGCGGCTCAAGGGCCTGCTCGCGGTCCACGCGCCGGACCGGGGCGCCGGGAGCGAGGACGCGCCGGACCAGGACGCGCTGGACACGGCGACCGACGACGAGATGTTCGAGCTGATCGAGAAGGAACTCCGCCGTGGATGAGACCAACGAGACCAAACTCCGCGAGTACCTGCGGCTGGTCACGGCCGATCTGCGGCGCACCCGCAGGCAGTTGGAGGAGGCCGAGGACGCGGCCCGCGAGCCCGTCGCGATCGTGGGCATGGCGTGCCGCTTCCCCGGGGACGTGGCATCGCCGGACGACCTGTGGCAGCTGGTCGCTGAGGGCCGGGACGCCGTCACCGAGTTCCCCGCCGACCGGGGCTGGGACGTCGACGCCGTCTACGACCCCGAGCCGGGCACCCCGGGCAGGACGTACGCGCGCCACGGCGGCTTCCTCAAGGACGCCGCCGGATTCGACGCCGCCTTCTTCGGCATCACGCCGCGCGAGGCGCTCGCCATGGACCCGCAGCAGCGCATGATCATGGAGGTCTCCTGGGAGGCGTTCGAGCAGGCGGGCCTCGACGCGACCACCCTGCGGGGCGAGGACGTCGGCGTCTTCGTCGGCTCCAACAGCAACGACTACCTGATCAACGTGCTCGACGCGCGGGACGTCGCCGAGGGCTTCATCGGGACCGGCAACTCCGCCAGCATCCTCTCCGGCCGCGTCGCCTACACCTTCGGCTTCGAGGGCCCGGCCGTGTCCGTCGACACCGCCTGCTCCTCCTCGCTGGTCGCGCTGCACCTGGCCGCGCAGTCCCTGCGGCAGGGGGAGTGCTCCCTGGCGCTGGCGGGCGGCGCGACGGTGATGGCCACGCCGACCGCCTTCATCGAGTTCAGCCGCCAGCGGGGCCTGGCCCCCGACGGCCGCTGCAAGTCCTTCTCGGCGACCGCCGACGGCACCACCTGGTCCGAGGGCGCGGCCGTGCTGCTGCTGGCCCGGCTCTCGGACGCCCGCCGCCTGGGCTACCCCGTGCACGCGGTCATCCGGGGCAGCGCCGTCAACCAGGACGGCGCGAGCGCGGGCCTGACCGCGCCCAACGGACCGGCGCAACAGCGGGTGATCCGGCAGGCACTGGCCAACGCACGGCTGACGGCCGACAGCGTCGACGCGGTCGAGGCGCACGGCACCGGCACCCCGCTGGGCGACCCGATCGAGGCCCAGGCCCTCCTCGCCACCTACGGGCGGGCCCGCGGCGAGGGCAGGCCGCTGTGGCTGGGCTCGCTGAAGTCGAACCTGGGCCACACCCAGTCCGCGGCCGGCGCGGGCGGCGTCATCAAGATGGTGATGGCCATGCGGCACGGGACGCTGCCCCGCACGCTGCACCTCACGGAGCCCACCCCGCGCGTCGACTGGTCCGCCGGTGGCGTACGGCTGCTGACCGAGGCCCAGGACTGGCCGGACACCGGACAGCCGCGCCGTGCGGCCGTCTCGTCCTTCGGCGTCAGCGGCACCAACGCCCATGTGATCCTGGAGGGCCCGCCCGCCGAGGAGGCACCGGACGCGCCGCTGCCGGACGTCTCCTCGCAGCCGCGGGGCCCGCTGCCGTGGGTCGTCTCCGGCCGCAGCGAGGCGGCCGTCCGAGCGCAGGCCGAGCGCCTGGCGGCCCACCTGACCGCGCGCCCGCACCTGGCACCGGCCGACGTGGCCACCGCGCTGGCCACCACGCGGGCGGCCTTCGACCACCGGGCCGCCGTCGTCGGCCGGGACCGTGAGGAACTGCTCGCCGGCCTCGCGGCCCTGGCCACCGGAACCCGCGCGCCCGGCCTGGTCACCGGCCGGACCCCGCCGTCCGGCGGCAAGGCCGCCTTCCTCTTCACCGGACAGGGCAGCCAGCAGCCCGGCATGGGCCGCGAACTGGCGGCTCACAGCACCGTGTTCGCCGACGCCCTGGACGAGGTCTGCGCCCAGCTCGACCGGCACCTCGACCGGCCGCTGCGCGAGGTGCTGTTCGCCGCGGACGGCACGCCCGAGGCCGCCCTGCTCGACACGACGGCCTACACCCAGCCCGCGCTGTTCGCCGTCGAGGTCGCGCTGCTGCGGCTGCTGGAGGACTGGGGCTTGCGGCCCGGCATGGTCGCGGGCCACTCGGTCGGCGAACTGACCGCCGCCTACGCCGCCGGGGTCTGGTCGCTCGCCGACGCCTGCGCCCTGGTCGCCGCCCGCGGCCGGCTGACCCAGGCACTGCCCGCGGGCGGCGCCATGGTCGCCGTGCAGGCGACCGAGGACGAGGTGCGCGCCCAACTCGCCGACGGCCGCCCCGGCGTGGACATCGCCGCCGTCAACGGACCGGAAGCGGTGGTGCTGTCCGGCGACGAGGCCGCCGTCACGGACCTGGCGCGCGAGTGGGCCGCCCGCGGCCGGGAGACCAGGAGGCTGCGGGTCAGCCACGCCTTCCACTCCGCCCACCTGGACGCCATGACCGAGGCGTTCGCCGAGGTCGCACGAGGGGTGTCCTACAGCGCGCCGTCCCTCCCGGTGGTCTCCACGCTCACCGGGGCCCCCGTCACCGACGAGCTCCGCAGGCCGGAACACTGGGTGCGGCACGTCCGGGAGACGGTGCGCTTCCACGACGCGGTCCGCGCCCTGCGCGACCGCGGGGCCACCGCGTTCCTGGAGGTCGGGCCCGGCGGCGTGCTGACGGCCGCGGCACGCCGATGCCTGCCCGACGCCGCCCCCGAGACGTTCGTCTCCGTGCTGCGGCGCCGCAGGCCCGAACCCGAGTCCGTGCTGACGGCCGTCGCGCAGGCCCACACGATCGGCCTCTCGCCGGCGTGGGACCGCCTGCTGCCCAAGGCCCGGACGCGCGTGGACCTGCCCACGTACGCCTTCCAGCGCGGCCACTACTGGCTGGCGGGCATGGCCGGAGCGGGCACCGCGCGGCCGGTGCGGCCGGAAGTGCAGGAGCCCACCGCCCCCTCCGGTACGCCGCCGCTGTCGCGACGGCTGGCCGACGCGTCGGAGGAGGAGCGCGGCCACCTGCTGCTGACGCTGGTACGCGAGCAGTCGGCCACCGTGATGGGCGGCGTCGACCCCGCGCAGGTCGAACCCGACCGCCCCTTCCTGGAGCTCGGCTTCGACTCCCTGATGGGCGTCGAGCTGCGCGCCGCGCTCGCCGCCGACTGCGCACTGCCCCTGCCGCCCGGCCTGATCTTCGACCACCCCACGCCCGCCGCCCTGGCCGCCTTCCTCGGCGAGCAGCTCGCGGCGGCGGCCTCCGGCACCCCCACGGCGGCGGCACCCTCGCCGTACTCCCTGGAGGCGCTGTACCGCAATGCCAACACCCTCGACCGGCCCGAGGACGCGCTCGCCCTCACCAAGGCCGCCTCCCGGCTGCGCCCGGTCTTCGCCAGCGTGGCCGAGGCGGGGCAGGACCCGGTCACGGTGGAGCTGGCACAGGCCACCGGCCTTCCGGGCCTGATCTGCTGCCCGGCACCCGTGCCGCTGTACGGGGCACAGCAGTACAGCCGGCTCGCAGCCGCCTTCCGCGGCACGCGCGGAGTCTCGGCCCTGCTCGCCCCCGGCTTCTCCCCGGGCGAACTGCTGCCCGCCGACTTCGAGGTGATGCAGGACTTCCTCGCCGAGGGGGTCCGGCGGCAGACCGACGGCGCGCCCTTCGTCCTCCTGGGCCACTCCTCCGGGGGCTGGTTCGCCTACAGCCTGGCGGCCCACCTGGCGCGCACCGGGCCGCGCCCGGAGGCCGTCGTGCTGCTGGACACCTATCAGCTGCACGACCCGGCGCTGCACCGCATGCAGCGCGAACTCGCCCAGGGCGTCCTGGACCGCGAGGAGGACTTCGGGGCGATGACGGACGTACGGCTGAGTGCCATGGGCAAATACTTCGACTTCTTCACCGACTGGGTGGCCGAGGACGCCGGTGTCCCGACGCTGCTGCTGCGGGCCTCCGAGCCGCTGGGCGAGGTCGTCGAGGGCCAGGAGTGGCGCTCCACCTGGCCGTTCGACAGCACGGTCCTCGACACGGAAGGCGACCACTTCGCCATGGTCAACGACCACGCGCCGCGGACGGCCCAGGCCGTGAACGGCTGGCTGTCGGGCCTCACCGGCGGAAGGGGCTGAGCGCCGGTGGAGACACGCAACGCCGAACGGCCGTGGATACGCAGCTTCCACCCCGCTCCCCAGGCCCCTGTGCGGCTGCTGTGCCTGCCGCACGCCGGGGGCTCCGCGAGCGCCTACTTCGCGCTGTCGAGGGAACTGGCGCCCCGGGTGGAGGTGCTCGCCGTGCAGTACCCCGGGCGGCAGGACCGGCGCGACGAGCCGCTGCTGGACTCGATCGAGGCTCTGCGCGACGGGGTCGCCGAGGCCCTGACGCCCTGGCTGGACCGGCCGGTCGCCCTCTTCGGCCACAGCATGGGCGCCGTGGTGGCCTACGAGCTGGCGCGGCTGCTGTGCCAGGACGCGGGCGTGCCGCTCACCCACCTCTTCGTCTCCGGACGCGGGGATCCGGCAGGGGAGTTGGGGCTTCCGCTGGACGAACTGGACGACCGGGCGATGATCACGGCTCTGGACGACCTCGGCGGTACGGACACCAGGTTCCTGGGCGACGAGGAAATGCTGCGGCTCGTCGCGCCGGCCATCCGCAGCGACTACCGCGCGGTGCGCACCTACCGGCACACACCGGG
This sequence comes from Streptomyces sp. NPDC001407, assembly GCF_042895325.1. NCBI lineage: Bacteria > Bacillati > Actinomycetota > Actinomycetes > Kitasatosporales > Streptomycetaceae > Streptomyces > Streptomyces sp. NPDC001407. Next base: position 14,612 of record NZ_JBIAWF010000004.1, read on the forward strand.
CCCGCGCCTGACGTGTCCCGTGACGGCGCTCGTCGGGGACGCGGACGGCATGGTCCCGGTCGGGGAGGCCGCCAAGTGGCGGGCGTACACCTCGGCCGATTTCCGGCTCGAGGTTTTCCGCGGTGGGCATTTCTATCTGGCGGAGCAGTTCCGTGAAGTGGGTGAACTCGCGTACGATAGGCTCGCTTTCCCGCTCCCCGCGCAGGCACCAGGCTGACGGATCCGACCGAAGTCTCCGTCCTTGCCGCCGTGTTCCGGAATTCACCGTGACACCGCCGCGCGGCTCTTCTTCCGAAGTCCTCCAGATCCGGCACGAGTTTGTATCCGAACGGGGTTCTGCGTGCGAAATACTCTCTTCGAATTGGGTGACATACCCCCGATCGGCACCGTACCCGAGCAGATGTACGCCTCGGTGATCCGACGGGAGCGCTACGGACAGCCCCACCAGGCGTTCCGCAGCGAGGTCGTGGACGTGCCGAAGGTGGGGCCCGGTCAGGCGCTGGTCCTCGTGATGGCCGCGGGCATCAACTACAACAACGTCTGGGCCTCCCTGGGGCAGCCGGTCGACGTGATCTCCGCGCGGCAGAAGCAGGGCCACAGCGAGGACTTCCACATCGGCGGGTCCGAGGGCTCCGGCGTGGTGTGGGCGGTGGGGGAGGGCGTCACCCAGGTCGCGGTGGGCGACGAAGTGATCCTCTCCGGCTGCCAGTGGACGGAGACGGCCGCCGACATCCGGCTCGGCGCCGACCCCATGACCTCCGGCTCGCAGTCGGTGTGGGGATACGAGGGCAACTACGGCTCCTTCGCGCAGTTCGCCCTCGTCGACGACTATCAGTGCCACCCCAAGCCGCCCGGCCTGACCTGGGAGGAAGCCGCCTGCTTCCTGCTCACCGGGGCCACCGCCTACCGCCAGCTGTGCGGCTGGCAGCCGCACGACGTGCGGCCGGGCGACCCGGTCCTCATCTGGGGCGGGGCCGGCGGGCTCGGCTCCATGGCCATCCAGATCACCCGGGCGCGGGGCGGCATCCCCGTCGCCGTGGTCTCCGACGAGGAGCGGGCCCGCTACTGCCGGGAGCTCGGCGCCCAGGGCACCATCAACCGCCTGGACTTCGACCACTGGGGACGGCTGCCCGACATCGGCGACCACGAGGCGATGGGCCGCTGGACCGAGGGTGTACGGGCCTTCGGCCGGCGCTTCTGGGAGGTGCTGGGCGAGCGCAGGTCCCCGCGCATCGTCCTGGAGCACAGCGGCCAGGCCACCATCCCCACCTCGATGTACCTGTGCGACAACGCGGGCATGGTCGTCATCTGCGGCGGCACCACCGGCTACAACGCCGACATCGACCTGCGCTTCCTGTGGATGCGTCAGAAGCGCTTGCAGGGCTCGCACTTCGCCAACCTGCGGCAGTGCCGCGACGTCATCCACATGGTCGCGAACGGCCAGCTCGACCCGTGCCTGTCGTGGACCGGCGGCTTCGACGACATCGGCAAGGCACACCAGCTGATGCACGACAACCAGCACCCCCAGGGCAACCAGGCCGTCCTGGTCAACGCGCCGCGGACCGGCCTGACCACCTTCGCCTGAACCGCCCCGGTGTTCCGACGTCTTCCCCCCACACTTACCGACCAAGGAGAGATCACCATGGACAAGCTCGACATCCTCTGGAGCGAGCGCGAGATCCGTGCCGTGCTGCAGCGCTACTGCCGCGGGCTCGACCGCCTCGACGAGGAACTGGTCAAGTCCGCCTACCACGAGGACGCGCACGACGACCGCGGCGTCATCCGCGGCAACGCACACGACTTCGTCAAGCAGATCGTCCCGCTCCTGCGCGACGCCTACACCGGCACCCTGCACACCCTGCACGGCAGCACGATCGAGATCGACGGGGATGCCGCGGGCGTGGAGTCCTACTGCACCGCCTACCACTACCGCGAGAGCGACGGCATCAAGCGGGTGGAGCAGTTCGCCGGGCGCTACGTCGACCGCTTCGAGCGGCGCGACGGCGTCTGGAAGATCGCCCGCCGGCTCGTGCTGAACGACTTCAGCCTCGCCCAGGAGGTGCCGCTCGACCCCGCCGAGGCCCAGGCCGGCTTCAACCCCTCCCACCGCGACCTCACCGACGCCAGCTACCAGGTGCTGCCGCTGCGCGGCCCGGACGCCCCCACCCTCTGAGCCGTCCGGCCGCCCCAACTCGCCCCACCTCACCAGGAGTCACCACCGTGTCCGACACCGAGCAGCACGCGCCCACGCTGCCGCGGCAGCGCACCTGCCCCTTCTCGCCGCCGCCCGAGCTCGAGGAGCTGCGGCGCACCGATCCCATCAGCAGGATGCGGTTCGCCGACGACTCCCCGGGATGGCTGCTGACCCGCCACGCCGACGTCCGCGCCGCGCTGGCCGACCCCGGCGTCAGCTCGCACCCCGGCAAGGCACCCCAGCCCTGGCGCAACCTCGCCCCCGAGATGCGCGCCGAGCACTACCTGCCGGGCTTCCTGATCTTCATGGACCCGCCGGACCACACCCGCTACCGCCGCCTGCTCACCAAGTGGTTCACCATGCGGGCCATCCGCAAGCTCGAACCCAGGATCGAGCAGATCGTCACCGAGACCCTCGACGCCATGGAGGCCCAGGGCGGCACCGTCGACCTGGTGCAGTCCTTCGCGCTGCCGATCCCGCTGCTGGTCATCTGCGAGCTGATGGGCATCCGCTACGAGGAGCGCGAGGAGTTCATGGACATGGTCCTGCGACTCCAGGCCCTGGACGCCACGCCCGAGGAACTCGGGGCCCTCGGCGCCAGGATGAACGAGTTCATGATGAAGCTCGCCGCCGCCAAGCGCGCGAACCCCGGCGACGACCTGCTCAGCCACCTCGCCCACGACCCCGACGCCGACCCGGCGCTCACGGATCTGGAGATCGCCGGCATCGGCGTGCTGATGCTCATCGCGGGGCACGAGACCTCGGCCAACATGCTGGGCGTCGGCACCTACACCCTGCTGGAGAACGCCGACCAGTGGGCCCTGCTCCGTGACGACATCAGCCTGATCGACCGGGCCGTCGAGGAGCTGCTGCGCCACCAGACCATCGTCCAGCAGGGCCTGCCGCGCGGCGTCACCCGGGACATGGAGATCGCCGGGCACCAGGTGAAGACCGGGGAGTCCCTGCTGGCCTCGCTGCCCGCCGCCAACCGCGACCCCGCCGTCTTCCCCGACCCCGACCGCCTCGACATCACGCGCGAGCACAACCCGCACCTCGCCTTCGGCCACGGCATCCACCTCTGCCTGGGCATGGAGCTCGCCCGGGTGGAGATGCGCCAGGCGTGGCGCGGCCTCGTCACGCGCTTCCCCGGCCTGCGCATGGCCGCCGCGCCCGAGGACATCCGCTGGCGCGACGACCAGATCGTCTACGGCGTGTACAACCTCCCGGTGACCTGGGACGAGGCCAAGTGACCGGCCCCGAGGCCGCGGTGCGCGGGTGCCCCTTCGGCGCCGGCGAGGCGCCCGCGTACCCCTTCCACGCCCCCGACCGGCTGGAGCCCGACCCGTACTGGGAGCCGCTGCGCCGCGAGCGGCCGCTGCAACGCGTCACGCTGCCGTACGGCGGCGAGGCGTGGCTCGCCACCCGCTATCAGGACGTGCGCGCGGTCTTCGCCGACCGCAGGTTCTCCCGGCAGCTCGCCGTCGCGCCCGGCGCTCCGCGCTTCCTCCCGCACCAGCCGCCGCCGGACGCCGTCCTGAGCGTCGAGGGCCCCGACCACGCGCGGCTGCGCCGGCTGGTCGGGAAGGTCTTCACGCCGCGCCGCGTGGAGGACATGCGTCCGCTCATCCAGCGCACCGCCGACGGACTCCTCGACGCGATGGAGGAGATGGGGCCGCCCGCGGACCTGGTCGAGGACTTCTCCCTGCCCTTCGCCGTGTCCATGATCTGCGAGCTGCTCGGCGTGCCGCCCGAGGACCGCAAGCGGTTCTGCGTCTGGTCGGACGCGCTGCTGACGACCACCGCGCACACCCCCGCCCAGGTGCGCGACTACATGATGCAGATGCACGACTACCTCGGCGGGCTCGTCGCGCAGCGCCGGGTGCGGCCCACCGCGGACCTGATCGGCTCCCTCGTGACCGCGCGCGACGAGGAGGACAAGCTCACCGAGGGCGAGCTGGTGCGGCTAGCCGAGGCCATCCTCATCGCCGGCTACGAGACCTCGGCGAGCCAGATCCCCAACTTCCTCTACGTCCTCTTCCGCCACCCGCAGCTGCTGGAGCGGATCAGGAACGACCACGACCTCATCCCCGACGCCGTCGAGGAACTGCTGCGCTTCGTGCCCATCGGCACCGTGGACGGCTTTCCCCGTACGGCCACCGAGGACGTCGAGCTCGGGGGAGTCCTGGTCAGGGCCGGGGAGACGGTCGTGCCGTCGATGGGCGCCGCCAACCGCGACCCCGAGCTGTTCACGGACCCCGACGAGCTGGACCTCGCGCGGCGGCCGAATCCGCACCTGGGCTTCGGCGCGGGACCGCACCACTGCCTGGGCGCCCAACTGGCCCGGGTGGAGCTCCAGATCACGCTCACGACGCTGTTCCGCAGATACCCCCGCCTGCGGCTGGCCGTGCCGGAGGAGAGCCTCTCGTGGAAGGAGGGGCTGATGGTCCGCGGCATGCACACCATGCCGGTCACCTGGTGAGGACACCGGCGTCCTCCTGACCTTCCCGGCGTTCTCACGCCGTCCCGGCAGCCTTCCTTCCGACACGAGCGCACAGAGGGTGAAGCGACCGCAATGAGCACCATCGACGAATGGGAACACAGCACGAAGGAGGCGGGCATGGACCCCGCGGCCCTCAGACGCCTGACCGATGTGGTGCGGGCGAGGGGCGGCGCGGCGCAGCTGTGCGTCATGCGGCGGGGCACCGTGGTCCTGGACCGCTCGTTCGGCTGCTCCTCCGACTCCCTCTTCCTCGTCTACGCGGCCACCAAGCCCGTCGCCGCCCTCGCCGTGCACGCGCTCGCCGAGCGGGGCCTGATCGGGCTGGACCGGCCGGTGGCCGAATACTGGCCGCAGTTCGCCCGGCACGGCAAGGGTGACGTGACCGTCCGTCATGTCCTCCAGCACCGGGCCGGGGTGCCGGTCGGCCGGGGCATCGTGCGCACGATGCGCACCGCCGGCGACTGGGAGCGCTCCGTGCGCGACCTCGAGCAGTCCCGGCCCAAGTGGCCCGGCGGCGAGGTCGCCGCCTACCACTTCATGAGTTTCGGATTCATTCTCGGCGAACTGGTGCAGCGCGTCACCGGGCGGTCGTTCCGAGATTTCGTGACTTCCGAGCTCTTCGCCCCACTTGGGCTGAATGATTTGCACATGGGATTGCCCGGCAGTGCCTGGCCCCGGCATGTGCCCGCGCGGGCCGCCCACCCCTCCGAATGGCCCAATCAGTGGATGAGCAACCGCCGCGGCTACCGCCAGGCCGTCATTCCGTCCGCCGGTCTTTCCGGAACCGCCGCACAAATGGCCCGCTTTTACCAGATGCTTATGGAGGGCGGCTCGCTCGACGGCATCCGCGTGCTGCGGCCCGAAACTGTGGAGGAAGCCAGAAAACCGTCCAATGACGGCGGAATCGACGCTTCCCTCAAGCGTCCGGTCCGCTGGTCCCACGGATTCATGCTCGGTGGTCCGGGCCCGGACCCGCGGGGGCTGTCCAATGTGCTGGGCCGCACGAGCGACCCGAGCGCCTTCGGGCACGCGGGCACCACGTCCAGCGTCGTGTGGGCCGACCCCACGCGCGAGCTGGTCCTCGCCTACCTCTCCAACATCCAGCCCGAGTTCGGAGCGGGTATCGAGCGGCTCCGCGAGGTCAGTGACCTCGCGCTCGGTGCCTGCGAGGCAGGCTGACCCGAGCCGTGCCGCCACGGCCCGGCGCCCGCCCGATCCGATCGGGTCCGGTGGGGGCCGGCCGGGTCCGGGCGGGGACGCACTTCCCCCGGCGTCCCCGCCCGGGCCCCGGTGCGAACCGGGCGCAAAGGCGGCCGATCGCCCGGCGCGGCCGGATGCCCCCGAACGGTGTGAAACGTTCTTATCAGCCTCTGACCAGCACCGAGTGATCTACTGCACAGCCCGAGGCCGCGATTCCGGCAGTATCTTGATCTTGACGGGGCGCCAATGCGAGCGGGCTATTCGCCGCGGTTTTCCCTGACGTCGGATGCAGATGACACCGGAGGAGGGCCAGTGCTGAATCTGCCCAAAGGAATGGAGCGCGCGCATCCGCATTCTCCGCCACAGGTGGGAATACTCGGACCCTTGGAAGTCCGCTCGGCCGGAGGTGCCGGAACGGGAGCCGCGGTAAGCGGTATTCGCGTACGCACATTGCTTGCCGCGTTGACTGCCCGCCTGGGGCAGGCGATGTCGACCGAGCGCATCCTCAAAGAGGTCTGGGCCGACAACCCGCCCGCGACCGATCGCAAGGCGGTGGCCGTCGCCGTCCTGCGGCTGCGGCGGGTCCTCGGCGACAACGAAGGACGGTGGCTGCTCACCCGCCCCTCCGGGTACGTCCTGGACATCCCCCCGGACCACCTCGACGCCGTACGCGCGGAGACCCTGGTGCGGGAAGGCCGGGCCGCCCTGGCCGCCGGCGACCCACGCGTCGCGGCCCGCCACCTCACGCGCGCCCTCGACCAGTGGCGGGGCGAGCCCTACGCGGACGCCAACGCCATCTCGACCGTGTCCCAGCGCATCACGGAGCTGGAGAACCTCAGGTCCGAGGCCGTCCAGGCGCACATCGACGCCAGGCTCGAACTGGGTCACCACCAGGAACTGGTCGGCGAACTCCGCTCGCTGACCGCCGCGAACCCCCTGCACGAGCCGCACTGGCTGCAGCTGATGCTCGCCCTCTACCGCTCCGGCAAGCAGGCCGAGGCACTCGCCGCCTATATGCAGCTGCGGCAGGCGCTGGCCGAGAACCTGGGCATCGACCCGGGTCGTCAGCTCCAGGAACTGCACCTGCGGATCCTGCGCGCCGACGCGGGCCTGCTGACGGGGTCCGGGCCGGCGGCACCGGCCGAGCCACTGCTCGTACGGCAGTCCTGAGGGCTCACGGCCACCCGAAGAACGCGCGGTAGCACGGAACCTGCTGCTCCAGCATATGGATGCCGTGGTGCACACGGCGCCCGGCGGTGGCGGCCGCGCTCAGCAGCGCCGTCTCGTGCGGCTTCATGACGACGTCGACCACCACGGCATCCGGTCGCACCCTCGCGGGGTCGAAGGGCAGGGGGTCCTCGGAACGCATGCCCAGAGGCGTCGCGTTGACGGCGAAATCGGCCGCCTCCAGATCGCCGGGCCCCAGCGCCCGGATCCCGTCCGGCCGGCGGGACCCGAGCCGCAGCAGCAGCGCGTCGAGCCGGGCGCGGTCGGTGTCGTGCACGGACACCCGCGCGGCGTCGGCCATCAGCAGCGCCGTGGCGATCGCGCTGCCCGCCCCTCCGGCGCCGACCAGTGCCACATGCCTGTCGCGCACCGTGTGCCCGGCCGCCTGAAGACCCTGGACGAACCCGAGCCCGTCGAAGTTCTCGGCGTACCAGCGGCCGTCGGGTTCGCGCCGCATCGCGTTGGCCGTCCCGATGAGGGCGGCCGCCGGCCCGAGCCCGTCCGCGAGCCCGCACAGGGCCGCCTTGTGCGGCACGGTGACCAGCAGACCGTCCAGATTGCCGATCCGCTTGAGCCCCTCGACCACCTCGGCGAGATCCCGCGCCCGGACGTGCACCGGCACCACCACGGCGTCCAGACCGCTTTCGCTCAGCAGGGGGTTGAGCAGACCGGGCGCCTTGACCTGGGCGACGGGATCACCCAGCACCGCGTACAGCCGCGTGGCGCCCGAGACACCGGCCGCCGGCCCGAGGAATTCCATCAGCCGATCCTCTCTGTACCCCCGACGGATGTTGCCCTACGGTGCTGGAGATGCTCCACAGCTTTGCCGTGACCGCCGGTCGGCACAACCCTGCGTGCCCCTGACGCGCCAGCCCCTCCAGGTAGTTGCTCCCGGCGGATCCCGACAGCTCCCGACCGGTCCCGACGGAGGGAAGAAGCCATCAGATACCTGGGAATCGACGTCGGAGGCACGAAGGTCGCCCTGCGGGTGACGGGGGACACCGACGGTGCGGGCGGCGGCGACGTGACGTTCCGCTGGCCCGCCGCCGGCGACGTCACCGCGGATCTGGACCTGCTCGCCGCGCGGGTCCGCGGTCTTCTGGGACACCGCGAGGACCCCCTCGCCGGGGTCGGCGTGGCCATGCCCGCGATCTGCGACGCGGCCGGGACGGTCCGCACGTGGCCGGGACGGCCGAGCTGGGCGGGCCTGAACCTGACGGCCGCCTTCGGGCAGTTGCTGCCCGGCACCCCGGTCGCCTGCGCCGACGACGGTGACCTGGCCGCGCTGGCGGAGTCCCGCGCCGCCGGCTGCCGGCATCTGCTGTACGTGGGGGTCGGCACGGGCATCGGCGGCGGCATCGTCCATGAGGGCCGCTCCTGGCCGGGCCCCGGACGCGGCTCGTGCGAGGTCGGCCATGTCGTCGTCGACCGCTCGGGCCCACGCTGCGACTGCGGGCGCACCGGCTGCGTCCAGGCGGTCGCGTCGGGACCGGCGACCCTCCGGCGGGCCGCCGAACGGCGCGGCCGGGAGACCGGCTTCGACGAACTGGCCTCCGGGGCGCGCCTGCACGCCCCGTGGGCGGAAGCGGCCGTCGACGAGAGCGCCGCGGCCCTGGCCACCGCCGTGACCGGCATCTGCGAGCTGGCCCACCCCGAACTCGTCCTCGTCGGCGGCGGGTTCGCGGCGGGCGTGCCGGGATACGTGGCCTCGGTGGCGGCGCACGTCGAGCGGCTGACCCGCCCGGGAACGGATCCCGTGCGGGTGCGCCCGGCGGTGCTCGGCGGGCGGTCCTCCCTGCACGGCGCACTGCTGCTCGCGCGGGAGGCACACGGGCGGGGAAACCGGCCGCCGGAGAGTGACCGTGTTTCTTCCGATGTTTCTTCCGATGTTTCTTTCGGGGGAGTGACAGACAGGGCCGTTGGCCGGTCCGACTGAGCACAATCACAGGTGATTTCGCCCAGGTTCACCACGCCTCGTGTGCTCGGGGTCGGCAGAAGGAGTCAGAGTCATGCTCGACAGGCGGAGCGTCATTCGCGTCGGCGCCGGGGTGGCGGCGGCCGCCGCCGTGGCCGGTACGGCCGCCACCGGTGCGGCGGCCGTGGGGCTGCCGGGTGTACGGGGACGCGCGGCGTCGCGCGGGGTCGACTGGGCCTCCTTACGCCGTCATCTGTCGGGCGAGCTCGTCCTGCCGGCGGACACCGGATACGAGCGGGCCAGGAAGCTCTACAGCGGCCAGTTCGACGGCATCCGCCCGCAGGCCGTCGCCTACTGCCGGACCGAGGAGGACGTGCGGACGACCCTCGCGTTCGCCCAGGACCACGCGCTGCCCCTCACCCCGCGCAGTGGCGGGCACAGCTTCGGCGGCTACTCCACGACCGACGGAATCGTCCTGGACGTCTCCGGCTTCCACGCGGTGAGCCTCACCCGGAACACCGTCGTCATGGGCGCGGGCACCCAGCAGGTGGACGCCCTCACCGCCCTGTCGCCGCGCGGTGTCGCCGTGGCGAGCGGCAACTGCGCGGGCGTCTGTCCCGGCGGCTTCGTCCAGGGCGGCGGACTGGGCTGGCAGAGCCGCAAGTTCGGCATGGCGTGCGACCGGCTCGTCTCCGCCCGGGTCGTGCTCGCCGACGGCCGCGCCGTGACCGCCTCCGCCACCGAACACCCCGACCTTTTCTGGGCGATGCGCGGCGGAGGCGGCGGCAACTTCGGCGTCGTCACCGGCTTCGAGCTGCGCCCCACCGACGTCCCCTCCGTCGTCAGCTACAACCTCACCTGGCCGTGGGAGTCGGCGCGGCGCGTCATCGAGGCGTGGCAGCACTGGATCATCGACGGCCCCCGCGACCTCGGTGCCGCGATGGCCGTGCAGTGGCCCGACGCCGGGACCGGCACGCCGGTCGTGGTCGTCACCGGCGCCTGGCTGGGCGCGGCCGACGCGCTCACCCCCGTGCTGGACTCCCTGGTGGCCTCGGTGGGCAGCGCGCCCGCCACCCGCTCGGCCAAGGCGCTCTCCCAGCACGACGCGATGATGGCGCAGTACGGCTGCGCCGACCTCACGCCCGAGCAGTGCCACACGGTCGGCTACTCGCCCGAGGCCGCGCTGCCCCGGCAGAACTTCTCCATGGACCGCAACCGGCTCTTCTCCCGGGCCATCGGGCAAGGAGGCGTCGAGCGGATCCTGGAGGCGTTCGCCGCCGACCCGCGCGCCGGACAGTTCCGCTTCCTGAGCTTCTTCGCCCTCGGCGGCGCCGCCAACCGCCCCGACCGCACCACCACCGCCTACGTCCACCGCGACACCGAGTTCTACCTCGGTTTCTCGATCGGGCTGAACGACCCGGAGTACACGGCGGAGGACGAGAGGCTCGGCCGCGCCTGGGCCGCGCGAGGACTGCGCACGCTCGATCCCCACTCCAACGGCGAGAGCTACCAGAACTTCATCGACCCGGAGCTCGACGACTGGAAGTCGGCCTACTACGCCGAGAACTACGTGCGCCTGGCCGCCGTCAAGGCGGCCTACGACCCGCACCGGCTCTTCTCCTTCGCGCAGGCCGTCTGACCTCTCCCGAAAGACCCCTGCCGGCCTGCTCCCCTCCGCGGCTCCTGTGGGCACTGGTGCGCCCGCGCACTTCTGTGTGATTGAGTGAAGTCCGGGCGTGCAGAGCTCAGTTGCCGTGGAGGGGGCGCCAGTTGCGAGCATCAGCGGTGGAGAGGGTGGAGCTGATCCGCTGGCCGGTGGAGTCCGAGCGGCGGGAGCGCTGCCGCGACCGGGGCGTCATGCGGATCCTGGTGCTGGAGGCGGGGGCCGAGGCACCCTTGTGCGTGGACCCCAAGGAGGACTGGGTCCGCGCTCCCGTCAGCACCGACGACCTGCGGGCCCGCGTCGAGGCCCTGCGCCTTCGGGGAGCCGCCGCCGAGTCCCGGCCCGAGGTCGACCCGAACGGAGTGCTGCGCTTCCGGTGGCGCTCCGCCCTGCTCTCGCCCACCGAGGCCCGGCTCGTCGCCCGGCTCGCCGAGTCCTATGCCGAGGTCGTCGCCCGCGACGACCTGCTCCGCCCGCCCCCGGGCCGTACCGTGCCGAGCCGTAACGCGCTCGACCTCCACATCATGCGGATCCGACGGCGCCTCGCCGCGCTGGGCCTGAGGGTGCGCACCGTCCGGGGGCGTGGCTACGTCCTGGAGAGCGCGGAAGGAGTCTGACCGACGGGCGTGGCCGCGCACCGCACCGACCGCCCCTACGAGCGAGGAGCCCGAAGTGCAGCAGCCTCATCACAGCCGCGTCGACGTGGAACTGGGCGAGAGGTCCTACCCCGTCCACGTCGGACCGGGGGTCCGCCACCTCCTGCCCGGCATCGTCGCCTCCCTCGGCGCGCACCGCGCCGCCGTCGTGACCGCACGGCCCCCCGACCTGGTGCCCGATCCCGGCGTGCCCGCGCTGATCGTGCGGGCACGTGACGGCGAGCGGCACAAGACGCTCGCCACCGTCGAGGACCTGTGCCGCAAGTTCACCACCTTCGGCATCACGCGCCACGACGTCGTCGTCTCCTGCGGAGGAGGCTCGACGACCGACACCGTCGGCCTGGCGGCGGCGCTGCACCACCGTGGGGTGCCGGTGGTGCACCTGCCGACCACCCTCCTGGCCCAGGTGGACGCGAGCGTCGGCGGCAAGACGGCGGTCAACCTGCCCGAGGGCAAGAACCTCGTCGGCGCCTACTGGCAGCCCAAGGCCGTGCTGTGCGACACCACGTATCTCCAGACGCTGCCCGCCGAGGAGTGGGTCAACGGCTACGGCGAGATAGCGCGCTGCCACTTCATCGGCGCCGGCGACCTCCGCGGCCTCGCCGTCCACGACCAGGTCACCGCGAGCCTGCGGCTGAAGGCGTCCGTCGTCGCGGCCGACGAGCGGGACACCGGCCTGCGGCACATCCTCAACTACGGCCATACGCTGGGCCACGCACTGGAGACCGCCACCGGCTTCGGGCTGCGGCACGGACTCGGCGTGGCGATCGGGACGGTCTTCGCGGGCCGGCTCGCGGAGGCGCTGGGCCGCATCGGCGCCGACCGCGCGCGGGAGCACACCGAGGTCGTCCGCCACTACGGACTTCCCGACAGCCTCCCGGGAAACACCGACATCACCGAGCTCGTCGCGCTGATGAGGCACGACAAGAAGGCCACGTCGGGACTGACCTTCGTGCTCGACGGGCCTTCCGGCGTGGAGCTGGTGTCCGGGATCCCGGAGGACGTCGTCCTGCGTACGCTCGCGGCGATGCCGCGAGGAACGGCCTGACCGAGTGTTCCGTCTTCCGAGGGGAAGTGACCGTTTCGTGTCGGCAGAGCTGTCAGAACCGCTGAAGAAGGCCCTGGACTCCCTGGTGTTCGGCGTCGTGGCGACGACCGACCCCGACGGCCGCCCGCACCAGTCGGTGGTGTGGGTCCGGCGCGAGGGCTCCGACGTGCTGTTCTCGATCACGCGCGGCAGCCGCAAGGAGAGGAACATCCTGCGCGACCCGCGTGTGAGCGTGCTGATCAGCCCGGCGGACTCGCCGTACACCTACGCCGCGATCCGGGGCACCGCGCACTTCGAGGACGTGCCGGACCCGGGCGCGTACCTCGACACGTTCTCCATGAAGTACCACGGCGTGCCCTACCGGGAGTCGTTCCCCGAGCCGCCGGAGGTGAGCACCATTCTCGCCGTCCGGCTCGTTCCGACGTCGGTCTACGAGCAGTGGTGAGGGCGTAGGCGTCCGAAGCCCCGGCAGCGTCCCGAATGCCGCTGCCGGGGCTTCCCGTGGGAGCCCTACGCCGGTTTCCGCGCGGTGACCACCGAGTAGCCGACCTCCTCCACCGAGCCCATGCGGTCGATGCCGTCGACCATGCGGTGGAACGCCTCGTCGTCCATGTGGGAGCCGAGCTCGTCCCTGGCCGCACGCATCTTCGCCGCCACCGCCTCGTAGGAGGGCCGCACCTCGTCCCCGATGTCGAGGAACTCCACCACCTCCAGCCCCACCGACCGCATGCAGTCCTCGTACGCCTCGCGGGTGAGGACGGGGCCCTGCTGGAAGTTGTCGTTGGCGGTGTCGACGATCGTCCTGGACGCGTCGCTCAGGGGCCGGCGCAGCACGAAGTCCGTCACCGTCACCCGGCCGCCCGGGCGCAGCACCCGGGCGATCTCGGTGAAGACGTCGGCCCGTTCCAGGGCGTGGCAGATGCTCTCGATCGCGTAACAGGCGTCGAACGAGCCGTCGGGAAAGGGGAGCGCGAGCATGTCACCGATGCGGAACTCGGTCGCCTCGTCGCCCTCCTTCTCGGCGAGCTGCCGCGACAGACCCACCTGGTAGGGGTTGATGGAGACCCCGGTGGCCCGCACCCCGTGCCGGGCGGCGATGCGCAAGGTGGCCTTGCCGTTGCCCGACCCCACGTCGAGCACCCGCTCCCCGGGGGCGAGGCGCAGGCGCTCCGAGACGTAGTCGGTCAGCCGGTCGCCTGCCTCTTCCACCGTCGTGGGGACGTCGGGTCCCGCCCAGTAGCCACCGTGCATGTAGCCGCCTTCCGCGTGCACCATCAAGTCGGTGACGCGGTTGTAGAGTTCGACCATCCGGTCGGAGGCGGACGCGGTTTCCGTCATGCCGCTCACTTTCCCGGGCGCTGGGCGACCAGCAGCAGATAGCCGAACTCCTTGACGCCGACGAGGTCGCCGGGGTCGAACTGGTTCACCATCTCCTCGCCGAACTGCGTCTCCAGCCTCTGCTTCGAGGAGTTGATGCGCTCCGAGAGCAGCCTGAAGGTCTTCTCCAGGGTCTGGTCGCTGATGTCGAGGAACTCCTCCAGCCACAGGCCCGCCCCCCGCAGCAGGGGAGGGTACGCCTCGGCGCTGACCATGGTCATCATGAAGTCGTGGAGGTAGCGCTGGACGGCGGCCCGCCCCTCGGGGGCGAGGGGGGCCCGCTCGAAGAAGTCGGTGAGCACCAGACGGCCCCCGGGCCGCAGCACCCGGCCGACCTGGGCGAGCACCTGGGCGCGGTCGGGCATGTGGATGATCGATTCGAGGGCGATGACGGCGTCGAAGCTCTCGTCCTCGAAGGGGAGGTCCATCGCGTCGGCCCGCTGGAAGCGCGCCCGGTCGGCGAGCCCGGCCTCCTCGGCCAGCGCGTTGGCCCGGACGACCTGCTCATGGCTCACCGAGATGCCCGTGACATGCGCTCCGCTGAGCCGGGCGATGCGTACGCCCGGGGTCCCCACGCCGCAGCCGAGGTCCAGGACGCGGGAGCCGGCGCCGATGCGCAGCCGCTCGGCCATCATGTCGGTGAGCCGGTCGGTGGCCTCGGCCAGCGGCACCTGGCTGTCGGGGGAGTCCCAGTAGCCGAAGTGCAGGTTCTCGCCGAGGGAGGCGGCTCCCAGCGCGGTGAACCGGTCGTAGAGCGCGCCCACTTCCTCGGAGGCGGGCGAGGGCATGGGGAGTTCGGACAGCTCGGAGTGCGGCATGGACGATCCCTCTCGTGAAAGGTCGGGGGTGGGTCGGGCAGTCGGTGTCAGGAGAGACGGAGGTCCTGGTAGACGGCGTCGGCGAGGCGGACGATGCGCTCGCGGTGCCGTTCGTGCTCCACCTTCCCGTTGAGGTGGAGGGCGACGACGAGAGCGGCGTCCGGGTCGGCGAAGACCACGGCGGTCCACAGCCCGTCGTGCCCGAAGGACCGGGGGGAGGCGTACGAGCCGAAGCTGGTGAACCGCGGATCCAGCTGACGGCATTCGAGGCGGAACCCCATGCCCCAGTCGGCGTTGCCGTAGCGGTCCTGGAGGCCGGTGCGGTGCCGGGCCGTGAGGGCGGCGACGGTGGGCGGCGCCAGGACGCGCCCGCCGGGAGCGTCCCCGCCGCGCAGCAGCATCTCGAAGAGCCTGCCCATGTCCCGCAGCGGGCCACGGGTGTTGACCCCCGGGATGCAGCGTGTGGTGGCCGCCTCCGTCGACCACCAGTGGGTGGGCAGCGGGCCGCCCTCGGGGTTGCTCACATGGATCAGCGGCAGCTCGCCCCCGAGCGCGGCGAACTCCTCGCGATCCAGGTGGACACGGGTGCCGGACATGCCGCACGGCCCGAGGATCTCCTCCTGGACGTACGCGCGGTACTCCCTGCCGTCGACGACCGGAAGGATGCGCGCCAGGACGAACCAGGCCCACCACTGGCTGTAGTTGATGCCGGGCGTGCCCCCCGGACGCGGTGCCACCGGCACCTCGAAGGCACGGCGCACACGCTCCTCGTCCGGGCCGGCCACGATGCCGTGCAGCGGGTCGTCGCCGGTGGGCAGCGGGCCCGTATGCGTCAGCAGTTCCATCGAGGTGATGGACTCCTTGCCCCGGTTGCCGAACTCCGGCAGATAGTGCGCGACGGGCAGATACGGGTCGTACGCTCCCGCCTCCCACAGCCGGCCCAGGGCGACCGACAGCAGTGGCTTGGCGCAGCAGTACCACAGGGGCAGCGACCGGTGGGTCATCGCCACCCCGGGGCGGGCCAGCCCCAACCCGGCGTCCGCCAGAGGGACTCCGTCGCGGGAGACGTAGATCTGCGCCCCAGGGGTCGAGGTGCCGACCTCGCGCTCCAGCTCCCGCATGGTGCCGGGAAGCGCCGCACGGGCGCGCCGGACGGCCTCGGCCGCGTCCTCGGTGCCGGGCTGCGGGGCCGCTTCCCGCGCCGTGGTACCGGGCGTGCCCCTGAGCGCGGCCACATGGCCCGAGGCGTCCCGCTCCAGTGCGGCGTCGATGAAGAACAGCAGGCTGAAATTGCCCTCGGCCCGTACGTCGCCCCGCTCGAATACGCCGGTCCGATCCCGCGCGGGGCCGAGCAGCAGGGCGCGGGCGGCCTCCAGGGGAAGCCGGATCCGCAGTCCCGGACTCTCACCGGCCGCGGCCGCGAGGCCGAGCCGCCCGGCGACGAGGTCCACCTGGACGTCGACGGCCGGGGGTTCGCCGGGCGGTGGGTCGGTGAGCTCCAGGCGGAGCGCGACCGTGCCGCGTTCGCCCACGGGCGGGCGTTCGAGCCTCGCGGCCCCGGCGAGCCAGGCCGTGGACAGGAACGGCGCGGTGGACAGGGTGTTCAGCACGGGCTCACTCCTCCGCTTCCTTGGCGGCCCCCGGCGCCACCTGGGGGACGACCTCCTGGAACAGCCGCTCCAGGCTGGTGGTGGCCGGGTAGTCGCGGAACCACAGCACGAACTCCGCCACGCCCGCGGCGACCAGGCGCCGGGCGCGCTCGGTGAGCTGTTCCGGCGTCCCGTACAGGCTGCGCCGCGCCAGCAGGTCGGGATGGTGGCTCCAGAACAGCACCTCGTGCGGGGTGGAGAGCCAGCGGTCGCGTTCCAGGACGGAGTCGAAGATCCGGCACTCCGCGGCCCAGGCGTGCCGGACGCCGTCCGGATCGAGCCCGAGCTCCGTGCGACGGCGGCGGAACGCGGTGACGGCCGCGGCGACCTGAGCGGGCTCACCGGTCCACTGGACATGAGCGCACTCCCGCACGGTGGCGTCGGCGGGCCGCAGCGCGCCGCTCCCGGCGTCCCCGGCCGGGGTGCGCAGCGCGAGGGGGAGGGGCTGTTGCCGTGGGGCGGGCACGCAGTGCGCCGAAGTGAGGCGGATGTGTTCCCCGGTGAAGGTGACGGGCTGTCCGCCCCACAGCGCGCGCAGGGCCTCGACCGTCTCGCCGAGAGCCCGGTGGCCGGCGGCCTCCTCCTCGTCCGCCTCCAGGCCCGTGGGCACCTCGTGCCCCGTCGAGTGGTGCTCCGGCAGGTACTCGCGGGCCGGGAAGCCGAGGGTGAGCCGGCCGTCGCAGACGACGTCCAGGGTCGCGGCCCGCTTGGCGATCAGCGCGGCGTTGCGGAACGGCGGGGCCGAGGAGAGCAGTCCCAGATCCAGACCGGGCACCGCGCCCGCGAGGGCCGCCAGCGCCGTCCAGCCCTCCCAGACCGGCTCGGGCTCGCGCCGGGGCAGGGTGTCGGTGCGGTCCAGCAGCCAGAGGGCGCCACGGCCGTGCCGGTGGACGGTGCGGGCGGTCTCCAGGAGGAGCCGCCAGCCCTCGCGGCCGCCCGTACCGGCCAGTTCGAGGTTGGTGCCCTGCGGGGCGACGACGCTCCAGCGCGGGGTCGCGGGCGTCATGCGTGGCCGCCGCTGCGGACCAGCGCGAGCAGGCTCTGCGGCTTGTCCAGCAGGAAGTCGGGCCGCTCGGCGCGCAGTTGGCCGGCCGCGCCCTCGCCCCAGGTCGCGCCCACGGTGGCGGTCCCGGCGGCGCGGCCGCTGCGGATGTCGATCACCGCGTCGCCGACCATGACCGCGTCCTCGGGCGCCGCGTCCAGCCGGCGCAGTGCCTCCCGCACGATGTCGGGGTGCGGCTTGGGCCTCGGCACCTCGTCGCTGCCCACCACCTCGTCCAGCAGGGGCAGCAGCCCGACCGCCTCCAGCACGGCGCGCGCCCGGGAGCCGGACTTGCCGGTGGCGATCGCGGTGCCGACGCCGTCCGCGCGCAGCTCCGCCAGCAACTGCGGCACGTCCGGGTACACCTCGACGCGGTCCATCAGCCGGTGGCTCTCCCGGACGAACGGTTCCTCCATCTCGCCGGGCAGGCCCATCAGCCGCATGATGTCCGGGAAGTAGCGGCCCTGGTGCGTGCGGTACTCCTCGAAGGGCGGCTCGCCCGGCCCCACCACTTCGCGGTAGGCCACGGCGAACGCCTCGCGCATCACCGCGAAACTGTCGATGAGGACGCCGTCGAGGTCGAAGACCACGGTGGTGAACCGGCACGGGAGAGCGGTGGCGGGCGCGTCCGCCGCGGCCCGCGAGGCGGGCGGGGGGTTCAGGGGCATGGCAGGAGCTCCGTGGGTAGGGACGCCGGGGCCCAGACCCCGGCGTGGCTGACGACTTTCGTGAAGCGGCCCGCGAGCCGGTGGTAGACGGCCCCCGGCGAGCTGTGCGGCGGGTGGGCCGCCGCGTCCAGCCCGCCCCAGGCGGCCATGGCCCTCAGCAGCAGCGGATCGGCCGGCACCCAGCGGCCGCCCACCAGGAACTCGGCCCAGCAGTGCGGTGTGGAGTACGGCTTGGCCACCAGCAGCCCGAAGGAGAACCGCACGTCGAGCCCGCGCCGCCGGCCCTCCGCCACCAGCCAGGCCGCGGCGCCGCCGCAGTCGGCCATGTGCGTGCTCCACAGGAACCCCGGGTCCCAGCGGATCGCTTCGGGCAGCAGGAAGAAGCCGACCGGCTCCAGGGTGCGCAGCAGGTCGAGGACGGCCGGGGGGAAGTCCGGCCAGTGGCCGCGCGACCGTGTGTACAGCCGCGCCAGCGTGGTCTCCCGCGGCGAAGCCGCCTCCACCGGGCGGCGGGCGCCGGGCAGCAGCACTCCGTAGCGGCACGGGCCCGCGTGGCCGGGCACCGGGCAGGACGCCGTGACGTCGACGCGCCAGCGCGGGCTCTCCGCGGCCGAGGCGGTCCGCAGGGAACCGGCCCACGAGCGGATGGCCCGGCGCTGCACCGAGGCCAGGCCAAGGTGCAGGGCCGTGTTGCCCAGGTCGTAGCCGTCGAAGAGGCGTCCCGCGCCGCTTCCCACGAAGGGCACGCCCGCCTCGCACAGCGCGGACAGCAGCTCCGGTCCGATCCGGTGCAGCCGGCGCGCGCTCTGCTCGTCGACGGTGAAACGGCGGTGCTCGTCGGGCACGAGCTTCAGACGCTCCACGAGCGCCTGGAGCTCCTGGGTGGAGGGGGGCCGGGCCGGCAGGTAGACGCTGATCTCCTCAATCCTTTCGCCGGGGCGGGCAGCCGGTGCGGGACGGCCGGGGCGGCCGCCGGTGGGGTGCCGGGTCAGTCGATGTAGCCCAGAGCCTGGAGGCGGGCCGCCACCTGCTGCTCGTCGCTCGCGGTGTACGCCGGCTCCTGCGGGCGCGGCGCGTAGGGGGAGAAGGCGCGCAGTGCCGGGGCCACCTCGTGCGCGAACAGTTCCATGGACTCGATGCGGTGCCGGTCCGCCAGCTCGCCGAAGGTGAACTCGCCCAGCAGCGTGTCGAAATGGCCCTCCAGGGACGCGGCCCTGATCCGGTCGGCCACGGTCGCCGGCGAGCCGACGAAGACGAGGTTGTTCTCCAGCAGGAAGCGCAGGTCGCCGGAGCCCGCCAGGATGTCCGTCGTGCTGAGCCTGCTGGGTGGGGCGTGCTGATCGCGGGAACGGGACACCGAGCCGTACCGCAGCGTCTTGGTGAACGTCTCGGTGATGTGCGCGGCCGCCCGCTCCTCCGCCTCGGCGTCCGTCCGGGCCACGTGGACCAGCGTCCAGTAGCCGATGCGCGGGTCGCTCGCGTGGCCGTGGCCGCGCCACCAGTCGAGGTAGTGCCGGTAGACCAGCGCCATGGAGGCGCGCGGCACGATC
This sequence comes from Streptomyces sp. NPDC001407, assembly GCF_042895325.1. NCBI lineage: Bacteria > Bacillati > Actinomycetota > Actinomycetes > Kitasatosporales > Streptomycetaceae > Streptomyces > Streptomyces sp. NPDC001407. The sequence continues at coordinate 34,119 of NZ_JBIAWF010000004.1, forward strand.
ATCGTGGAACTGGTGTGGGCACCGGCCTCGCTGAGATAGCGCAAGGTGTTGCGGTTGGTGGTGGGCACCCACATCGGCGGGTGCGGGCGCTGCACCGGCGGGAAGGACAGGGCGATGTCGCGCAGCCGGTGCGCGGGCCCGTCGAAGTCGAAGGCGCCCCGCGCGGCGAACGCGGCACGCAGCAGCTCCAGGGCCTCCCGGGTCAGGAGGTGACGGTTGTCGAAATCGGCGTCGAAGGGCAGGAAGGGGTCACGGCTGACGCCCGAGGCGAGCCCCACCTCCAGCCGCCCGCCCAGGAGCTGGTCCAGGGTCGCGACCTCCTCGACCAGGTGCAGCGGGTGGCGCAGCGGCGGCACCCACCCCATCGGGCCGACCCGGATGCGCTCGGTGCGCAGCGCGGCGCCCGTGCAGAAGACCGCGGGCGAGGGCATCCAGCTCTCGTGCGGCGTGCAGTGGTGCTCCACCGAGAACGCGTAGTCGAAGCCGAGCCGGTCGGCGTCCTCGACCTCGCGCCACAGCTCTTCGTAGCGCTCGCCCGGCGTGATACCGGGACGTCCCCAGACATGGGAGAAATAAGCGAATTTCATTGGCTTCCCCGGGTGGGCAGGACACGTGGACAACTGGACGTGCTGGGCGCCGCGTCGCTCTGCGGCCGGTGCAGGGGCGAGGGAGGGTCGACGCCGGCGGCCGAATAGATGTGGTCGATGCAGGAGGCCAGGATGGTCACTTCGGCCATCGACCCCTCGCCCAGGCCCGACACCGGGCCCTGCCCGTCGGCCGAGCCGCCGAGCCTGCGGGCGAGTTCGTCCACCTGCCGCCGGTACTCCACGCCCACGGGCTCGTCGGGCAGCGCGACGGTCTCCTCCACCCCCTGGCGCAGGACCACGAGGCTCGACTTCTGTAGCCGGTGGGGGCTGAAGCCGAAGGTGCCGCGCAGCGTCGCCACCCCCTCGGTGCCCTCCACGGTGATCGTGGTGACGTCCAGCGCCTGGTGGGAGGCCCAGCGTGTCTCCAGGGAGATGCCCACGTCGGTGTCGGTGACGAGGAAGCCGCGGGCGGTGTCCTCCACCGTCTCCCCGGGGCCTGGCCGCGCCGTGCCGGAGGAGCGCCGGCTCCAGTCGGCCGTGGCCTCGCCCCGGCTCATCCAGTCCGCGGACATCGTGCTCGCCGCCCGGACCACGCGCGGCCACCCCAGCAGGTGCAGGCCCACGTCCAGCAGGTGCCAGCCCAGGTCGAGCAGCGCGCCGCCCCCGGCGAGCCGGCGGTCGACGAACCACCCGGTGCGCTGCGGGATGCCGGTGGCCCGGATCCAGCTCAGCCCGACACTGCGCACGGTGCCCAGCGAGGGCAGCAGCTCCGCCAGGCGGCAGACATCGGTGCGGTGCCGGGCGGCGCTCCAGGCGTAGAGGGTGATGTCCCCGATGCTGTCGCCCCGCGCCTGGTGGTCCAGGGCGAGCGCCTGGGCCTCGAAGAGCGTGCGGCACACCGGCTTCTCGACGAACACCGGCACGTCCCGCTCCAGGAGGGCCTTGGCCACGGGGAGATGGAGGTGGTTGGGCAGGGCGATGATGGCCGCGTCCACGCTTCTGGGGGCGAGCTCCTCCGGTCTGCTCAGGACGCGGGTCCGCGCGCCCTCCGGCAGGGCCGACCTGGCCGCCACGGGGTCGTCGTCCACGAGGAAGTCGACCCGGAACGCCGGGTGTTCCGCCAGCAGCGGCAGCCACACCTTGCGCGAGACCCATCCCGCGCCCAGCACTGCCATCCGGAGGGGTTCGCGAGCTGTCGTCGGCGGTGTCACGACGGGTGCCTTCTCCGTGAAAGTCATCAGAAGCGGGCACCACCGTCGACGACGAGCGTATTGCCGTTGACGTACGAGGCCGACGGCGACAGCAGGAACGACACCGCCGCCGCGACCTCCTCCGGCTCACCGAGCCGCCCCGCCCCGATGAACTGCAGGACCAGATCGCGCTCGGCCTCCGAGAAGTCCATCACCTCGGCGCGGATCGCCCCGGGCGCGACGACGTTGACGGTGATGCCGTGCTTGCCGACCTCACCCGCCACCGACGCCGCCCACGGCTGGAGCGCCCCCTTGGTGGCGGCGTACGCGCTGTGGCCGGGCAGCCCGCTGGTCCCGGCCCGGGAGCCGAAGAGCACGATCCGCCCGTACCTGGCGCGCATCATCGGCTTCAGGCACGCCTTGGCGAGACCCACGGAACCGGCCAGGTTGACCCGCAGCAGCTTCTCCAGGCTCCGGGCGTCCGTGGCCATCGCGAGCCGGCGCGTACGCAAGCCCGCAGCAGCCACACAGCCGTCCACCCGCCCGAACCGTTCGACGGCCGCCGCCACCAGCGCGTCGGCGCCCTCGGGTTCGCTCAGGTCCGCCGCCACGGGCACGAGGATGCCGCCCTGGCCCTCCACCTGCTCCCGCAGCTTGCGGATCGCCTGCTCGCCGCTGTGGTAGCCGGCGACGACGGTGGCGCCGAGCGCGGCGAGCTCCAGCGCGCACGCGCCGCCTATCTGCCCGGACGCGCCCGAGACCACGACCACGCGGCCGCTCTGTCCCAGGCGCTCCGTGGCCCGGTCGGTGACGGTGCTCATGAACCGGCCTCCTTGGCGATGATCAGATGACAGGGGGACGCGTCCAGCGGCACGTGCCGTGCGACCTCCGCCCCCTCTTGCAGCAGCCCGGCGATCAGCTCGCCGGTGGTCGGCCACGCGGTCCCGCCGTGCGTGAGCCAGTCCAGGGCCAGTTCGCTCCCCGGCCCGGACGCCGGCAGGAAGACGTCGTCGACCAGCAGCCGCCCGCCCGGCCGCAGGGAGCCGAGCAGGGCACCGAGAGCGCTGCCCGGCCCCGGGCCGTGCACGGCGTTGGCGACCACGCAGAAGTCGGCGTAGCGGACGGGCAGTTCCGTCCCCACGGTCACCCTGCCCTCCTCGACCGCCGCGGCGACGGCCGAGGAGAGCGGCCCGCTCAGCCGGCCGACGGTGACCAGATGGCCGCTCGCCCCGGGGTCCGAGGCGAGCAGGCGTTCCAGATAGCGGCCCGGGCCCGCGGTCACCTCCACCACCCGGGCTCCCGGCCCGGGCCGCAGGAGCCGCAGGCCGAGCGCGGCCCGGGCCCGTGCGCCGGGGCCGTCCATCGCGCCCTGGTACAGGGCGACGAGCGGACCGAGGCTCTCGGGGGGACGCTCCTCGAAGGGACGCCGCGCCGTCCCGCTCCGGGCCACCGCGACGAGCTCCTCGCGCGTGACCAGCCCACGGGAGAGGTGCTCCTCCAGCGCCACGAACGCGGCCAGCTCCCCGGCCCGGACCCGGTCCCCGGGCTCTTGCGCCCCGGTGGTCAGCACCCCCAGGGCGGTGGCCGTGCGCAGCAGCCACTCCAGGGCATCCGCGTCGCACCCCAGCTCCCCGGCGAGGAGAGCCGTGCCGGCACCCTGGGCGAGTGCCTCCAGGGCGCCCAAGTCGTGCAGCGCGAAGAGCACTTCGGAGGCCTTGTACGCCCGGGCGGCCTCCGCCGCGCTCCGGGTGAGGCGGTAGACGGACGCCGCCCGCACCTTGCCCGCGGCGTTGACCGGCAGGCTCTCCCGCAGGACGAACTCGTCGGGCACCTTGTGCGGGGCCAGCTCCCGGCGGGCGTGCTCGCGCAGCGCCTCGGGGGTGAGCCCCGGCGCCGCCGCCGAGACCTCCGCGACGATCCCGTCCTCGCCCCGGTGCCGCCCCCGCCGGGCGCCCACCCGCACATTCACCACGTCCGGATGACCGCGCAGCACCTCCTCGATCTCCAGCGGGGAGACCCAGCGCCCGCCCCGGCGGATCGCCCGGTCCTCGCGTCCCAGGATGCGCAGGCCCCCGGGCACGGCCACGGCGAGATCGCCCATGGCGTACGGCCGGCCGTCGACCCGTACGCTCAGCAGCCCCGGGGTGCCGGCGGGCGGCACCACGCCCTCCGGGCCGGTCAGTTCGCACTCCACCCCCGGCAGGGGAGCACCGGCGCACAAGGGTTCCAGCCCCGCCGGTCCGGCGAGCACGGCGCCCGTCTCCGTGGAACCGTAGTTGCGGGCGAGACCGGTCCCGAACGCCTCGGTGAACGCGCGGTCCAGCTGCTCGTCCACCGGCCCCGCACCCACCATGGCCAGCCGGAGACCGGGAGCGGCGGGCGCCCGCCCGGCCGCTGCTCCCCGCAGCCGCCGGGTCGCCAGCAGCCGGGCCACACTGGGCACCAGGGCCACCACGGTCGCACCACCGGACAGCTCCGCGGCGATGCGGCCGAGGGCGGTCGGCGGTACGGGGCGCAGCGCGGCACCCGTCAGCAGTCCGCCGAACAGCCAGCCCAGCGCGTACGCGTGGGACAGCGGCACCGGCAGCAGCAGGGTGTCCTCTCCCGTCAGCCCGACCCCGTCGCGGTAGCGGCGGCCCTCCGCGAGCAGGCTCTCCTCGCTGCGGGCGACGAGCTTGCTCGCACCGGTCGACCCCGAGGTCGGGAGCAGCACGGCGGGCGGGGCGCCGGAGGGTTCTCCGGGCGAGCCGGTCAACGTCAGGCGGAGGCCGTCGCCGGTCCCGGGGACGACCAGGGACCTGCCGCCCCCGGCAGCCCGCAGCAGCCGCGCGGTCTCGGGGCCGGGGGTGTCGGGTTCGAGCAGCAGGGGCCTGGCGCCGGATGCCAGCAGGGCGAGGAAGGCGACGACCCACCGCGGGCTGTTGGGCGCGCGCAGGGCCACCGCCTCGCCCTCCACCGCCTCGGCCTTGAGCTGTGCCGCGGCCGTACGCACCTGCTCCAGCAGGGAGTTCACATCGGTCCCGGGCAGCGGTATCCGGCCGGACGGCAGCCGTTCCACCGCGCCCAGGAGGGTGTCCGCCTCGTGACCGGTCGCCTGTTCAGTCATGGCCGCCCTGGAGGTAGTCGGCCTTCGCGTCGCTGAGCATCTGCCGGATGCGGGGCGGGGAGTAGGTGGGAGCGGCGCACAGCTCGTCGAGGGTGATCTCGTCCTCGAAGTACATCGAGAGCGTGTCCCAGGGCGTGAAGCAGCCGTGGCACGCCTTGAGCCGGGGCTTGGGGGCGAGCAGGGCACGGTAGAGGCCGCTGGTGCCCACCGTGTCCAGCATCTCGCTCCAGTCGTCCTCCAGGGCGTTGCCCATGTCGGAGAACCAGATGTTGGGGCAGGGCGTGACGACGCCGTCGCTGAAGCTGGAGACGACCAGCCGCGGCAGATGGCAGCGGAAGGTGCGGCGGCCCTCGCGGTAGAAGCTCGTCAGCCGGTCGAAGTAGGGCCGCGGCGGGAGGACCCGCGCGAACTCGTCGTAGCGGTCGACGAGTTCCTGGATGTGGCCGAACTGCCCGGGCCGCACCTTGAAGTCCTCCGAGTCCGGGCCCCGCACCGGGAAGGGGAAGTAGACGGGAGGCCGGGAGAATCCCGACAGCCACTCGGCGAACGCGCAGACCTCCGTGACGCTCCGGTCGTTGAGCACTGAATAGATCTCCACCGGCAGCCCCGAGTCCAGGATCCGGGCGATGGCGGCGACGACCTTCTCGTGCAGGCTCCCGGACGGCACACGATGGCTGTTGCCGTGGTGGAGGTGGCTGTCGAGGGAGACCTGGAGCACGACGTTGCCCCACGAGCGGAACCGCTCCAGGTGCTCCTCGCGCACCAGGACACCGTTGGTCTGGATGACCAGCACGTCGTATTTACGGGCCTCCTGCTCCAGGAAGTCCATGATCCCCCGGACCAGGAAGATCTCGCCTCCGGTCACCTTGAGCAGCGGCAGGCCGAAGCGGTCCCGGATCCGGTCGGCGACCTTGTCCATGCGCTGCCCCAGCCCGCTGTCCTTGGCGTAGCTGTCGCGCCGCGGGGGCTCGAAGATCAGTTGAAGGGAGTGGCCCTCCTTGAGGTTGCTCTGTCCGGTGAGGCAGTAGGTGCAGCTGAGGTTGCAGGAGTCCTCGTTGATGACCAGGTCGTTGCCGATCAGCGGCAGGCGTCGCCTGGTGCCCGCGTCGGGGGTGGCTGTCGGCGGGTGGGTGCTACGGGACATGAGTGGCCTCTCTCGTGGTGGGGCTGCGCACGGCGTGGGTCACGGCCCCCTTTCCACGGGTGCCGGCCGGGCCTCGCCCCGGTCGTCCTGGCCGACGGGCACCCAGTGGCGGTCGGCGTGGCCGGGCCGGCCGGGCCCGCCGTGTGCGCGGGCGCGGGCGAGCAGGGCCTCGCGCAGGGCGGCCGCACCGCCGAAGTGGGCGCTCGCCTGGCTGGAGTAGTGACCGGCGGCGGTCAGCCAGCGGTCCACCGCCTCGGACGGCAGCCGTTCCGTGCGCGGCCGCAGGTTCGTGTGGTCACGTTCGCGCAGCCGGTAGGGGAAGTCCTCGTAGAAGACGGTACGGGCGGGGGACAGGGGCTCCACCGCGCCGCGGACCAGGCGGTGGTCGACGTGCCGGCCCGCCGCCAGGGGAACGTGGACGCTCGACGCCCCCGCGCACAGCGGCAGCAGAGCCGCCCGCACCTCCTCCAGCAGCGGGAGGTCGGCCGGGTGCCAGGGGCCGAAGAGCCGGCGCGGGGAAGCGTAGAGATAGGCGCCCGAGGCCGTACGCAGTGCCGCGTCGGTGAAGCCCAGCGGCACGTGGCGCACGCCCAGTTCGGCACATGCCGCCCGGTCCTCGGCCCGGCGCACCGCGGGATCGGCGGCGCTCCGCCACGACTCGGGCTTCCCGGCCGCGGGCCCGGCGAAGACCGTGACGACGGTCGGCCGCGGGCCCTCGGCGGCCCAGCGCGCCAGCCGCCCGCCCAGGGACCACACGGCGTCGTCCGCGTGCGGGGAGAGCACCACGGGACCGTACGGCGCGGTGGCCGGTGTGCCGCTCATCGCGCCGCGTCCCGTGCCGGTGCGGCCTCTTCGGCCAGGACGGCGCGCACATACGCCTCCGGCGTGCCGTCGGGCCCGAGCAGGGCCTCCAAGGCGCGTACCGACGGGTGCGGGTGGCCGGCGGAGAAGTGCGTGAGGTTGCGGTGGTGCTGCTCCCAGCGGCCGGGGCGGGCGTGGCTGAGGTGCACACCGAGGGCGTCGGGGGCGAGGGTCCTGCGCAGCCCGGCGGCGTGCAGGCGGAAGCCGAACTCCAGGTCCTCGCACCCCCAGGTGAGCCCGAACTCCTCGTCGAATCCGCCGGTATGCTCCCATGCGGCCTTGTCGAGGGCGGTGTTCGCGCCGATGAAGCCGAGCCAGGGGGCGACGTCCGGCAGGGAGCCGCCGGCCATGGCCTCCACGGCCCGCTCCAGGGCGTTGGCGACGAGCCGCCGGTGCGGTTGGCGCCGCTCGGAGGCGGCCGGGGCAGCGGGTTCGAGTCCGGCGCGGGCGCGGCGGACCTCGGTCGGGGCGGCCTTCTCGACAGCGGCGAGGAACCGCGCCGCGGTGGGGAGTTCGCGCAGCCGGCCGTGGGTGAAGGCGTCCGGTTCCGCGGCCGCGGCGTGTGCGGCGAGGAAGCCGGGCCCCACCAGGACGTCGTCGTCGAGGAAGACCAGCCGGGGCGCGAGGGCCGCGGCCGCCCCGGCGTTCCGGGCGGCGGCCCGCCCCCGCAGCGGTCCCCGCACCACGCGCAGCGGGAGAAGGCCGCTCATCTCGCCTGTCACGGCGATCAGTTGATCACCAGCGTCGCCCCCGTCGTTGTCGTCGACGACGACCACTTCGAAGGGCGGCGTTCCCGGGGAGGGGCCGGCAAGGCATGCGAGGGTCGCGCGCAGGCGTGCCGCGGGCCCCCGGCTGGGGACGACGACGCTCAGCCGGGGGGCGGTGGTGCCGTTGGGGGCCCGCATCGGGTCAGAGCGCGCCGACGAGGCCGGAGAAGACCTCCGCCAGCCGGTCCAGCGTGGTCACGTCGGCGAGCAGGACGCGATGGTGCAGCCAGAGGCAGTCGCTGCCGATCTCCTCCGCCACGGGACAGCTCTTGGCCAGCTCCTCGGCGTCCGCCGGCGCCGGGCCGCGCGCGAAACCCTCGGTGCGGTAGACCGGCGGGAAGCCGACGAACGCGGGCACTCCCCGCTCGACCAGCGCGTCCACCAGCGCGAGGCGGCGCCGGGCCGAGATGCCGGGCAGCCGGACCATGGCCATGTAGTGGGAGTGGAGGTCGCCGCGCTCGTCGCGCCCCTGCGGCACCACGCCGTCGATGGCGGCCAGTGCCGTACGCAGCTGGGCCCAGCGCTCCTCCCTGATGCGCAACTGATCCTTCAAGCGCTTCAGTTGAGCACGCAGGACGCTCGCGGAGAACTCGTTCATGCGGTAGTTGGAGCCCTGCGTCAGATGGCGGTAGACGCGGTCCCCGGGCGGGCGGCCGCAGCAGTGCTGGAGGAACGCCTCGTGGAAGGACTCGTCGTCCGGCAGGAGCAGGGCGCCGCCCTCGCCGGCGGTCATCAGCTTGCCGTTCTGGAAGCTGAAGGCGGCGATCGAGCCGAGCTCCCCGACCCGGCGGCCCTGCCACTGCGCGCCGTGGGCGTGCGCGGCGTCCTGGAGGACCGGCACGCCCGTCGCGACGGAGAGCTTCTCCAGGGCGTCCATGTCGGCGAACTGGCCCGCCATGTGGACCGGCATGATCGCTTTGGTGCGTGGCGTCACCAGCGCCGCCGCCGCGTCGGCATCGAGGCAGTAGGTGTCGGGCCGTACGTCCGCCGGCACCGGCACCGCGCCCATGCGCTGCACGGCCAGCGACGACGAGATGAAGGTGAACGCGGGGACGATGACCTCGTCACCGGGGCCGATCCCCATGACCCCCAGGGCGAGTTCCAGGGCGTGGGTGCCGTTCGTCGTGGCGATCGCGTGCGGGGCGCCGTGGTGGTCGGCGAACTCCCGCTCGAAGAGATCGACCTCCTGCCCCGCGTCGCGCCACCACCCCTTCTGGTCCAGGGCCCGCAGGAGTCCGGCGCGCTCCTCCGCGCCGTGTTGCGGCCATGAGGGAAAGGACAGGACGTCATCACCGGACGTAGGTGTCATTGAGCAGCCTTTCGGTCCTGCGGGTGCGGCGGCACGGTCGACTTCGGGGCGCTGTACGGCGGGAGGGCGGGTGTCGAGGCCTTTGCCTTCGGTGGCCGTGGCTTCACGGCCCGGTTCCGTTGTGTTCGCCCCGCGTCGGGAAGGGTGGTGCGTGACCCGACGGGAAACGCCGTTCCTCGGGGGCGGCGGGAAATCCGGCCCGCGGTGTGAGGGGTGGCCGGAGCGGGCATGTGATCCGGCCCCCGGTCGTGGGCCGGATCACATGCCAGACACGAGCCTCCATAGGGCAGTTGCCGGAGTCAACACCCTTGCCGGGAAGGTCTGCCCCGACCGCCGGTTGGCGGTGGATTCTCGTCAGCAGGGTGGTTGAGCAGTGAAACTGCCTTATTCCCAAGGGAATTGATCCAGTTCAGGGGCTGCTCGGCGGGCCTGTCGGCAACGTTATCCGGCGTCGAAGTGGCTCAAACCGCACGGCTGGAGGGAGCGGGAAGCGTCGCGTATGGTGGGCGCGACACCGTCCTGGTATGTGCTGTGTGCATGGTTCATTGAGCCGAATCCCACTCAGGCCCTCGGATCCGGGCGCCATACGATCACCGTTGTCCGGTCTGTGGACGCACCGGTGAGGGGCTGTTACAGTCCTCGGATCATCGATGAGCGGCGGCAGTTTCTGCCTGCAATCGTGATGAGTTCTCAGAGCTGGAGGCAATTTCGTGCCACCCTCTCCCCGCGCCCTCGTCATCGGAATCGACGGAGGCACATTCGATACGGTCGACCCGCTGATCGAGTGCGGTCTGCTGCCCCATATGGCGAAGTTGCTGCGCGAGAGCGCCAGTGCCGCCACGGACTGCACCTGGCCCGCCCACACGGCGCCGGGGTGGAGCACGTTCGTCTCCGCCAGCGATCCCGGCGGTCACGGGATCTATCAGTTCTACGACACCCAGGACCCGGCCTACGGGGCCCGCGTCACGCGCTCCGGCGACCTGGGCCGGTCCTGCGCCTGGGACTGGCTCGCCGCGCAGGAATATTCGCTGGGCCTCATCAACATCCCGATGTCGCACCCGCCGGCCGACCTCCCCGGCTATCAGGTCACCTGGCCGCTGGAGCGGACACTCAAGCACTGCCGCCCGGATTCCCTGCTGCGCGAACTCGCCGCGGCCAAGGCCCATTTCCAGTCGGACCTCGCGACCATGTTCCGGGGCGACATGGCCTATCTGGAGGAGGCCGAGCGCAATGTGGCGGCGCGGGTCCGCTCCGTACGGCACCTGATGACCACCCGGCCCACCGATGTCGTGATGGTCGTGCTCACCGAGGCCGACCGGGTCGGCCACCACTACTGGCACTACGGCGACCCCGGTCACCCGGGCCACCGGCCCGCCCCGGAGGGCAGCGGCTGGGACGTCGCCATGCCCCGGATCTACCAGGCCATCGACCACGCGGTGGGCGAGCTCCTGGAGCTCGTGGACGAGGACACCTCCGTCGTGCTCGTCTCCGACCACGGCCTGGGCACCGGGCGCCACGGCCTGTCGGTGCACACCCTCCTGGAGGAGGCCGGGCTGCTGGCCACCGCACCGGGGGAGGAGCCGCAGGACGCGGCGGCGAGCTGGTTCGCGGGCAACGGCCGGCACGTCGACTTCCGCCGCACCAGCGTCTACATGCCCGTCCCCGGCAGCTACGGCCTCAACATCAACGTACGCGGACGCCAGCAGCGCGGCACCGTCGCACCCCGCGACCGCGAACGCGTCATGGACGAGGTCACGGGCCTGCTCTCCGGGCTGGCCGGCCCCGAGGGACAGCAGGTCTTCCGGGCCGTCCGCCCGCGCGAAGAGGCGTACCCAGGGCCGCACACCGGCCGGGCACCCGACCTCCTCCTCGTCCCGCGGGACGAGACCGTCCTGCCCGTCCCCGACCTCGGCGGTGACGTGTGGCGGCCGAGCGCGCAGACCGGCCTGCACCGCTACCGCGGCCTGTGGGCGCACCGCTCGCCCCGCGTCCGCCCCGGCCGCCTGCCCGGCACCGTCGCGCTCACCGACACCCTGCCCACCCTGCTCACCGACCTTGGGGCCGCATGGCCCAGCGACATCCACGGCCGCCCCGTGACCGCCGTCCTCGACGACGGCGTACGCGTCCCGCCCTCCGACCCCCGGGTCGAGGCCACCGGTACCCCGGCCACCACGATCCCGGCCGCCGCTTCGGCCGCTGATGCCGCCGAGGACGCGTACACCAGCGACCGCTTGCGCGAAATGGGCTACCTGTAAGCACCGCCGGGCCGTACCGGCGCTTGTCCCCACCGGAGTCCCGCCGCTCGCGGCGGCGTGGAGGAGAGAGGTATTTCTGCCATGGAGACCCTGACGACCGACAAGATCAAGGACCGGCTGCGCAAGGTGCTCGTCGATTCCCTCGAACTGTCCCTGGACCCCTCGGCCGTACCCGACGAGGGACTCGTGGAGAAGCTGGGCCTGGACTCGATCAACACCATCGAATTCCTCATCTGGGTCGAGAGCGAATTCGGCATAGAGATCGCCGACGAGGACCTGTCGATCAAGCTCATCGACAGTCTCGACCTCCTCGCCGGCTATGTGTCCGAGCGCGTGAACGGCGTCACCGCACCCGCCGAATGACGGCCGTGCGCGCGCTCGCCTCCGGGCCCACTCCCCGCAGCGGAAGGACGTGAGCACGATGGACCGGCACGCCCTGGTGATCGGGCTCGACGGCATGCCGAGGACCCTGCTGACCCGCCTGGCCGGCGACGGGACCATGCCGCACACCGCGGCGCTGCTCGCCGAGGGCCACTGCGCGGAACTGCTGGCACCCGTACCGGAGATCAGCTCCACCTCCTGGGCCACCTTCCTCACCGGCACCAACCCGGGCCGGCACGGCATCTACGGCTTCACCGACCTCGCCCCCGGCGACGGCTACCGCATCACCTTCCCCGGTGTGCGGCAGCTGCGCGAACCCCCGCTGTGGGAACTCGCCGCCCGCGCCGGCCGCAGGACCGTGTGCCTGAACGTGCCGGGCACCTACCCCGCCCCCGCCATCGACGGCGTGCTGGTCTCCGGCTTCGTCGCGCCCGAACTGGAGCGCGCCGTCAGCCCGCCACGGCTGCTGCCGCTGCTGCGCGGCCTCGACTACGAACTCGACGTCGAGGTCGGCGACGTCGCCGCCGACCCGGCCGCCTTCCTCGGGCGGGCCGTCCGGGCCCTGCGCGCCCGCACCCGGGCGATGGAACACCTGCTGCGCCAGGAGACCTGGGACCTCGCGGTCGCCGTGCTCACCGAGACCGACCGCGTCCACCACTTCCTGTGGCGCGCGGTCGCCGACCCCGCCGACCCCCTCCACGGGGACGTCCTCGCCTTCTACCGCCTCGTGGACGACTGCGTCGCCACCCTGGTGAGCACCCTCCCACCGGGCGGCGAACTCTTCCTGATGAGCGACCACGGCTTCGGACCCGCCGCCTGTCAGGTCTATCTGAACGCGTGGCTCAGGGAGTCCGGCTGGCTGGCCGGGCTCGACGTCTGTCCGGACCTCACCGCGGTCGACGCTCGCAGCACCGCCTTCGCGCTCGACCCCGCCCGCATCCACCTCAACCGCAAGAGCCGCTTCCCCGGCGGCGGCCTGACCGACGCGGAGGCGGACGAGGCCGCCCACGAGATCGCGCGCGAGCTGTCCGCCCTGCGCTGCGACGGCACCCGCCTGGGCCCCGACGTCGACGGACCCCTGCTCGTCCGCGACCTCTACCGCGCTCAGGAGATCTACCACGGCCCGCTGTTGGGCAACGCCCCCGACCTGGTGGCCGTACCGGCCCCCGGGGTGCAGCTGCGCGGCGGCTGGGGCGGCACGCACACCGTACGCAACGACATCCTCACCGGCACCCACACCCGCGACGACGCGGTCTTCTACCGGCGCGGCGCGCCCGCGCCCGCCCCCGGGGCGGACGACGGCCCCCTCGACATGACGGACGTCGCCCCGACCGTCCTCGCCTCCCTGGGCATCCACCCCGGCGGGCTCGACGGCGCGGCCGTACTCGGCACCACGGGACCCGCGTCCGGTCACGGCCGCACGGACCCCCCTCTCGACATCAGGGAGCTCTGATGAAGCACGACCTCGGTCTGGCACCATCGGCACCCAAACCGGGAACACTCGACCTGAGCCTGGACCCACGCATCACGGACCCCGCCTCCTTCCGGGTCAGTTTCCTGATCCTCCTCGACGGCGACCTCGTGATGTCCCCCGAACACCTCGGCGTCGCCTACATGGCCGGTGTGCTGCGCCATACGGGCTTCACCGCGGAGATCCGGGAGGTGGAGCACGGCGACGACCAGGCGGCCGCCACCGTCGAGGCGCTCAAGGAGTACCGGCCCGACCTCGTCTGCTTCACCCTGATGAGCCTGAACCTGGGCAGCTGTCTGACCCTGTGCCGGATGCTGCGGGAGGAGCTGCCGGGGACGACGATCGCCTGCGGCGGCCCAGCCGGGACCTTCGCGGGCCTGGACGTCCTGCGGAACAACCCCTGGACCGACGTCGTCGCCGTGGGGGAGGGCGAGCCCACCATCCTCGACCTCGTCCAACGGCTCTACCTCAAGGAGCCGTTGTCCGCCTGCAAGGGGATCTGCTACCGCGACGAGGACGGCACACCGCGCCAGAACCCCGCCCGCCCCCTGATCCACAACCTGGAGGACCTCCCCTTCCCCGCCCGGGACCAGCTGCGCCAGCACGGCGACAAGCTGGAGTACGTCCGGGTCAGCACCAGCCGGGGCTGCGTCGCCAACTGCGCCTTCTGCTCCGCCCCGCACCTGAAGAACCGCGTCCAGGCGGGCAAGGCGTGGCGCGGCCGCGGGCCGGAACAGATCGTGGACGAGGTCGCCGAGATCGTCGAACGCCACCAGTTCCGGACCTTCGACTTCGTCGACTCCACCTTCGAGGACCCCGACGGCGGCCGGGTCGGCAAGAAACGGGTCGCCGCCATCGCGAACGGCATCCTGGAGCGCGGCCTCGACATCTACTACAACGTCTGCATGCGGGCCGAGAACTGGCACGACACCCCCGAGGACCACGCCCTGCTCGACCTGCTGGTCGCCTCGGGCCTGGAGAAGGTCAACGTCGGCATCGAGGCCGGCACCGCCGAGGAACTGCTCCTCTGGGAGAAGCGCGCCACCGTCGAGGACAACGTCACCATCATCAGGATGCTGCGGGAACACGGCATCTATCTCGCCATGGGATTCATTCCCTTCCACCCCTACGCGACCCTGGAGACCATCGTCACCAACGCGGCCTTCCTGCGCGACAATTCCGGCCACAACCTCCGGCGCATGACCGAACGCCTGGAGATCTACCCCGGAACGGCCATCGTCAGCCGCATGCGGGCCGACGGACTCCTCGGCGAGAGCTATCTCGAAGGGCTCGACCCCTACGGCTACGCATTCAAGGATCCCCGCGTCGGACGGCTCGCCAAGCATTTCGCCCAGCTCTACAACAACGACGACTACCACCGGCACGGCGTCATCACCGAGCAGTCCTCCGTCTTCGCCTTCGAGACCTACAACGTCGTACTCCAGACCTTCATCTCCCGGCTGCACCGCCGGTTCACCACCCTGCCGGGGGTGGACGAGGTGATGGAGGCATTCAAGGCCCGGGTGCACGAGATCCGCCAGGAGATGGGCCGGCACAACTACGGCTTCTTCATGTCCAATGTCGAGGCGGTCATGAACGACACCCTCGACCCGGAGAAGCAGCGCCGGCAGGTGGTGGACGTCGAGCACTTCTTCCGCGACCGCCTCGATGTGTTGCGCAGCGAGCAATTGCGCGTCGGCAAGGCCCTCACCCGGCTCGGCGCCCGGGTGACGGAGGTCAGCTCGACCATTCCCAAGGAGCGCCCCGGCGGACTGCCGCGCCAGTACACGGGAGAGGGCAGCGGTGCCACGTGGTGAGACGGGAACCGCCGCGGCGCGGGTGGCGGTCTGCACGCTGAGCAGCAGGGAACTGGTCGGCCCGCTGGCCCGGTTGCCCGGTGTGGCGGCCGCGGGCACGCTGATGACCGCCAACCTGGGCATCGAGCAGGTGATCAAGGCCCTGCGGTGCGACCGGACGGTCCGCGGCCTGCTCGTGTGCGGCCGCGACTCACCCCGCTTCCGCGCCGGCCAGAGCCTGATCGCCCTCTTCCGCCACGGCCTGCGCCCCGAGGACGGGCACATCCGGGGAGCCACCGGCTATCTCCCCGTCCTGAGGTCGGTGACGGCGCGGGAGACCGAGGAGGTACGCGCCCGCGTCGAGCTGGTGGACGCCCGTGGCGAGCGCGACGTCGAGACGCTGCGCGCCGAGGTCGCGGCACTCCTCGCCCGCGTACGGCGCACCCCGGCCCTCCCCTCCCGCGAGCACGACGGCGGCCAACCCAGCTTCGTGGAGCCGGACTTCGGACGGCTGCATCCTGTCGGCCGCCGCCGCTCCCTGGACGCGGGCATCGGCGGGTTCGTGCTCATCAGCGTCGACCGTGAGCACCGGCGGATCCTGCTGCGCCACTACACCTCCGATGTGCGGCCCCGGCACGAGATGTGGGGCACCCGCGGGGAGGCGATGCTGCTCGGGCTGCTGGAGGCCGGCGTCATCGAGGACCCCGCCCACGCCGGATACCTCGGCGCCGAACTGGCCAAGGCCGAGACGGCGCTGCGGCTCGGCCTGCACTACGAACAGGACCTGCCCCTGCGCCCGCCGGGCAGGCCGCCCGGCCCTGTGCGGCGCCGGACCGCGAAGGAGCGAACGACCATGGCGCAAGCACCCGCGCTGGAGGACTTCCTGCGTCTCGTGACGAGGACGCTGGGGGCCGAGGACGCCGTCCTGGACCTCCACACGCCGCTCGGCGAGCAACTGGCGGTGGACTCCGCCCGGCTCATCGAACTCACCGTCGTCCTGGAGGAGGAGCTCGGCGCGGACCTCCCCGACGACGCCGACCTCGCCAGGGCCACCCCCGCGGAACTCCACAAAGCACTCGTGGGCTGAGGAGGAGACCGACATGCGCAGCGTGCTGTTGCTCAACGGACCCAACCTGGGGACGCTCGGCAAGCGGCAACCGGAGATCTACGGAACCGACACCCTGGCCGAGATCGAGGCCGCCGTGGCCGAGGAGGTGGGCGCGCGCGGCTGGGAGGTGGTCTCCGAACAGCGCAACGGCGAGGGGGAACTGGTCGATGTGCTCCAGCGCCACGACGACGTGGTGGGCGCCGTGGTCAACCCCGGCGCCCTGATGATCGCCGGCTGGTCACTGCGCGACGCGCTCGCCGACTTCGCCCCGCCCTGGGTGGAGGTGCACCTGAGCAACGTGTGGGGACGCGAGGCATTCCGGCACACCTCCGTCACCGCCCCGCTGGCCTCCGGCGTCGTGATGGGGATGGGGGCGCTGGGCTACCGGCTGGCAGCGCGCGCCCTCACCCGGCTGGTCCCCGAGGACTGACGGTGACCCGGCCCGGCCCGTACGCACCTCCAGATGGGACCGGCCCGCCCGGCAGGGACGCCACCTCGGCGCCCGGCCCGTACGCACGCTCAGGCGGGCCACACCCGCAGCTCCTCCTTGATCACCTGAGCGCCGGCCCGGTCGCACGCCCCGGGCAGCGGGCAGGCCGCCGGGAGGATCCGCACGGTGAACGGCCCCTCGGTCAGGCCGCGCCAGGCGGGGACCACGGCGCGACCGCGGTCCACCTCCGCGGACACCAAGGCCGTGACCGGACAGGGAAATTGACCGGAGACCTCCCCGCCCACCCCTTCGCCGGGCCCGCGGCTGCCGAGCCACAGCAGCACATGCACCGGCGGGCGCGCGGCCCGCTCGGCGGCCCGCAGCGCCGCGCCCAGCCCGGCACCGGCACAGAACAGCGCCCACGGCCCGCCGTCCCCGGCCGCCTCCGCGATCGCCTCGACGCCGTGCTCCACCACCAGTTCGGGGGCGAGCGCCTGCCGCCAGCCCTCCGCGTCCGGCCCGTCCGTCACGGCGACCAGCCGGACCACCGGCACCACCACGCCCCCGGCGTTCCCCTCAGCCGTACGCGACATCCCCAGACCCTCTCTTCCGTACCGTCCCACCCGCCCTCGCTCTCCCGCCCGGCGCCGCTACGGCAGGCCGTCGGTCATCCCGAGGGAGAAGTAGTTCTCGTACCCCAGCAGCCGGCGCAGTTCGGGCGTCGCGCGGATGGCGACGTCCTCCCGCAGACCCGAGAAGAAGTTCTGCTGCTGCCGGACGTAGCCGCGGCAGTAGTAGTTGAGGATGCCGTGCCGCGGCCGGTCGGTGGTGTTGGCGCCCGTCTGGTGCCACAGGCGCCCGTCGAAGACCATCACGCTCCCGGCCGGCGCGCACACGGCGACCGTCTCGGTGTTCCCCTCGCCCCGGTCGTAGTCCGGCTGCCGGCCCAGCAGATGGGAGCCGGGCACCAGGCGGGTCGCGCCGTTGTCCTCGGTGAAGTCGTCCAGCATCCACATGCTGTTGGCCACCAGCGGATACGGGGGCCACGGCGGGCGGGCGAAGGTCTGGTCCGCGTGCAGATGCATCCGGGAACCGCCGGGGCCCGCGATATTGGCGTGCGTGCTGGAGAGCAGGAAGCCGAAGCCCAGGATCTCCTCCATCAGGAGCATGACGGTGGGATCCTGCACGTTCTGCTCGAATTCCTCGCCCTTGTTCAGCAGGCTGAAGACGCGTTGGTTGCCGCCGTCGTAGAGAAAGGCCGAGCCGTTCTCACGCTCCTGCTCGGCGACCTCCAGCAGCCGCCCTCTGAGCTTTTCGAAGACCGCGGCCGGCAAGGGGCACTCGATCAGGCAGTATCCGGCTTCGACCAGATCCCGGGAGGCTTTCTCGACGTCATTCGTCAAAGTCGCATCCATATGGCGAGGCTAGCAGCCGAAATCTCGGCCGCACCATAGCGCGAAAACGCCGGTCCATGATTTTTTCACGTGCGGGAAGGACGGATTTTCCATGGCACACTCACCGCGGCGGCCGGACGGCCCCCTCCGCATCGGGGTCTGGCTGGCCCCCCAGCACACCTCGGTGGCCGAACTGCGCGCCGCCTGGCGCGCGGCCGACTCCCTGGGCGTGGACTCGCTGTGGCTGTGGGACCACTTCTTCCCGCTCACCGGGGACCCCGACGGCAGCCACTTCGAGGCCTGGACCCTGCTGGCGGCCATGGCCGCCGACACCCGCGCCGCCCGCCTGGGCACCCTGGTGTCCAACTACGCCTACCGCAACCCCGACCTCCTGGCCGACATGGCCCGCACGGTCGACCACATCGGCGACGGCCGCCTGATCCTCGGCATGGGCGCCGGCTGGGTCGAACGCGACCTGAAGGAGTACGGCTACCCCACGCCCGGCGCGGGGGAGCGGGTGGACGGGCTCATCGAGGCGGTGGAGCGCGTCGACCGCAGACTCGGCCGGCTGCGCCCCGGGCCGCTCGGCGACCTCCCCCTGCTCATCGGCGGGGACGGGCAGCGGCGCCTGCTGCGCTTCGCCGCCGAACGGGCCGCCATCTGGAACACCATGGCCTGGCGCTTCGCCGAGGGCAACCGCGTGCTGGACGAGTGGTGCGCGCGGGTCGGCCGCGACCCGGCGGAGATCGAACGCAGCGCCTTCGTCACCCGCGACCAGACCGACGAGGAGCTGCGCTGCCTGGTGGCGACGGGCGTCCAGCACCTGATCTTCCAGGTCGGGCACCCCTTCCGCTTCGACGGCGTGGAGCGGGCCCTGCGCTTCGCGGGCGGCTGGAGCAAGGGGTAAGGCCAGGGCCCGGACGCGCCCCGCGTCGCCACTAGAGCAACGCGTCCGCCAGCCGGTCCACTTGGGACAGCGCCGCCGCCGTGGGGTGGAGGACGACCTCGTCCACCCCGCCGTCGGCGAGCGCCGAGACCGCCGCGCGGAGCTGCCCCGCGGTGCGCGGGGTCTTCGCCACGAACTCCTCCGCCTCCTCGCCCAGCACCGCGAAGTAGTCCCGGACGAAGGCCGCCGACTCCTGGGCCACGTCCTCGCCCAGGGTGTAGCGCGCCAGCGCCACCACGTGCGGCGCCCCGGCGCGTCCCGCCTCGCTCCAGGCGCGGCGCACCCGTTCCGCGACCGGCACGATCCGCTCCGGCTCCAGGCCGGGCGCCGTCCAGCCGTCGGCCCAGCGCGCCACGCGGCGCACGGCCGCCGAGCTGACTCCGCCGACGAGGACCGGCACACCGGGGCCCTCCGCGCCCGGCCGGGCGCCCCGGCCCAGCAGCTCCAGCTGCTCCTCGAACGCCGCGCGCCGGTCGTCGAAGGCGCGGCCGGCGGCCTCGAAGTCGTCCTCGCGCACGCCGGGCCCGACCCCCAGGGTGAACCGCCCGCCCGACAGCGAGTCCAGACTCGCGACCGCCTTCGCCAGCACCGGCGCGGTGCGCAGCGGGCCGATCAGGACATTGGTGAGCAGCCCGATCCGGGAGGTCGCCCCGGCCGCCGCCGCCAGCGCCAGCAGCGGATCGTGGCCCGGATACACCAGGCGCTCGGTGGCCGCGAGCGAGGCGAATCCCCGCTCCTCGGCCCGCCGCGCCCAATCGGTTATCAGGCGCCCGTCCGCGCCGGGCACGGTGTTCGGCAGAGCAATGCTGATCTTCATTGGTCTCCCCGGGGGTTCGCAGGATTTCCGGTCGAATGTGACAGGGGATTCCGGCACGGCCGGCGTGATTGCGGCAGGAGTTCACCAGCGGCCCGGCGCGGAGAAATGCGGCGGCATTTCCACGGCCCCCTGTCGGACCGCCGGACCGCCGTGTACGTTTTTCGGAAAGCAACGTCGTACGGTGCGCACAGCGAGAGGAATCCGCGATGCCCGCTGCCGGAAAAGTCGCCGTGATAGGACTCGACTCCGCGACTCCGCAGTACATGTTCGACCGGTTCGCCGAGGACATGCCGGTGTTCACCGCCCTCAGGCGCAAGTCCCTGTGGGGTCCGATGCGCAGCATCGACCCGCCCATCACCATGCCCGCCTGGTCCTGCATGATGTCCGGCCGCTCGCCCGGCGAACTCGGCGTCTACGGATTCCGCGACCGCGGCGCCTACGACTACGGGCCGTTGAAGTTCGCCACCTCCCACAGCATCCAAGCCCCCCGGATCTGGGACGAGATGACGGCCGCCGGGCGCTCCAGCGTGGTCCTGGGCGTCCCCGGCACCTATCCTCCCGCCCCCATCCGCGGGGCCATGGTCTCCTGCTTCCTGGCTCCCTCCACACAGTCGCGCTACACCTCCCCGCCCGGCCTCGCCGACGAGCTGGAGAAGCTCACCGGCGGCTACGCCCTGGACGTGGAGGACTTCCGCTCCACCGACCTGGAACGCGTATCCCAGCGCGTCTTCGACATGAGCGAGCAGCGCTTCGAGGTCGCGCGCCACCTGGCGACCACCCAGGAGTGGGACTTCCTCTCCTTCGTGGACATGGGCCCCGACCGCCTCCACCACGGCTTCTGGAAATACTGCGACCCCGACCACCCGCGCCACGAGCCGGGCAACGCCTACGCCGGTCTCTTCCGCGACTACTACCGCGCCCTCGACCGGCACCTCGGCCGCTTCCTGGAGAGCCTGCCCGAGAACACGACCGTCCTGGTCGTCTCCGACCACGGCGCCCAGCCGATGGTGGGCGGGCTCTTCGTCAACGAGTGGCTGCGCAAGGAGGGTTACCTCGTCCTGACCGAGGAGCCCGCCGGACCCACCCCCGTCGCCCAGGCCGCCGTCGACTGGAAGCGGACCACCGCCTGGGCCGAAGGCGGCTACTACGGACGGATCTTCCTCAACGTCGAGGGCCGGGAGCCGCAGGGCACCATCCCGGCCGCGGAGTACGAGAGCACCCGCGACCTCATCGCCTCCGCCCTGGAAGCGCTGCCCGACGACCAGGGGCAGCCGATGGGCACCCGCGCCCTGCGCCCCGGCGAGCTCTACGGAGAGGTCAACGGCATCGCCCCCGACCTCCTGGTCTACGTCGGCAACCTGCGCTGGCGGGCCCTGGCCACCCTCGGCATGGGCAAGGGCCTCTACACGACGGAGAACGACACCGGCCCCGACCACGCCAACCACGGGGACACCGGCATCTTCGCCCTCAGCGCCCCCGGCATCACCCCCGGCCGCGCGGACGGCCTGTCGCTGTACGACGTGGCCCCCACCCTGCGGGAACTGCTGGGTCTCGCGCCGCAGGGCTCCCGCGGCTCCCTCCTCGGCTGACATCACCCGCCCAGCAGCGCGTAGGGAGTGGGCGGCGCCGGCACCCCGCCCGCTCCCGCACCGCCACCGTGCACCACGTGCTTGTGGCGGTAGGCGTCCAGCTCGTTGGTGAGCCGGTCCCAGACGGCGGAGCGGGGCCCGGCCGTGCCGGGCAGCTCCAGGTCGACCAGCCGGTAGTCGTTGATCCATACCCGGTCCGCGCGCAGCCGCTCGGCCACCGCGCGGGCCCGCGCGGGATCGGCGGACCACACCCCGGCGCTGAGCCGGTAGCGGGAGCCGTTGGCGATGCGCACCGCGTCGTCGTCGGACCCGGCCCGGACGACCGCGAGCACCGGGCCGAAGATCTCCTCCTGCGCGACGGCGTCGTCCGCGCCGACCGACGCCAGCACCGTGGGCAGGAAATACGCCCCGGCGTCCAGCCCGGGCGGCAGCTCGTCCGCCGCGGGCGCCCGGCCGCCGCACACGAGCTCCGCGCCCTGGGAGAGCCCGAGTTCGGTGAAGCGCCTGGCCGTACGCGCCTGGTTGCGCGAGACCAGCGGCCCCAGGTCGGTGGCCGGGTCCAGCGGATCACCGACGCGCAGCCGGCCCACCCGTTCGCTCAGCAGCCGCAGGAAGTCGTCGTGGACGTCGGCGTGCACCACCGCGCGGGTACCGGCCATGCACACCTGCCCGTTGTGCAGGAACGCTCCCCACGTGACGCCGGTGACCGCCCGGTCCAGATCGGCGTCCGCGAGCACGATGTTGGGGGACTTGCCCCCCAGGTCCAGCCGGGCGCTCGTCCCCGCCGCGGCGGCACCCTCCCGTACGGCGGCCCCGGTCTCGTCCGAGCCGGTGAACGCCACCAGGTCGACGCCGGGCGAGCGCACCAGCTGCTCCCCGGCGACCCCGCCCGGCCCCGTGACCACGTTGACCACGCCCGGCGGCAGGCCGCACTCGTGGAGCAGCTCCACCAGTCGCAGCGTGGAGAGCGAGGCGAACGAAGCCGGTTTGATCACACAGGTGTTGCCCGCGGCGATGGCGGGCGCGATGCGCCAGGCCGCCAGCAGCAGCGGCAGATTCCACGGCACGATCGCGGCGACGACCCCCACCGGCCGCCACACGACGTAGGAACCCGAACCGGGCGCCTCCGGCTGCCGTTCGGGCACGTGCTCCGCCCACCACGCGCTCCACTCGAAGGCTGCCGCGGCCCCCGGCACATCGGCCCCGAGAGCCTTGCGCAGCGTCGAGCCGTTGTCGCGGGCCTCCAACTCGGCCAGCGGCTCCGCTTCTTCACGCAAGCGCTGTGCGGCCTTGCGCAGCAGGCCCGCCCGCTCGCCCGGCGCCATCCGCGGCCACGGGCCCTCGTCGAAGGCCCGCCGGGCGGCGGACACCGCCCGGCGGACGTCCTCCGCGCCGCCGCTGGGAAGGTCGGCCAGGTGGCGCCGCGTGGCCGGCTCGAAGGTGCGCAGGACGGCGCCGTCGTGGGCCTGCACGGCCTGCCCGTCGATGTACATCGGGAACCGCTCGACCGCTCTGTCCACCCGGTCCATCGCCTTCACCTTCTCCTTCTGCTGACCCGTGGGGATGCGCCCGGCCGGGCCCGCCCGCGGCCGCGGCCGTACCGGAACACCCGCCCCGGAGCGGCCGCGCCCGCGGT
Organism: Streptomyces sp. NPDC001407; assembly: GCF_042895325.1. Lineage (NCBI taxonomy): Bacteria > Bacillati > Actinomycetota > Actinomycetes > Kitasatosporales > Streptomycetaceae > Streptomyces > Streptomyces sp. NPDC001407. The sequence continues at coordinate 56,906 of NZ_JBIAWF010000004.1, forward strand.
CAGGCCGGCAGGGGCGGGATGTTGGGGTTGAACCGGAAGACGTTGCCCGGGTCGTACTGCGACTTCAGGGCCTGGAGCCGCGCGTAGTCCTCCGGCGTGTAGGCGCTGCGGGTCGTCTCCCTCGATGTGTTGTGACCCGCGAGGAAGTTCAGGCACACCCCGGGCGTCGTCCACGGCCGCATGCTGTCGACGAACTCCTGCTGCGCCGCGTCCACGGCCGCCAGGGTGTCCGGGTCGACCAGCGAGCCCACGTAGGCGTTGAACACCGCCTCCGGGAAGTGGCCCACCGCGCTCGGGTGCCGGGGCGGCCGGGCGAGGGCGCCGCCCAGGTGCCGCAGCTCCACCCCGAACAGCGCGTCCGTGCCCGGCCCCGCGAGCCTGAGGATCTCGTCGACGGCGATCTCGTCCAGCTGCCCGAACATGACCGTTTTGCTGTGACTCGACACCGGGGCCGGCGGATCGTTGTGGATGATCCCGGCCCGCGTGTACGGGAGCGTGTCCACCGTATCCATGACGACCGTGCCGGCGGCCCGGAGCTCGGCGAACCGGCGCTCACCCTCCTCGGGGTCTCCCAGCCAGGCCAGCCGGATGTGGGTGACGAACCGGCCGCGCAGCGGTCCGGGCACCCCCTCGGCATCGGGATACGCGGCCAGGAACACCGACGACGCCATGTCCTCGGGCATCCGGGGCGCCCACTGGAGATAGGTGTTCAGCACGGCGCGCGTGGAGCCGGCGTCGAAGAACAGCCCTCCGCCGTACACCTGGGTGACGGGGAACAGCCCGACCTCGACGGAGGTGACGATGCCGAGGTTCCCCCTGCTGCCGCGCACGCCCCAGAAGAGATCGGGGTGTTCCTCGGCGGAGACCTGGAGAAACCGCCCGTCGGCCGTCACCAGGTCGAGCGAGACGACATGGTCGCCGGCGAACCCGTACTTCCGCGACAGAAGCCCGAGCCCGCCGCCGAGGAGGTAGGAGACCGCGCCGACGAACGGCGCCGAGCCGCTCAGCGGTGCAAGACCGTGCGCCGCCGCCTCGTGGATCACCTGCTCCCAGCGCACGCCCGCCTCGATCCGGGCGGTCCGGGCCCGCGGGTCGACCCTGACGCCGGTCATCCGCCGGGTGCTGATGAGGACGTCGGTGGCCGCCGAGGACTTCCCGTGACCGGTGGCCTGGACGGCGATCCCAAGGCCCCGGGCCCCGGCGAAGCGCACGGCGGCGATGACATCCGCGGCACCGGTGGCGACGACGACGAGGGCGGGGCGGTGTTCCACGGACAGTTCGAAGCCGGAGCGCTCCTCGTCGTACCCCTCATCCCCGGGCAGGAGGACGGATCCGGCGACCTGCGCCGCGAGCTCTTCGGCGGCCGCGGCGCCGAGGGCCGCGGACGTGTCCGTCACGGAGTGGCTGGCTGGTTTCACCGAGGAACCTTTCTGGCTGGAGCTTCGAGAAGCGCGCCGCGCGTGCGCGGGCAGCGCCGCGGGGCTCGCCGGCCCTTGGAACGGAGCGGGCCCCGTCAGTTGCGCGGGCCGGGGACCACCGGCAGTGACCGGACGCCCAGGGGCAGGAGTTCGGAGCTGTGCTCGACCTCTTCGGGAGGCACGGCCAGGGCGATGCGGGGGAAGGCCGCCAGCAGGCGGCCGATGCCGACGGTCAGTTCGGTCACGGCCAGCCCGGTCGCGGGGCAGGCGTGCTGCCCGGCGCCGAACGCGATGCCGCGGTCGGCCACCCGGTCGATGTCGAGCACGTGGGGATCGGCGAAGACCTCGGGGTCGCGGGAGGCCGCCGAGACCAGTGGCAGCACGGCGTCCCCGGCGGCGACGCGCCTGCCGGAGAGCACCACGTCCTCGGTGGCGACCCGCAGCAGGCCGTCGTTGCTGGAGGGGTAGTAGCGCAGCAACTCCTGTACGGCAGAGGGCAGTACGGAGGGGTCCTCGCGCAGCCGGGCCGCGAGGCCGGGGGAGGAGAGCACGCCGAAGAGGTGCCGGGCCAGCAGGTCGCGGATGGTGATGAAGCCCGAGATGATCAGGCCGTGGAGCAGCAGGCGCCGGTCGTCGTCGGTGAGCTCCTCCGCGTCCAGCAGCGTGTCGGTGACGCTGTCGCCCGGCTCGGCCCTGCGGGCCGCGAGCAGTTCGTCCAGCACCTGGCCGAGCCTGCCGCGGGCCTCCTTCAGCGCCTGCTCGGTGGCACCGCGCGGAAGCAGCAGCAGCTCGACGTCGGAGGTGACGTCCTGCCACCGGTCCCCGGGCAGCCCGAGGAACTCGGCTGTGACGCGGCCGGCGAAGGGCGCGGTGTACGCCGCGACGAGGTCCACCGTGCCGCTGCCGGCGGGCAGCCGGTCCAGGGCCGCCTCGGCGGCCGCCTCGATGCGGGGTGCGAACCGCGCCGTGCGCGAGGCACCGAACGCGGCCACCACCGGACCGCGCAGCCGGCCGTGCTCCGGCGGGTCGAGGTCCACGATGCCCGAGCCCTGGGACCGGCCGAAGCCCGAGCCCGGCAGCATGGCGGCGCGATGGCGGCTGAAGCGGCCGTCGGTGAGCACCGTGCGCACGTCCTCGTGCCGGGTCACCAGCCAGATGCGCGAGCCGTCCGCCAGGCGCACCTCGGCGACCGGGTCATCGGTGAGCAGCCGCGCGTACTCGGGCGGCACCGTGCCGCCGGGGCCGGGCGGGAAGGGAAAGGCGGGCGGGGCGGCTGAGGTCATGCGCCCCGGCTCCTCTCACCGGCCGGCGCGCCGGCGCGGGCGTGGCCCGGCCAGGTGAAGTCCTTCGCCAGGACGCGGTTGTCCAGCTGGTGTTCCACGACGATGTTGCCGCAGCCGTAGTCGTCGGCGATGACCTCGACGTCCTCGGCGGACACCAGGTGTCCGGGGTCGGCCAGCAGGGTCGCCACGCCCTTGGCGGGGGCCAGGACCTCCAGGGCGAAGCCGCGGGCCACGTGCTGGCGGTGGGTGTGCGCCGCCGCGATCAGGAAGGTGTCGTCGGGGTCGCAGATCAGATGCCACAGCGCGCGGGCCTGGAGGAAGCGGCGCGGGCGGTCGGTGAAGCGCCGGGAGGAGACCAGGACCGGCCCGTCCGCGCCCCTGCGGGTGCCGAGGGCGACCAGGCCCCGGTCCATATAGGGGACCTGCTCGGTGCGGTAGCCCATCAGGGGGGCCGGGTCGAAGGGCGCGGTGTCGTCCAGACCCGCCCACGCGCGCACCCGGTGCGCCACCTCGTAGCCGAGGTCCCAGGGGTTGTCGAGTCGCCCCGGAGCGAAGAACTTCTCGCTCAAGTCGGCGCAGTCCTTGCGCAGTTCCACCAAGGCGGGGGGAAGCGGGGTATCCGCGGGCGCGGTGCCCATCAGGGTGCGGACGCGCGCGATCCACTGGAGCTGGTCGGCTATCCGCTCAGGCCGCACCCCGTTGAAGAAGTCACTGGCGAGCGGTTCCGCCAACTGCTCGGCGGCCTTGAGGATGTCCGCCTCGTACGGCTCGGCCTCCGCGTAGGGGTCCAGGCCCAGCCGTGCGGCGATGCGGCAGAAGGCGGCCTCGTCCTCGTCGGTGGCGCGGACGGCGGCCCACTCCTCCTGGAGCGGGGTGCCGGTGATGCCCTGGTCCGTGAGGCGCTCGGTCACCGCGTCGACGAACGAGGCCAGTGTGGCGGTGAACGCGGCGCTCTCCACACAGGAGTTGCCCCGGCTCGCGAAGCGGTTCCCGGGTCGTACGTCGGGGCCCATGTCCGGCATCCATACGATCCGGGTCTCCCGGCCCTCGGGCACGAAGAGCATGTCCGGCCAGCGGAAGCCGTCGCAGGCGGCGCGCAGGATGTGACGGCGCGAACGCATCCACCACGAACCGCGGTTGTCGCCCACACCGTGGCGGTAGGCGAAGCGCAGCTGGGATATCTGGGTGCCGGGCCGCGCGTCGGCCACCAGCGACCACCAGTTGAAGGCGATCCACTCGGCCAGGGGGTAGAGCGAGCCGGTCGTGTGCTCCCGGAAGGTCCCCTGCCCGGGCTCCTGGACGAGTGTGACGGTCTCGGCGCCCACGGCGATGCGCAGCCGGGCCCAGGTCGCTTGCAGCTCGCCTCCGCCGCCGGCCGGGGCGTCGAGCCAATTCCACTGCAATTGGAACTCAGGAAGCATGGTCCGCCAGCCCTTCCGGCCATTCGCTCGGGTGGAGTTCGTATCCGGTGTATTCGCCCGGCGCACGGCCCGTCAGCCGGAATTCCACGACGGAGTCACCGGACCGGTGCCAGACATAGCGCGGGAAGCCGTCCTGCCAGGGACCGCCGAGGAATCCGGTGCGGATCCCCGAGCGGAGGGTGCCCAGCGGGGCGGCCGACAGGGAACCGGGCACGGCGAGCAGATCGGCCGGGGCCGGGCCGTATTCCCGGCGGGCGAATGTCACCCGCCCGCAGAGTTCTTCCCGTTCGCTGCGGTCGGGCAGTGGCGCGATCGCGCGACGTGGCTCGCGGCGGCGCCCGGGCGCTCGTAGGACCATGATGTCCGCCTTTCGGGGAACGTGCCGGTGAGCTGGGCCGGCGGGGCCCGGACGCGGCGTGCGTCCGGGCCCCGCCCAGGGTGTTACGGGAGGGGCGCGAAGAGGTCCACCACGTTGCCGTCGGGGTCCTTGACGATGGCGTAGCGCTGACCCCACACGGCGTTCCACGGCTTGAGGTGGCCCTCGTAGCCGGCGTCGACGAGCTCGGCGTACTTCTTGTCCACGCTCGCGGTGTCGGGGAACTCGAACGCGATGGCGAAGCGGTGGCCGCCGGTGGGGGCCTGCCACTCGGGGTCGTAGCTGCGCACCGTCTCCACGGTGTCCCAGGCGAGCCGGATGCCGCCGTCGAGCACGGCCTCCGTGTGCGGCGCGGAGTCGGCCTCGGCGGGGATCTCGACGCCCAGCTTCCGGTAGAACTCCAGCGACTTGGCCATGTCCTCGACCACCACGGCGAAGAGGGAAATCCTTGCTGACATGCGCGTTCCTTTCTTGCACTTTTAAATTGGTCTCCGGTGCCGGGCCGTCTGAATTCTCCGGGGCCGGCCGGACCACGAAGTCCGAATGTGCTGGACGCGCCGTACGCTAGTGACTGCGCGCTGACTTTGGCCAATCGGGGTATCCCCCGCCGGAGTCAACGCCGCTGACAGGACAACGATTTCAGGACAGCGGCACGCCGTCCCAGTCGTTCGGCACGTCACGCCCGAGCAGAGCGCATACGGTCGCGGGAATATCGACGGGGGCGGCGGTGCGGGTCTGCCGCGCCCCACCGGTGAAGCCGGGGCCGACGGCCGACCAGTAGGACTCCCGGCGGTGCCAGCCGCTCTGCCAGTCGCGGTGGACGTGCGAGGCCCAGTGCGGGTCGCCCAGCGGAAGATAGCGCCAGTCCGCCGGCTCCAGGATGAGGTCGGGGGCGTGCTGGGTGGCCTCGCCGGGATAGACCTCCTCCCGGCGGCGCACCGCGTCGAAGAACAGCCTGCCGGTACGGGGGTTGCGCCGCTCCAGCAGCGCGGCCGCGACGTCGGTGCGGACCTTCTCGTAGTCGCGCTCCGGGACCAGGCCGTGCTTGTAGCGGTCGCGCAGGTTGATGTTCACCCCGTGCGTGCCCTGCACCGCCTCGAAGGCCGCGCTGCCGGCCCACTCGACGCGGCCGTCCTCGGCGGTGGCCAGGAAACCCGCCCGCTCCATCTCGTCGTTGATGGAACAGTAGTTGCGCAGCGGCCCGAAGCCTATCTCCGAGAAGGCCACGACACTGGTGCGGTCGTCGGCCGCCCGCAGGGCGTCCTGGATGACCTGGTCGCAGGTGCGGTAGGCGGCGAAGACGGCGCTCTCCCGCTCGTGCTCGGGGCCGTGCTCCAGCTCCTGCCAGTAGATGTGCGAACAGCGGTCGATGCTCGTGAGGTTGACGATCACGACATCGGACTCCTCCAGCAGAGCCAATGCCGCGCGCCCGCGCTGCACGTCCGCCTCCAGCAGGGAAGGCAGCAGCTCGTCGCGGTCCTGCCCGGTCCAGAAGATCGACACGTCGTGGACCGGACGGATGCCCTTCTTCGCCAGGGTGCGCTGGAGGCTGCGCGGGTGGCAGGCGTGGAGGGTGGCATACATCGGATAGGTGATCAGGGAACCGTCGAAGGGCTCCGGGGGATGGGTGCCGAAGAGGCCTATCGAGGCGAACCTGACGCCCTGGAACACCTCGTGCTGCCACAGCAGTGGGTGGCGGCGGTGCTCGGGGGTGAGGACCTGCGGCGCGTACTCCGGGTCGTGACAGGTCCAGTAGGAGTAGAAGCCGTGGTCCGCGGCGCGCCGGCCGGTCAGGACGCTCAGCAGGCCCGGCGGTTCGTAGGGGGTGCCCTCGGCGTGGAGCGGCCCGGAAGCCCCCTGCGAGCGCAGGGCGGCGAAGCCGGGCAGCAGCCCCTGGGCACACCAGCGGTCGAGCAGCTCGGGTGCCGCTCCCTCGGTGATGACGACGACGACACGCTGGCGGATTGTCACGTGCGACTCCCTCGGGTTGCGTGGCAGTTGGCATGCCGTCATCCGGGAGGCGCCGGAAAGGCCGAGGCGTTCCGGCGCCGGACAGGCGTCGATCGTCGGATCAAGCTAACAGCGGGACGAGGACTCTCTCCAGACGACGGTACGGAGGAAATTGAGAGAGGGCTGAGAGAGGGCAGAGGCGGGGGAGTGGCGTGGGGTCACACGGTGCGCAGGAGACGCAGACGTTCCCGTACCGCCTTGGGCAGCCCCGCCACCACGCGATCGTACGAATGCTCCACCATCTCCCGCAGCTCCTCCACGGGAACCGTGCCGTTCAGGACAACCGTGTTCCAGTGGCGCTTGTTGACGTGGTAGCCGGGCACCACCGCCGCGTACTGCTCGCGCAGGTGCAGCGCCAGATCCGGTTCGCACTTCAGCGTGACCTGCGGCGGGCGGTCCTCGGAGGCGTCCTGGAGAATGGCGAAGACCTTCTTCTCCACCTTGAAGACCGCGGCTCCGGGGCCGAACGCCTCGTCGTCCACCGCCTCCGGCAGCTCCAGCGCGAAGTCGGAGAGTTCCTCTGGTGTCATCGCCGGTCCTTCTTCCTGCGGCACGGCAGCGAACGGCCGAACCGCGTGGTCATGGGGTCGGCCAACAGACTAGAGGCGCAGGAGGAGTTGCCGTGCGGCAGGGCGCGGCCGCTGATCCACGATGGCCGAAACACTGCGGGGAGTTCCGGTCGCGGCGGGACGGCGACCTTGACGGGCGGTCCTGCCATTGGCACAGTTTGGCTGGCTCCACACAGGTTTTCGGTGGACCGTTCGTTCCTCTCCCGGTGCTGCCCGGTCGCGGTACCGGTGTCCGCGCGATCCGTGTGCCGCCCGCGCCGTCCCGAACCGGCCCGTGCGCCCACTCTCCCGGCCCTCCGCCGCCGGTCTCCGTACCGCCGCCCCGCCCTTGCCGGGGCGGCGCCGACGCCCGCACCCCGGCCTTGGCCCTGCCCACGGCCGCATCCGCGCACCCCCCTCACCCCGGCGCCGGCCATGCCCCCGTGCCGCCTGCCCCCCTTGATGCCCTGTGGAGGAACCCCCGTATGACCGTGGAGCAGACCCCCGAGAATCCCGGGACCGTGGCCCGCGCCGCCGCGGAAGAGACCGTGAACGACATCCTGCAAGGGGCGTGGAAGGCCCGCGCCATCCACGTGGCCGTCGAACTCGGCGTCCCGGAACTGCTCCAGGAGGGCCCCCGCACCGCGACCGCCCTCGCCGAGGCCACCGGCGCCCACGAGCAGACCCTGCGCAGACTGCTCCGACTGCTCGCCACGGTGGGCGTCTTCGACGACCTCGGCCACGACGACCTGTTCGCCCAGAACGCCCTCTCCGCCGTCCTGCTGCCCGACCCCGCGAGCCCGGTCGCCACCGACGCGCTCTTCCAGGCGGCCCCCTGGCACTGGCGGGCCTGGGAACAGCTCACGCACAGCGTCCGCACCGGTGAGGCGTCCTTCGACGTGGCCAACGGCACCTCGTTCTGGCAGCTCACCCACGAGGACCCCAAGGCGCGCGAACTGTTCAACCGCGCCATGGGGTCGGTCTCCCTCACCGAGGCCGGACAGGTCGCCGCGGCCTACGACTTCTCCGGCGCCGCGACCGTCGTGGACATCGGCGGCGGCCGCGGCAGCCTCATGGCGGCCGTCCTCGACGCCTTCCCCGGCCTGCGCGGAACCCTGCTGGAGCGCCCGCCCGTCGCCGAGGAGGCCCGTGAGCTCCTCACCGGCCGCGGCCTCGCGGACCGGTGCGAGATCCTGCCCGGCGACTTCTTCGAGACCATCCCCGACGGCGCCGACGTCTACCTCATCAAGCACGTGCTGCACGACTGGGACGACGACGACGTCGTACGCATCCTCCGCCGGATCGCCACCGCCATGAAGCCGGACTCCCGGCTCCTGGTCATCGACAACCTCATCGACGAGCGGCCCGCCGCATCGACGCTCTTCGTCGACCTGCTGCTGCTCGTCCTCGTCGGCGGCGCCGAACGCTCGGAGAGCGAATTCGCCGCGCTGCTGGAGAAGTCGGGCCTGAGGGTGGAGCGCTCGCTGCCCTGCGGCGCCGGCCCGGTGCGCATCGTCGAGATCCGCAGGGCCTGAAACCGCCCCTCCTGACCGAAGCCGGCCACAGCTGAAGGAGCAATGACACCATGACGGTGCTGGGTCTGGGTGGATCCGGACATGACTGGGCCTCCTGTGCCACCGACGGCCGACGGCTGGTGGCGATCGACGAGGAGCGGCTGGTCCGCAGCAAGTACGGCCTGGGAGCGGACCTCCTGGCGGGCCACAGCCGGCGCGCCGTCCTCGACGCCCTCGGCACGAGTGCCGAGGCCGTGGAACACGTGGTGGCCTGCGAGCTCGTACCACGCCCCTTCTACCACTCGTTCCGCAAGCGCGTGACGGTCGTCAACCACCATCTCGCCCACGCCTACAGCGCGTTCGGGGCCTCCGGGATGACCCGCGCCGCCGTACTGGTCTGCGACAACTCCGGCAGCCTGGTGACGGGCCTGAAGTCCGGCCCAGGGCCGCGCGAGGCGGAGACGATCAGCTGCTACACCGCCGACGCCTCCGGGCTGCGCCTGGTCAACCGGGTCGCCGGGACACACGCCGTGGACGCCTCCTCCGAGAGCGCCTACTACCAGCCCGGCGAGACCGACAATTCCCTCGGCCACTTCTACCGCTCGGCCAGCCTCGCACTCGGCCTCGCCTACTCCGGTCCCAAGACCCGCTACCCCGTCAGCGAGGACGGCAAGACCATGGGCCTTGCGCCCTACGGCGACGACCGCTTCGTCGACGAGGTCGCGGAGCTGGTCACCCTGCTGCCCGAGGGCGGCGTGCAGATCTCGGCGAGCAAGGTGAACCACCTCTTCGAACGCCTCGTGGAATCGGGTGAGTTCGAGGACCGGGCGGCCCTGGCCTACGCCGCCCAGGAGACGCTGGAACGCGCCCTGCTGCACTGCGCCCGCGACCTGCACCGCCGCACCGGCCTGACGGACCTGTGCATCGCCGGCGGCGTCGGCCTCAACAGCGTCGCCAACGGCCGGATTCTGCGCGAGACCCCCTTCGAGCGGGTCTTCGTCGTCCCGGCCGCGGGCGACAACGGGATCAGCCTCGGCTGCGCCTACTACGGCCTCCACGAGCTGGAGGGGCGCGCGCCGTCGGAGCTCCCCGCCCTCGACACCGCCTACCTCGGGCCCGACTACCCCGCCGAGCGCGTCGACGCGGCGCTGGCCGGCTCGGGCTTCACCGTGGAGACCCCCGACGACCTGCCCGGCAGGGTCGCCGGCCTGCTCGCCGAAGGGAAGATCATCGGCTGGTTCGACGGCCGCTCCGAATTCGGCCCGCGCGCACTGGGACACCGCAGCATCCTCGCCGCACCCTTCCCCGCCTCCGTGCGGGACCACCTCAACGACAACGTCAAACACCGCGAGTGGTTCCGCCCCTACGCCCCCATCGTCCGCGAGGACCGGGCGGCGGACTACTTCGACCTCGTCCAGCCCTCCCCGTTCATGCTGGTCGTCGCGCGCGTGACCCGGCAGGACGCCATCCCCGCCGCCACCCACGTGGACGGCACCGCCCGGCTCCAGACGCTGAACGCCGCACAGAACCCGAAGGTCTACGAGCTGCTCGGCAGGTTCGAGGCGCTCACCGGCTGCGCCGTGCTGCTCAACACCTCCTTCAACGTCGCCGGCCAGCCCATCGTCGAGACCCCGGAGGACGCCGTCGAGGCGTTCGCGGGCATGCGCCTGGACCACCTCGTCGTGGGGGACCGGCTGGCGACCAAGCCCTGACAGCACGCCGAGGCCCGCGACCGGCAGGGAGGAGAGCCAAGCGGTGGACGTCCCCGTGCTCGTGGTCGGAGGAGGACCGACGGGCTTGGCGATGGCGCTCTTCCTCGCACGCCACGGCGTCGGCTGCCTGCTGGTCGAACGGCGGACGACCACCTCGCCCGTCCCGCGCGCCACCCACGTCAGCCGCCGCTCCATGGAACTATTCCGCGAGGCGGGCCTGGAGGAGGAGATCCGCCGGGCCGGGTTCGAGGTCGTGCGCGAGGACGACCCACGGCTGCGGACCCGGCCCGAACGCCACCTGCCCCGGGTGGTCCTGCAAGCCGCCTCGCTCGCCGGCCCCGGCCCGGTGGGGGTCCTGGAGACCGGTGACGAGGAACTGGCCGTACCCGGCCCCTGCGCACCCTTCTGGTGCGGCCAGGACCGGATGGAACCCCTGCTCGCCAAGGCCGCGGCGCGCCACGGCGCCGATGTGCGCTTCGGCCACGAACTGACCGGCCTGTGGCCGGGGGAGGACAGCACACGGGCCCGCGTCCGGGCAGCGGGAACGGGACGGACCTACACCGTCGACGCCCGCTTCGTCATCGCCGCCGACGGGGCGCGCGGCGAGATCGCCGAGCGCGTGGGCATCGCGCGGGAGGGCCTGGGCACGGTCGCCCACCGGGTGAGCATCCTCTTCCGCGCCGACCCGGGGCGCTGGGCCCGCGACCGGCGGTTCTTCATGTGCATGATCCAGAACCCGGGGTTCGACGGGGCGGTGATGGAGCTCAACACCCCGGGCCGCTGGTGCGCCGCGGTGGACTACGACCCGGCCCGCGCCGAACCCGACGGCACCTACTCCGCACGCACCTGCCTCGACCTGGTCCGGGCCGCCGTCGGTGACGACCGGAGCGACGCGGCGGTCGACACCGTCTTCCACTGGAAGGCCCGGCACCGCATAGCGGCCGCCTACCGCAGTGGGGCGGTGTTCCTCATCGGCGACGCCGCCCACCTCCACCCGCCCTCCGGCGGCTACGGATCCAACGTCGGCTTCCAGGACGCGCACAACCTCGCCTGGAAGATCGCCGCCGTGCTCGGCGGCTGGGCCGGACCGCGGCTGCTGGACACCTACGACGAAGAGCGCCGCCCCGTGGGAAAGGCGACGGCGGAGCAGTCGATGCTCCTCGACGGCGTGCCACCGGAACCACTGGGGGGAAGCGTCGTCCGCTGCGATCCCCGCACCCTGATCATGGGATACCGCTACCACTCCGCCGCCGTCCTCGGCCCCCCGCACGGCCCCGCCTTCCCCGCGGCCTTCGCCCTGCGCGGAGACCCGGGCACCCGGCTGCCGCACGTATGGCTGCGTACGGACGCGGGGGAACGCGTCTCCACGCTCGACCTGTGCCACGGGCACTTCGTCCTGCTCTCCGCCGACCCGGTCTGGGCGGCGGCCGCGGCGCGCTCGGCGAAGGAGACGGGCGTACCGCTGCGGGGCCACCACCTGGCGGCCACCGGAAGCGAACTCGCCGACCCCTCCGGCGAGTTCCCGCGGAGCTGCGGGACCGGGCCCGCGGGGGCCGTGCTCGTACGGCCGGACGGCATGGTCGCCTGGCGCACGGCCCGCGCCGTGCCCCCGGACCCGGACAGCGCGCAGAACCTGGTCACGGCAGCGGTGAGACGTGTCCTCGCACTGCCGGAGCGCGTGGCGCCACCGGTGCTCGGTCCGCCGCGGTTGTCACGCGGTTCCTATCGGCGAGTCGGGAGCGACGGGTGAAGCCTCATTCCTTCTGCACGTGCTGGCCGGGCGCCACCGTATGGCTGACGGGCCCACCGGGCGCGGGCAAGACGACGATCGCCCGCGCACTGGCGGAGCGGCTGCGCGCACGGGGCCGGCGCGTGGAGGTGCTCGACGGCGACGCGACCCGCGCGCTCCTGACCGCGGGCTCCTCGTGGGAGGACCGTGGCACCGGCCTCCAGCGGGTCGGCCTGATGGCCGAGGTCCTGGCGCGCAACGGCATCGTCGTCCTCGTCCCGGTGACCGCGGCCCGCGCGGACAGCCGCGAAGCCGTACGCAGACGCCACGAGCGGTCCGGCACCGCGCACCTGGAAGTGCGGGTGGTCCGGGAGGCGGTGCCTCCGAGCGGGCTCCCCGCGCCGCCCGGCCCAGATCTGCGGATCGCGGCGCACGAGCAGAGCGCCGAGGAGTCGGCGCGGGCACTGCACCGGCTCCTGGCGGAGAGGGAGCTGGCGTGAACCCCGGGCGCGGTGGAGCGTACGCCGCGGGGCGCGACGGGACCCGCGGGACGCGACGCCCTCACGGTCTGTCGCACCTGGATCTGCTGGAGTCGGAGTCGGTCCACATCTTCCGTGAGGTGGCGGGCGAGTTCGAGCGGCCGGTGATCCTCTTCTCCGGCGGCAAGGACTCGATCGTCATGCTGCACCTGGCGCTGAAGTCCTTCGCTCCCGCACCCGTGCCGTTCGCGCTGCTGCACGTGGACACCGGCCACAACTTCCCCGAGGTGATCGCCTACCGGGACCGCGTCGTGGCGGCGCTCGGTCTGCGGCTGGAAGTGGCCTCCGTGCAGGACTTCATCGACAACGGCACCTTGCGCGAACGCCCGGACGGCACCCGCAATCCGCTGCAGACGGTGCCACTGCTGGACGCGATCGGGCGCCACCGCTTCGACGCCGTCTTCGGCGGCGGCCGCCGCGACGAGGAGAAGGCCCGCGCGAAGGAGCGGGTGTTCTCCCTGCGCGACGAGTTCGGCGGCTGGGACCCGCGCCGCCAGCGCCCCGAACTGTGGCGGCTCTACAACGGCCGCCACGCACCCGGCGAGCACGTCCGCGTCTTCCCCCTCTCCAACTGGACCGAGCTCGACGTGTGGCAGTACGTCGCCCGCGAGGGGATCGAACTCCCCACCATCTACTACGCCCACGAGCGCGAGGTCTTCCGCCGCGGCGGCATGTGGCTGGCACCGGGGGAGTGGGGCGGCCCACGCGAGGGGGAAGCGGTGGAGAAGCGACGGGTGCGCTACCGCACGGTGGGGGACATGTCCTGCACCGGCGCGGTGGACTCGGCGGCGGCCACCGTGGCCGACGTCGTCGCCGAGATCGCCACGTCACGTCTCACGGAACGGGGCGCGACCCGGGCCGACGACAAGCTGTCGGAAGCCGCGATGGAGGACCGCAAGCGCGAGGGGTATTTCTAGCGCGGCGGGGCCGGTGCGGCCCACAAGCGGAGGACTAGTCCCTAAGTATGAAGTCCCCTACTCCGTTTGTCTGTTGAGGGCAGGGGCGCCGTCTGAGGATGATGCAGTCCATGTCACAGTTACTTTCCGGGAAGGACGGCGCCCAGGAGGCGCCAAGTCGCGGCGGGTCCACGTGGGTGGCGGTCCTCGCCGCGTGCGTGGGGCAGTTCGTGGTGGTCCTCGACGTGTCCGTCATCAATGTCGCGCTGCCGTCGATCCGTTCCGGCCTCGACATCGGCGAGACGGGCCTGCAGTGGGTGGTCAACGCCTACGTCATCGCTTTCGCGGGCTTCCTGCTGCTCGGCGGCCGGGCCTCCGACCTCTTCGGCCGCAAGGCCGTGTTCGTCTTCGGCCTCGGGGTGTTCACCGCCGCGAGCCTGCTCGGCGGCCTCGCGCAGGCGCCGTGGATGCTCATCGTCGCCCGCGCCCTGCAAGGCATCGGGGCGGCCGTGCTCTCACCCGCCACCCTCGCGATCCTCACCACCACGTTCCCCGAGGGTCCGGCGCGCATCAAAGCCGTCGCGATCTGGACGGCCGTGGGCACGGGCGGCGGCGCGGCCGGCGGCCTCATCGGCGGCCTGCTCACCGACTACCTCTCGTGGCGCTGGGTGTTGCTGATCAACGTGCCGCTGGGCCTTGTCGTGATCGTCGCGACCGTCGCCTGGCTGGCCGAGAGCCGCAGCGACCAGGCACACCGACGCCGGCTGGACCTCCCGGGAGCGGTGCTGGTGACCCTGGGCGTCGGCAGCCTGGCCTACGGCATCTCGCAGAGCGAGGGCCACGGCTGGGGCTCGCCGCGGACGCTCACCTTCCTGATCGTCGGTGTCGTGGCGCTCCTCGCCTTCGTCGCCGTGGAGCAGCGCACGCGCGAGCCGTTGATGCCGCTCGGTGTCTTCCGGGTGCGCTCGGTGTCGGCGGCCAACGCCATCACCATCGTCAGCGGCATGGGCTTCTACGCGATGTGGTACTTCCTCTCGCTCTACATGCAGAACGTGCTGAAATACTCCGCCGTACAGACCGGCCTGGCCCTGCTTCCCCACACCGCCACCATCATCCTCTCCGCGCAGTTCGCACCCCGCCTGATGCGGTGGATCAAGGGGCGCACCCTCCTCGTGATCGCGGGACTGCTGACCGCCGCGGGCTTCATCTGGCAGGGGAACATGGACGCCGACGGCTCCTTCCTGGCGACCCTGCTCGGCCCGGGAATCGTCTTCTCCTTCGGCGCGGGCCTGATGATGACGCTCCTCGCGGTCTCCGCCACGACGGGCGTGGAGCTCTCCGAATCGGGCCTGGTGGCCGGCCTCGCCAACACCTCGCGCACCATGGGCGGCGCGCTCGGCCTGTCGGTCCTCGCGTCCGTCGCCGCCCGCCGCACGGCCGACGTGGGGCCCGGCGCGGAGGGCCTGGCCTCCGGCTACGGCCGGGCGTTCGTCGTGTCCGGGGCCATCATCCTCGTGAGCATGCTGATGATCCCCTTCCTGCCCAAGCCCCAGCCCCAGACCCCGGCGGAATGACCTGTGAGCACGGACATACGAGGAGGTTTCGTGGGGCAGGACAGCCGGCCGCGGTGGCTCACCGACGAGGAACAACGCGTGTGGCGCGGCTATCTGCGGGCCACCAGGCTGGTGGAGGACCACCTGGACCGCCGCCTCCAGCGGGAAGCGGACATGCCGCACCTCTATTACGGTCTTCTCGTCCAGCTCTCCGAGGCCCCGCGCCGGGGGATCCGGATGACCGACCTTGCCCGCAACGCGAAGATCACCCGCCCGCGGCTCTCGCACGCGATCACCCGCCTGGAGAAGCTCGGCTGGGTGCGCCGGGAATCGTGCCACGGCGACAGGCGCGGCCAGAACGCCGTCCTCACGGAAGAGGGCCGCGAGGTTCTGGAGAAGTCGGCGCCGGGCCATGTCGCCGCTGTGCGCGCGGCCGTCTTCGACAGCCTCACCCCGGAACAGGTCGGGCAACTGGGCCGGATCTGCCAGGCGATAGAGAAGGGGCTGGACCGGGAAGGCGCGGACCTGCCGTGGCTGCGCTGAGGCGGGAAGCCGTCGCGAGCGCGGGGGCCGTCAGGCTCTGACGGCCCCCGCCGCCCGCGTACGGGATCGGGCCGACCGCGCCCCGGATTCACGCGAGTCCGGGAGCAGACCGGACGACACGGATATTCTGGATGCCGTGGAACGACACGACGGGGCACCGGGCTGGGGCTTCACCCATACCCAGTACAGCGCGGACCACGGTGAACGCGACGCCACCCGCAGGGCCGGGGCCCTGCTCTCCGCGCGGCCCCTGCCGCAGAACCAGCACATCATGGGCTGGGGCGCGGAGAATCCCGAACCGGCGCCCGGACGCTACGACTTCGAGGCCCTCGACGAGCGCGTCGCCCTGATGCGCGCGACGGGGGCCACGCCCGTCCTGACCCTGTGTGCCGCCCCCGACTGGATGAAGGGCGGCCGGCCCGGCCGCACCGACTGGTCGCGACTGGAGACCGCCCCCGACCCCCGGCACTACGCGGACTTCGCCCGGCTCGCGGGCGTGATCGCCCAACGCTACCCGGACATCAGGCACTTCCTCGTGTGGAACGAGCTGAAGGGCTTCTACGACGAGGACAGGCGGCGCTGGGATTATGAGGGATACACCCGGCTGTACAACCTCGTCCACGCCGAGCTGAAGCGGCGGAACCCGCGCAATCTGGTGGGCGGCCCCTATGTGGTGGTCGACCACGACCCGCCCGCCGAGGACGCGGCGGACCGCTCGCGCGAACTGCGCGGTCCCTGGGGCGAGCTGGACCAGCGCTCCGCCGACGTCATCCGCTATTGGAACGCCCACAAGGCGGGCGCGGACTTCGTCGTCGTCGACGGATCCAGCTACACCCGCGAGGGCCACCGGGCGATTCCCGACGAGTTCGCCGCCACCGAGAAGTTCGCCGACGTCACCCGCTGGGTCAGGAGCGTGACCGGACTCCCGGTGTGGTGGGCCGAGTGGTACGTCGAGCCGCCCGCCGAGGACGACCGGCCGGGCGGCCGGGACGGCTGGGGCGAGGGGCACCGCACCGCCGTGCAGGCCACCGCGATGATGCGGCTGGCGGAGAGCGGCGCGTCGGCCGCCTTCTACTGGAACCCGCAGCGGACCGGGAAGGCGTGCCCCGGCTGCCTGTGGCGGAGCACCCACCTGCGCGACGGGGGAGGGGAGTTGCCCATGGCGGGTCTCCTGAGCCGGTTCGCTCGCGAATTCCCTCCGGGCACCGCCTTCCGGCCGGTCGCCGTCACCTGCGGGAGCGGTGACAGGGTCGAGGCCCTCGCCGACGAGGCCGCCGTGCTCGTCGTCAACACCGAGTGCCGGCCGGTGGCCGCCAGGGTGGACGGGCAGGCGCTGTCCCTCGCGCCGTACGAGGTGCGCTGGCTGACCCGCCCGTAATCCAGTGGGGCGGCGCACGGGCGCGGACAGGGAATTGCGGAACAGGGAAGTTCACGAATAAGGAGAACGCGGGAAAGCGCTCGGGCGGAGCGTGAAACCCCTGTCGGCGCTCACGATATCCACCCAGCTGATTTGCAGGTGAAACGGGCGGTCGCCTCGACGGTGCCGCCCGTTTCCTGTTGCCCGAAAGGGCAATCGGGCATCAGCAGGAGAGATTGCCGCCCGGCGCCACGCCGAGGATCTTGGTGAATCGCTGGTAGTTCGCGACGCGGCTCTGGACCTGGGCGGGGTTGTGGCCGTCGCACTCCAGGGCGCCGTTGATGCTGCGGATGGTCTGCCCGAAGCCGCGGTGGTTGACCATGGCCTCGTGCGGGGTCATGGTGCCGGGGCCGCGCTGGGTGTTCCAGTACCACAGGCCGGTCTTCCAGGAGACGGCCGCGTCCTTCTGCACCAGCGAGGGGTTGTGGAGCAGGTCGATGCCGAGGGCGTCACCCGCCGCCTTGTAGTTGAAGTTCCAGCTGATCTGGAGCGGGCCGCGACCGTAGTAGGCGGCCTGGCCTGCCGGACAGCCGTAGGGCCGGCTCCGGTCGCAGTAGTGGGGGTAGTTGGCGGTGTTCTGCTCCACGACATAGACCAGTCCGCCGGTCTCGTGGGCGACGTTGGCGAGGAAGGCGGCGGCCTCCTGCTTCCGGACCTCGGCGCTGCCGGTGCCCGCGAAGCCCGGGTACGCCTTGAGCGCGGCGACCAGGCCCTTGTACGTATAGAACGCGTTCCGCTTCGGGAACATCTGCTTGAACTGGGCCTCGCTCACGGGGAATGCGGCGGCCTGCGAGGTGCCGCCGTGCGGTGCGGCCGCGCTCGCCGTGGTGGCGGGGGCGAGGACGGATATGCCGACCAGTGCCAGAGCGGCCGGCAGCAGGGCGGCGATGCGATTTCTTCTCATGGCGGCTCCCGTGGGGGAAAGGGTGAGTGACGCCCGCCGACGGTGAATCGGGCCCGTTGGGCGCCTTCGCGTCATCGCGCAGTGAATAACTCCCGTGAGTTTGGTGTCAATGGCATGCGCCGTGTCCGGCCGAACCCGGTGCACTGAGCAATGAGTTCAGGACAACTGCGGCCGATAGGGCTTGCGGGAGCAACGAGGACCATGACCTCATATGCCGGAAGCCGGACACGTGCCGAGAAATGCCGCTGTCCTGTGGCTCCTTGGGTGACCCGTGAAACCCGGCTGGCTCATGAACGAGCCGATTGAACGAGCCGATTGAACAAGCCGATGAACAAGGAGAGAACATGCGTGGATCGAAGGCCCTCCGATACGCGGCCCCCGTCCTGGTCGCCGCCGCAACCGGCATCGCCCTCGCCGCGGGACCGGCGGCCGCCGTCCCGATCGGTCAGTCCGTGAACGGCAAGATGACCTACTACACCGACCAGGGCTACGGCGCCTGCGGCACCCCCATCGACGCGAACTCCCAGGACCTCGTCGCGGTCCCGGCCGCGTGGTGGACCTCCGCCAACCCCAACAACGACCAGCTCTGCCAGGGCATATCGGTGGAGGTCAGCTACAACGGCAGGACCATCAGAGTGCCGGTGCGGGACAAGTGCCCTTCGTGCGACCGGACCCACATCGACCTCAGCAGGACGGCCTTCCAGAAGCTGGCGCCGCTCGACAGGGGCGTGGTCAACGGCATCACCTGGAAGTTCGTCCGCTGACGCCACGCCGGGGTCCCCAAAGCCCGGGACCCCGGCGCTCCGCGCCCGGCACGCCGGGGCCGCCCGGCGTGTCGGCGTGAGGTTCGTCGCCTTCAAGAGTCATAAAGGCAATCGCGACTGTTGACGTTATGAGTTCATCAAATTTAAGGTCGCGGGACTCTTGGAACAGATCAAGACGACGGAGAACAATGACGTACTCCCCCGGCGCGCGGCCGCGCCCGGCCCGGCTGTCCGCACTGCTGCTCGCAGGCGCGCTCGTCGCCTCGGTGCCGCCCGCGGCCGCCGCGCGAGCGCCGCAACCCCCCACCGCCGACCGTCCCCCCACCGCCGCCTCCCCCACAGGCGGCTGCCGTACGGGTGACGGCTGGACACTCGACTCCACCCGCATCGACCCCGACGACACCCACCACGCCTATGTCGGCAACGGCTACCTGGGGCAGCGCGTACCGCCCAACGGCGCCGGCTACACCGACAGCGACACCAAGACCGGCTGGCCGCTCTTCGCTCCGGCCTACGACGGCTCGTTCGTGTCCGGGCTCTACGCGCACAACAAGCAGACCGCCGCCGACCGGCAGGTGATCGCCGCTCTGCCCACCTGGACCGGACTGGCCGTCGGCACCGGCGGCGAGCACGGCGATATCTTCAACTCTTCGACGAAGTCGGGCCGGATTTCCGGATATCACCAGACCCTCTTCCAGAGCTGCGGCATCGTCCGTACCGCCCTGACCTGGACCGCCGCCGACGGCCGCAGGACCGACCTGGTCTACGAGGTGCTGGCCGACCGCGACGACCCGCACACGGGCGCCGTACGGCTGAGCATGACGCCGCGCTGGAGCGGCGAGGCCACCGTCACCGACCAGCTGGACGGACGCGGCGCGCGGCGCATGCGGCAGACCGGCGGCGGCGACCGCACCGGTGGGACCGGCCGGGACGGCCGCACCATGGACGTGGCCTTCCGCACCGACGGCACGGACACCGACGGCGCCGTCGCCTCCACCCTGCGGGCCGGGCGCGGTGTGCACACGACCGGGGACCGACGCGCCGCGGCCGCGAAGGACTTGAGCGTGAACCAGTCCCTCACGTTCCCCGTCCGTGCGGGCCACGCGTACGAACTCACCAAATACGTGGGTGTCGACACCGCGCTCACCTCGCACGCGCCCCGCGAGGACGCCACCACCGCCTCCCTGCGCGCCGCCCGCCGCGGCTGGGACGGGCTGCTGCGTGCCCACACCGCTGCCTGGGCCCGGCTGTGGCGCTCCGACATCGAGCTGCCGGGACAGCGCGATCTCCAGGCGTGGGTGCGATCCGCCCAGTACGGGCTGCTGTCCAGCACCCGGCAGGGGGCATCCAACAGCATCGCCCCGGCCGGGCTGACCAGCGACAACTACGCGGGCCTGGTGTTCTGGGACGCCGAGACCTGGATGTACCCGGCCCTGCTGGCCACCGCGCCCCAACTCGCCAGGACCGTCGTCGACTACCGCTACCGCACCCTCGCCGGAGCGCGCGAGAACGCCCACAAGCTCGGCTACCAAGGGCTCTTCTACCCCTGGAACAGCGGCAGCGAGGGCGACCTGGCCCAGGAGTGCCACAGCGTCGACCCGCCCCACTGCCGCACCCAGATCCACCTCCAGTCGGACATCTCCCTCGCCACCTGGCAGTTCTACCTCGCCACCGGCGACACCGCCTGGCTGCGCGAGCGCGGCTGGCCGGTGATGGAGGGCATCGCCGAATTCTGGGCCGGGCGGGTCACCCCCAACGCCGACGGCAGCTACTCCATCAAGGACACCGCCGGCCCCGACGAATACAGCAACGGCGTCGACGACGCGGTCTTCACCAACGCCGGTGCCGCCACCGCCCTGCGCGACGCCGCCCGTGCCGCGCGGCTGCTGGGCGAGCGCGCCCCGGCGGAGTGGACGACGATCGCCGACCGGATCCGCATCCCGTACGACGCGCGGCACAAGGTCTTCGAGCAGTACGACGGCTACCCGGGCAGCAAGATCAAGCAGGCCGACACGGTGCTGCTGATGTACCCCCTGGAGTGGCCGATGTCCCAGGCCGACGCGGCGCGCACCCTCGACTACTACGCCCGGCGCACCGACCCCGACGGCCCCGCCATGACGGACTCGGTCCACGCCATCGACGCCGCGGCCACGGGCGAGCCGGGCTGCTCGGCGTACACCTATCTCCAGCGTTCCGTCCGGCCCTTCGTGCGCGGTCCTTTCGACCAGTTCTCGGAAGCCCGCGGCACCAAGGCCGGCGCCGACGACCCCCTGGCCGGCTCGCCCGCCCACGACTTCCTCACCGGCAAGGGCGGCTTCCTCCAGATCTTCACCAACGGCCTGACCGGCATGCGGATGCGCGAGGACCGGCTGCACCTCGACCCGATGCTGCCCCCGCAGCTCGGCCGCGGCGTCACCCTGCGCGGCCTGCACTGGCAGGGCCGCACGTACGACATCGCCATCGGCGCCCACGAGACCACCGTGCGGCTCACCGGGGGTGCGCCCATGACCCTCGACACCCCGCAGGGCGAGCACGTGCTGACCAAGGCGGCACCGGCCGTGCTCAAGACCCGCCGCCCCGACCTCGCTCCCACCGACAACGTGGCCCGCTGCACCACCGCCGGTGCCTCCTCCGAGGAACCCGGTATGTACGCGGCAGCCGCGGTCGACGGCAACCCCGCCACCGCCTGGGTCCCCGACGGGCCGAACGGTGAACTGACCACCGACCTCGGCAAGTCCGTACGCGTCACCAAGGCCACCCCCGTCTGGAGCGGCCCGGCACCGGCCTCGTACAGCGTCCAGCTCTCCCTCGACGGCCGGCACTGGCACGACGCGGTCGCGGGCGGCGCTCCGGTGTCCGCGCGGTACGTACGCGTCGCGCTACGCGGTCAGGCCGATGCCAAGTCCCGTACGGGCATCGCCGAGCTGACCGTTACGTAGGGCACCAGCAGCCCGCGCGCCCGGGCTGGATGACGACGAGGATCCGCGGGACTTCACCCGCCCTCGGCCGACAGGGACGTCCTGACGAGAGCGAGCACGTCGTCGTCGCTCAGCCCCAGCGCGCGGGCGTCGGCGACCAGGCGCCGGGCCTGCACGGTGAGCCGGGCGCGCTCGGCGGTCGACCCTCCGGTGACGACCGCCCCGCGCCCCCGGCGCAGTTCGAGGAGGCCCTCCTCGCGCAGCCGTTGGTAGCCACGGAGCACGGTGTGCATGTTGACCCCGAGCGACGCGGCGAGATCGCGGGCGGACGGCAGGCGCTCGCCGGAGCGTACGGTGCCGTCGGCGATGGCACCACGGACGCATGCGGCGATCTGGTCGCCCAGGGGGAGGGGGGACGCGGGGTCGACGCGGAAGAGCACGGTCACCCGCCCGCGGAGGTGCGGCGTTCGCGGTCGGCGAGGGTGTTGAGCAGCGCGGCGGCCGTGGCGGCGTCGTCGACGGTGACGACGAACTCGCTGCCGGTGGTCAGACGGACGCTGATGGCGTCGCCGGAACGCAGCACGACGCCGCTCGCCCCGGAACGGACCCGGTAGCCCCAGCCACCGAAGTCCCGCAGAGGCTTGACCGGACGGTGACCGGCTTCGGCGATCCGCTGGAGCGGCACGTTGATGCGCGGCCAGGGGACGGTCGAGGGCGTGACGGTGAGCCCGCGCCGGTCGGCGGTCACCCGGACACCCGTCAGCAGGGTCATGGCGGCTCCGATGAGGAGCAGCGACAGCGCGGACAGCCATCCGGCGGCGACCCCGACGACGACGCCGGAGGCGAAGACCAGGACACCGGTGAGGGGCAGCACCCGGGAGCCCGCCACCCTTGACCAGCCGGCGATCTCGGAGTCGCCGAGCGCGAGACGCGAGGCATCGGCGGACGGCCCGGAATCGCTGTCGGCTCCCTCGTCCTTGCCACAGGCCGCCCAGCCCACCGCCGCGTAGAGCGCAGCAGCCCCGAAAGCGAGCGCGGCCTGCGCCCCGGGCAAGGTGACGGAAGAGGCGTCGTGGACACCGGTGTTGGCCAGCAGCACGGCGGTGGCCAGCCATCCGGTCAGCACCGCGACGGCGCCGCCGATGACGGCCAGCACGCGCTGTCCGCCGTTGCCCGGCCGCGTGAAGTAGACGAGCGCGCCGAAGAGGACACCGTCGCCCAGCAGCACTCCCCACGCGACGCCGAGGAAGGAGCCCTGCCCCGAGAAGCCGTCGGCATTCCCTCCCGGCCCGATGTGCGAGGCGATCCGCCCGGGCAGCCGGTCCCGCACCGAGAGGAACACCCACAGGACGACGGCAGCGCAGACCAGAGGCGGCACGACGGAGACGGCAAGGCGACGGACGAGGACGGACGAGGACCGTGACAGCGGCATGAGAGCAAACCTCCATTTGTTTGCACACTAGTAGAACAAGTGGAGGTGAACTCGGCGAAGGCGGCTGCCTCTTCCTGACGCGTTCCGAACGCCACCGGAGCCGCCACGACTGACCCAGTGTCACCCCGCGGGAGGCGGAACGCTTCAGTCCGTGCCGGGAGCGGCGGCCGCTTCCCGTGGTGCGACTGGTGGTGTCTGCGTGGGGCGGCGCATGAGCGGCAGGCGGAGCCGCCGGATGCCCGGCCCCGAGGGAGGTGCCAGTCTGCGCGTGGACCTGTGGAAGACGAGCAGGCTGACGGCGGCGGCTCCGGCGAACCAGGCCAGTTGGACGGCGAGGTAGCCGGAGACGGGAGCGGTCGAGAAGCCGGCCGCGGCACCGGTCTGCAGCGAGCCGTAGGAGGGGAGGAGCGTCACGAGGCCGCCGTTGGCGGCGCCGCCGGTGGTGACGGGGTTCTGCAGACCCGCGTCGAGACCGCTGGTCATCACGATGGCGAACATCCCCTCGACGTCCCGGCGCAGCAGGGAGCCGAAGACGATGCCGATGGCGCCGTAGGTCAGGGACGCGCAGAACAGGGCGGCGACGAAGAGGACCGGCCGGCGGGGCGACCAGAAGGCGTAGGTGATGGCGGTGGCGTAGACGGCGACGGTGGCGGAGATGAGGGTGAGGGCGGTGAGCTTGGCGAGAAGGAGGTGGACGCGCCGGTAGCCCGCCATGGACAGGCGTCGGTCGAAGGGGCCGCTGGTGAAGGTCGCGGCGAACATCATGAAGCCGACGATCAGGGTGATGGAGTTCAGCGCCCCGACGATCGACGTGAGTTCGTTGCCCCGCGGGTGGAGGATCTGCCCGGTCTCGTGCAGCCTGAAGGGGATGGGCGGGTCTTCGATGACGCAGTAGGCCAGCGTGATCCACACCGGGATGAACGCGGCGATCAGGCCCATGGCGAGCCGGTTGCGCAGGTGCTCGACCAAGGCGAACCGGGTGGCGGTGACGTAGAGGGTCGTGTGGTTCATACCGGTGCCGTCGTCCTTGAGTGCAGCAGTCCGCCGTCGAGGTGCCGGAGTTCGTCGAGCCGTTCGGCGTCGTAGGCCAGGTGGGAGACGACCAGCACGGACCGCCCGCGTTCGCGCAGACCGGCGGCCAGGCTCCAGAACCGCTGGTGGGTGTCCCAGTCGAAGCCCTGGTAGGGCTCGTCCAGGAGGAGCAGGTCAGGGTCGTGCATCAGGGCCAGTGTGAGGTTGAGCTTCTGTTTCGTGCCGCCGCTGAGCACGCTGACCCGCTCGTCCCCGTAGTCGGACAGCCGGAGCACGTCCATGATTCTCTCGGCATGGCTGAGGGTGGCGAGGCCGTACGCCACCCGGAAATACTCCAGGTGCTGGCGGACGGTGAGAGCCTGGTTCAGGACGAGATGCTGCGGGCAGTAACCGAACCGGCCGCCGTAGTGGACCTGCCCGCGCTGCGGCCGCAGCTCACCGGCGAGGATCTTCAGGAGCGTCGACTTCCCCGCGCCGTTCTCGCCCACGACGCCGGCCAGCGTTCCGGGGCGCAGGGACAGGCCGATGCCGCGCAGCACCCTGCGGGTGCCGTAGGTGTGGTGGACGTCCCTGACGTCCAGGAGATTCCGGGGCACGGCTTCCTCTCCTCAGGCGACCTGGTCGCGCCGGACGACCGAGAGGGCCAGCTCGTACAACAAGTGGCTGTGGCCTGCCGACGGCAGCAGGGGCTCGAGCTTGTTCCACGCGTCGCTCACCAACTGGTCGGCTTCCTCCAGGCAGGCTCTCACCGCTCCGCAGGCGTTCAGGTCCCGGCACGCCTCGGCCACCGCCGTCGCGCTGCCCGAGCCGTCCTTGACCTGCTGCCAGAGCTGGTTCAGCCGGCTCTGCGGCAGCCGGATCACGGCGTGGGCCAGTGGCATGGTGACCTTGCCGCTCCGCAGGTCCTCGGTGGCCTGCTTCGTCGGTGCCCCCGCCCGTGTGACACCGCTCAGGTCGGCGACGTCGTCGGCGATCTGGTAGGCGGTGCCCACCGCTGAACCGAAAGCCCCCAGTGCTCTCCGCAGTTCCGGCTCGGCACCCGTGACGACCCCTGCCGCCTCCATGGCCGCCGAGACCGGGGCCCCGGACTTCAACCGGTGTGTCAGACGGACCAGTTCCAGCACAGTGTGCCGGTCGTCGCCGGCCACGGCCTGGTCCATCTCTTCCCGGTGACCTTGGAGATCCAGTGCCTGACCGGCGTGAGCCGCTCGCAGCGCGGCCAGACCCAGTGCCCGCAACTCCCCGCACCGCGAGGCGTCGTCGGGAAAGGTGAGCTGAACGGCCCGCTCCCAGAGGAAATAGGCGGCCGTACCCGCGTTCACCGCAGTCGGCATGCCGAACATGGTGTGCACGGCCGGTTGTCCGCGGCGCAGCGGTGAGGCGTCCTGGACGTCGTCGACGATGAGGGATCCGGTGTGGAGCAGCTCACTCGCCGCGATCAGCAGGCCGCAGGATTCGCTGTCACCTCCCATCAGACCGATGGCCTCCCAGGCCAGCACCGGCCGCCAGCGCTGTCCTCCGGCATCGGTCAGATGGCGGACGGGAGAGGTCAGGGCCCGGTGCAGCCGCTGGGCGACGACCGGCGGCGTGCCAGGCCCGGTCGTCCCGGTGATGTGGCCCGGTGGCAGCCACGTGGAGCAAGCATCTGCCGACGCGTTCGGGCACAGGCGGTCGATGTGATGGTTGATGCGTTCGGCCGTGCGGTCGATGCGCTGCCGGATGAAGTCCGCGTTCGCCGCGAAAGTCGGGGAGATGTCCCTGGGACAGAGGAGGGCGCCGGTCATGGAGTGGTCAGCTTTCGGTCAGGGGCGGGCGATGGACGAGGCTCCCTCATGGGGTCGCCGGCCCGATGCCGCGGAGGGACTGCTCGGGCACGGCTCGCGGAGTGCGGCGGTCATGGTCAGGCCGCGTGGCATCGCGGC
This sequence comes from Streptomyces sp. NPDC001407, assembly GCF_042895325.1. Lineage (NCBI taxonomy): Bacteria > Bacillati > Actinomycetota > Actinomycetes > Kitasatosporales > Streptomycetaceae > Streptomyces > Streptomyces sp. NPDC001407. Next base: position 82,837 of record NZ_JBIAWF010000004.1, read on the forward strand.
GAGTTCGAAGCCGGAGCGCACCGTCCGGCCCGGACGCGCCGTGCGTACGGTCCGCGTGGCGACCAGAGTGGCGAGCGCGACGGGCACCATGACGTCGGCCACCGCGGCACCAGGGCAGTAGCGGGGCCCGAGCGCATAGGGAAGCCAGGCAGCAGGGGAGACCGAGGGCTGAGCGTCCGGCATCCAGCGCGTCGGATCGAAGACATCAGGCCGTTCGAAGTGGGCGGGGTCACGGCTCATCGCCCCGAGGTGGAGGAACACCGTCGCCTTCGCGGGCAGCCGGTGGCCGCCCAGCCACGTCTCGCGGCGCGTGCAACGCACAAGGACCGGGAGGCCGTGAAGCCGGATGACTTCCTTGACGAAGGCGGCTGTCCGGGGCAACCGGTCCATTCCGACGCCGGCCTGCGAGTGCCCCAGGCCGAGTGCCGCGTCGGCCTCCTCCTGCAAGGCCTGTTGATGGTGGGGGTGGCGGCCCAGTTCGTAGCAGGCCCACGCGAGTGTCGAGGCGGTGGCCTCCCCGCCGGTGAACAGCAGTGTGCGCACGTCCTGCACCGCCGCTTCCGAGGGCTCGCGCCACGCTTGCTTCAGCAGGGAGACCACGTCACACCCGTCCTCAGCCGGCCGATGGCGCGCGAGGACTTCCCGGGTGGCCTCGTCCAGCACCGCGAGGGCACGGCGGAGCGCGCGTTGTCTTGGCACGGGTACCCAAGGCCACGGGGACAGGAGAAACCGCAAGGCCCCGACCTGCGACAGCGTGGAATGCGCCGCGGCCAGCGCGGTCAGCGTTCCGGGCGAGACCTCGCTGCGCAAGACGCACCTGACGGCGAGATGGAAAGTGAGCCGGGTCATCTCGTGGCTCATGTCGACCGGACGGTCCGCGGGAAGGGTGGCGAGCAGACTTCGGGTCTCGGTCCGCACGGACGCCCCGAGGTCCGCCGGCCGGGGCACGGCGAACGCGGGCCTCATCACCGCCCGCCGGTCACGGTGGACCGTTCCCTCGGTGCTCAGCAGTCCCTCTCTTACGATCACCCGCACATGGGGTTCCCTGCCCCAGAACATGAAGGTGTCCTCGTCGCGAGCAGCCTGCCGGATCAGCGAGGAGTCATTGAGCAGGTACCCGACGAACGGGCCCGCCTTCACCCTGACCACAGGCCCCGCCTTGCCGAGCCGGGCCGCGATCTCCCTCAGATCCATCAAGAACCGCACGGAGCGGGCATGCCCGAGCAACCGACTGCAGTCAGGAGCCATCGGCACAACGGAGTCCGCCTTCGAATCTCCGTTCATCAGGCGTCCTCCCGTCCGCATGTCACCCTCTGTCCTCCTGTGAACGACCAGGAGTGAGGAGTGTCACGCAGAGCATCACCTGCTGTATCGGCAGCAATGCCGACCCGCACCGACGGCTGGGCGGGGCGACCGGGAACCGCCTTGCGGCTACGCCGTGCTCGCGTGCCTGAAGCGCACCGTCACATTCACCGGTACCCACGACAGAGGCGAGTTCGCGGCCACCTGTATGGACGCCCGCTGAATGGGGACGGAGTGCAGGGGGTGCTCGATGGCGGTGCCTTCGCGGCTCAGCAGGCCCTGCCTCGCGGTTTGAGCGCAACGGGCGGCAGCTCGGGAGCAGGCAGTCGGGCCCCCTCGTAGCCGTGCACCTCGCCGAAGCGGGAGCCGGTCGCCCGAGCCGTCGCCGCCGGCGCCACCGCCGGCCCGATTCGCCATCCGGATGGAAGAGGACACCGCGCAGGGACCGCCGCCCACTTCACCGGAATCCTCTCCACCGGAAAATTTATCCGCAAACCTGTCACATCTTCGACACATGAAGCGTCAGGGCGGTGACGGCAGTTGAAGCCGTTGCCCGACGACGCCGAAGGAGACCGTGGGACAGCTACGCACGTGCGGGCCCTGGAGCGGTCGGCCACGCCGACAGGAATCGGCCTTCCGCCGCTGATCCGGCCTCCCAGCGTTCGCGAACACCTCTTGCCACACCTCCCGCGCGGCCCCCGCATTCGAGCGGTCGGCTGACGACGCCCTGCGACGCCGCGCACACCACCCACGCACCTCGCCACGCCGAAGGCTGCCCGAAAACAAGAAGACCGAGGAAAGCACACATGAAGATCTCTCGAATAGGCCGCGCGTCATCCATCGCCGCCCTGGTGACAACCGCACTCGCTTTCACGGCAGTTGGCACCGTCGCTCCCACGGCCGTCGCCGACTCCCGCGCGGCCGCCGCTTCCGGGACGCAGAATGACCACCCGAGCTCGGGGCAGGGCACCTCCACCTCTGAGCTCCGGCGCAAGGGCCTGGTCCCGTCGAGTCTCGTGGCCAAGCCCATCACCCGCAGCGAGACCCTCAGACGCGCCGCCAGCTGGTTCGGCAAGGGTCTCCACTACAGCGGGGACAACACCTATCAGGGCTGGCGCACGGACTGCTCCGGCTTCGTCTCCATGGCCTGGGGACTGCCCGGCCCGGGTGAGACCACCGATTCGTTCATTCCCGGGGGCGTGGCCCACGAAATCTCCAAGGACGAACTGAAGCCCGGCGACGCGCTCAACAACAAGGCGCTCGGCAACGACGGTCACGTCGTCCTGTTCGAGAAGTGGGCCGATTCCTCCCAGTCCTCCTACTGGGGTTATGAGTTCAGCAGCAGCGGTCTGCACCACCGTGTGATCCCGTACGCCTACTTCTCCAGGTCCGAGCAGTACCGCCCGATCCGCTTCAACACCATCGTGGACGACGACACGGCCGCAGGGCCCGCCGAGGACAACGCCCGGGTCCAGGGCGACTTCGACGGCGACGGCCGCGACGACGTGGCGGTGCTCTACGACTACGGCAGGAAGGACGACCGCAGTCGCTCGGCCCTGTGGACGTTCAACAGCAACGGCAGCGGTTTCAACAGTCCCAAGCAGGTGTGGGACAGCGGGACGACGGAGAGCTGGAACTGGGCCTCCAGCAAGTTGACGGTCGGGGACTTCAACGGCGACGGCAAGGCCGACATCGGCGTCCTCTACAACATGGGCGCGACCGAGGACGGCCGCAACCGCACCAAGCTGTTCGTGTTCACCAGCACCGGCAGCGGATTCGCCGCCCCGGTCAAGGTCTGGGACAGCAACGACGACCCCGTGAAGAGCTGGAACTGGAACGCCAGCAAGCTCACCGTCGGCGACTTCAACGGCGACGGCAAGGCCGACATCGGGGTGCTGTACGACTACGGCAAGGACGACGACCACAACCGGACAGGGCTCTGGACGTTCACCAGCACCGGCAGCGGGTTCAACAGCCCGAAGCAGATGTGGGACAGCAACAACGACGCGGTCAAGAGCTGGAACTGGGAAGCCAGCAAGCCCGTCTCCGGGGACTTCAACGGCGACGGCAAGGCCGACATCGGCGTCCTCTACGACTACGGCAAGACCGACTCCGGCAGCCGCACCGGACTCTGGACGTTCAACGGCAATGGCAACGGGTTCAACAGCCCGAAGCAGGTGTGGGACAGCAACAACGACCCCGTGAAGAGCTGGAACTGGGAAGCCGGCAAGCCCGTTTCCGGCGACTTCAACGGCGACGGCAAGAGCGACATCGGCGTCCTGTACGACATGGGTCGCACCGAGGACGGCCGCAACCGCACCAAGCTGTTCACCTTCACCGGCACGGCGACCGGTTTCAACAGCCCGGTCAAGGTGTGGGACAGCAACGACGACCCCGTGAAGAGCTGGAACGCGTCCGCGAGCAAGCCCGTCGCAGGTGACTTCAACGGCGACGGCAAGGCGGACATCGGCGTCCTCTACGACTACGGCAAGACCGACTCCGGCAACCGCAGCGGACTGTGGACCTTCACCAGCAACGGCAGCGGCAGCGACAGCCCCAAGCTCGGCTGGGACAGCAGCGCGGACCCCGTCAAGAGCTGGAACTGGAGCGCGAGCAAGCTCGGCTGACCGGCTTCGCCCCTCCTCACCTCACCGTTCGGGAGAGTCACCGCACATGCGAACCATACGAATACGAAGAACGAACGGCGTGGCCTTCGCCGCCGCTGCCGCCCTGATGGCCCTCGTCGCCTCCGGCACCGCCACGGTCCAGGCCGCGCCCTCGCACGCCGGACCCTCCGGCACCACTCCGATCACCTACCGTGGCCTCACCCTCGACATACCCTCCGGGTGGCCGGTCGTGGACCTGGAGAAAGACCCGCACACGTGTGTGCGGTTCGACCGCCACACGGTGTACTTGGGCCACCCCGGCACCGAACAGTCCTGCCCCTCCCATCTGGTCGCGGACAAGACGGACGCCCTGATATTGGAGCCGATCACCGGAGCGGGCGGCCAGGACGCCTCCCACGCGCTGCGCATCCCTGCCGGGGCCCCGATGCCGCACGAGCTGCCGGTGACGTACGACCACGAGACGAAGGTCGCCGTCGAAGGCGCCGGAGTCATGGTCACGTCCTCCTACGGCACGTCCAGTACAACGGTCGCCGCCGTCCTCGGCTCGGCCCGCACGGACGCGACAGCCAAGCCGACCCCCCTGCCCGGCAAGGCGGGCAGGGGCCTCGCGGCTCCACCGGTTGCCGCCGTCACGGCCGACAAGGGATACACAGGGCTGGGCTTCGAGTCCTGCACCGCCCCTTCGCCCGCCGCGATGAAGGCATGGAAGGCCTCGTCGCCCTACGGGGCCGTCGGCATCTACATCGGCGGTCGCAAGCGGGGCTGTGCGCAACCGCAGCTCACCGGCGACTGGGTGCGTCAGCAGACCGCCGACGGCTGGCACCTGCTGCCTCTCTTCGTGGACCTCCAGGCCGGCGACATCTCTCCGGCCACCGCGGACGCGCAGGGCCGCGAGTCCGCGGACGCCGCCGTGGCCAAGGCGGCGGACCTGGGCCTGGGCCCCGGGACGGTCATCTACAGCGACATGGAGCACTACGACAGCCGCTCGTACCGGGCCCGGGTCATCGACTACGTGTCGGGGTGGACCAGCCGCCTCCACGAACATGGCTACCGCTCCGGTGTGTACGCGGGTGAAACGAGCGGCATCCCGGACCTCGCCTCGGTGGCCGACGACACCAACTACGCATCACCCGACGTGCTGTGGTCGGCGAACTGGAACCTCAAGGCCGATGTGTCGGACGCGTCGATGGGACTTCCGGGCCCCGGCTACTGGCCCAATGGGCGGCGCATCCACCAGTACCGCGGCCAGGTGAACGACACCTACGGCGGTGTCACCCTCGCCATCGACCGCGACTACGTCGATGTCGCCGCGGACTCGGCCCTGCCCGCACCCGGCGGAGAGGACGGTTCCTCGCGCGTCAAGGGCGACTTCGACGGCGACGGCCGCGACGACGTGGCCGTGCTGTACGACTACGGCAAGGAGGGCGGCGTCAGCCGGTCCGCGCTGTGGACGTTCGCGGGGACCGGCAGCGGCTTCGGCGCCCCGAAGAAGGTGTGGGACAGCGGATCGGACAGCTGGAGTTGGTCGGCCGCCAAGCTGACGGCCGGCGATTTCAACGGCGACGGAAGGACCGACCTGGCCGTCCTGTACGACATGGGCCGCACCGAGGACGGCCGCAACCGCACCAAGCTGTACGAGTTCACCAGCACCGGCAGCGGATTCAACAGCCCGGTCAAGGTCTGGGACAGCAACGACGACCCCGTCAAGAGCTGGAACTGGGCCTCCAGCAAGCTGACCGTCGGCGACTTCGACGGCGACGGCAAGGCCGACATCGCGGTTCTGTACGACTACGGTAGGGACGGCGACCGCAGCCGTACGGGCCTGTGGACCTTCACCAGCACCGGTGCCGCCTTCACCGGCCCCAAGCTGGTGTGGGACAGCAACAACGACCCGGTCAAGAGCTGGAACTGGAACGCCAGCAAGCCCACCGTCGGCGACTTCAACGGCGACGGCAAGGCCGACATCGGCGTCCTGTACGACATGGGTCGCACCGAGGACGGCCGCAACCGCACCAAGCTGTTCACCTTCACCGGCACGGCGACCGGTTTCAACAGCCCGGTCAAGGTGTGGGACAGCAACGACGACCCCGTGAAGAGCTGGAACTGGGACGCCGTCAAGGTAGTGGGCGGCGACTTCAACGGCGACGGCAAGAGCGACATCGGGGTGTTGTACGACTACGGCAAGGACGGCGACCGCAGCCGCACCGGACTGTGGACCTTCACCAGCAACGGCAGCGGGTTCAACAGCCCGAAGCAGGTGTGGGACAGCAGCAACGACCCGGTGAAGAGCTGGAACTGGGCCGTGAGCAAGCCGGTCGCAGGTGACTTCAACGGCGACGGAAAAACGGATATCGGCGTGCTCTACGACTACGGCAGGACCGATTCCGGCAATCGCACCGGACTGTGGACCTTCACCAGCGACGGCACCGGATTCGGTACACCCCTCCTGGGCTGGGACAGCGTGACGGATGCCGTGAAGAGCTGGAACTGGCGTGCCAGCAAGGTGAGTTGACACCCCTCCTGTGAGACATGGGGCACTCCTCGACGCCCGTCCGGCCCGGCTGCGGCCCGGCCGGACGGGCCCGTCATTCAATGGAAGGAAGAAGTGGATCCCTTGACGCGCAAGACCCGCACCCCCCGCAAGAAGGGCAGACGCGCGAGCGCGGCGGCGATGTCGGCCTCCGGCATGCTGCTCGCCTTGGTGGCCACCGCCGCCCCCGTCCCCGCCCAGGCGGCATCACTCGCCACCTGGGAAAAGATGGCCCAGTGCGAGAGCAGCGGGGACTGGGGATACAACCAGCCACCGTACTACGGCGGCCTGCAATTCCTGGAGAGTACGTGGGTGGCGTACCACGGAACGGACTATGCGCCATACCCCTATCAGGCCACCAAGGAACAGCAGATCCGGGTCGCGCAGCGGCTCCTCGACAATGAGGGCGCGGCTCCCTGGCCGTACTGCGGAAAGAAGGTGGGGCTGGCTGACGACGACGCACGCCCCTTCCCCGACGCGCCGGACGACGACGCCTCCGCCCGGATCAACGGTGACTTCGACGGCGACGGACGCGACGACGTGGCCGTGCTCTATGACTACGGCAAGGAGGGCGGCGTCAGCCGGTCCGGGCTGTGGACGTTCTCCGGGAGCGGTACCGGCCTCGGCAGCCCGAAGAAGGTGTGGGACAGCGGATCGGCCAGCTGGAGTTGGTCGGCCGCCAAACTGGCCGTCGGCGATTTCAACGGCGACGGCAAGGCCGACATCGCGGTCCTGTACGACATGGGTCGCACCGAGGACGGCCGCAACCGCACCAAGTTGTACGAGTTCACCAGCACCGGCAGCGGATTCAACAGCCCGGTCAAGGTCTGGGACAGCAACGACGACCCCGTCAAGAGCTGGAACTGGAACGCCGGCAAGCTCACCGTCGGCGACTTCAACGGTGACGGCAAGACCGACATCGGCGTCCTCTACGACTCCGGCAAGACCGACTCCGGCAACCGCACCGGACTGTGGACCTTCACCAGCAACGGCACTGGATTCAACAGCCCGAAACAGGTGTGGGACAGCAAGAGCGACCCGGTGAAAAGCTGGAACTGGGCCGCGAGCAAGCCGGTCGCGGGCGATTTCAACGGTGACGGCAAGACCGATATCGGGGTGCTTTACGACTACGGCAAGGATGGCGACCGCAGCCGCACCGGACTGTGGACCTTCACCAGCACGGGCAGCGGATTCAACAGCCCCAAGCAGACCTGGGACAGCGGGTCGGAAAGCTGGAGATGGTCGGCGGCCAAGGTGGTCGGCGGCGACTTCAACGGTGACGGCAAGGCCGACATCGGGGTGCTGTACGACCTCGGCAGGAACGGCGACCGCAACCGCACCGAACTGTTCACGTTCGCGGGCAACGGCACCGGCCTCAACACACCGGCCAAGGTGTGGGACAGCCAGGACGACAGCGCGGTGAAGAGCTGGAACTGGGCCGCGAGCAAGCCGGTCGCAGGTGACTTCAACGGCGACGGAAAGACGGATATCGGCGTCCTCTACGACTACGGCCAGACCGACTCCGGCAACCGCACCGGGCTGTGGACCTTCACCAGCGACGGCAGTGGATTCGCCGGCCCCAAGCTCACCTGGGACAGCCGGACCGACCCCGTCAAGAGCTGGAACTGGAACATGAGCAAGACCGGCTGAGCCATTCATGCCGTACAGAAGAGAAGAGGAAGGATGAAATACCGACCGGGAACACTGCTCACTTCCATAACAGTCTTGTGTGCCCTGCTCGTTCCGGTGCGTTCGGCGGCTCAGGCGGCCAGGCCCGAGCAGGGACGTTCCGTGGTGGCCGCGGCCGCCGTACGGGAGCAAAGTCCGCCGACGCTGCTCGCCGAGCCGGAAATGCGCGTCGTCTCCTGGAACATCTGCGGTGAGGCGGGCGGGGTGCGCGGGGAGGGCGGCTACTGCCCCTACCGCAACGATCCCCAGGCGAAAGTCGACCAGATCGCGCAGGTGGTCGCGGAGCGCAGTGCCAATGTCGTCATGCTCCAGGAAGTGTGCGGCGAGGCGCCCGGCAGCCATATGGAGCGGCTGCGCGCGGCCCTGGGCAGCGGATGGTCGATCGCGCACGCCCCGGGGGCCCGCCCGGACGACGGAACCACGAACTGCCGGGGCGGGCTCAGCGGCATATTGGGCGTGGGGATCGCGGTGAAGGGGCGCGTCACCGACACCACCGCGACGAACACCGTGCCCGGGGGCGGCGGTGACAAGCAGACCCTGCCCATCCTCTGTGTACGTGTCGAGGGCTGGTCGTCCCGGATCTGCACCACCCACATCCTGTCCGACCCTGCCGATCCGCGCAGGCCGGGGCAGATCCAGAACGTCAAGAACGAGATCTGGCCGGACCGCTATCAGCTGGTGCTCGGCGGCGACTTCAACATGTTCCCCGACTCCGCCGGGCTCAAGCCGATCTCGGACGAATTCGACGAGTGCGACCGCCGCTCCTACGGCGCCGGTGACATGGTCAACGAGGTCACCCATCACTCCTGGGAGAAAAAGGGCGGACACATATGGCGCAAGCGTGACCACATCTTCGCCTCGTGGGGAGAGTCCGGGAGCCAGTTCACATCCTGCGAGGTCGACCGGACCCGGATGGACACCACCGAGAACGCGCCCGACAGCGGTCCGCCCAACGGGTATTCGGACCATGCGCCGATCATCGGCTACCTCAAGCCGCCGCGGCACCTGAGCACGTCCGGGGACTTCGACGGCGACGGCAAGGCCGACCTCGCGGTCCTCTACGGGCAGGGGAAGACCCCGGACGGCCACAACCGGTCCAGCCTGTGGATCTCAGGCGGTTCCGGTACCGGAGCGGAGACCGGATTCGCCGCGCCGCGCGAGGTCTGGGACAGCGGTGCCGACAGCTGGAACTGGTCCGCGAGCGCGCTGACCTCCGGGGACTTCGACGGCGACGGCAAGACCGACATCGGCGTCCTCTACAACTACGGCAGGGACGGCGACCGCAACCGCACCGCGCTGTGGACCTTCAAGGGGACATCGAACGGCTTCGAGGCGCCCCGCAAGGTGTGGGACAGCCACGACGACACGGCCGTTCTCAGCTGGAACTGGTCCACGAGCAAGCTCGTCGCGGGCGATTTCAACGGCGACGGCAAAGCGGACATCGGCGTCCTGTACGACTACGGCAGGACCGACTCCGGCAACCGCACCGGACTGTGGACCTTCACCGGCACCGGCACCGGATTCGGCAAGCCCCACCTGGCGTGGGACAGCTCCACCGACCCGGTGAAGAGCTGGAACTGGGCCGCGAGCAAGCCGGTCGCAGGTGACTTCAACGGCGATGGCAAGACCGACATCGGCGTCCTCTACGACTACGGCAACCACACCGCCCTATGGACCTTCACCAGCAACGGCACCGGATTCGCCGGCCCCAAGCAGGCCTGGGACAGCGGATCGGAGAACTGGAACTGGTCCGCCGCCAAGCCGGTCGCCGGGGACTTCGACGGCGACGGCAAAGCGGACATCGGCGTCCTGTACGACTACGGCAGGACCGACTCCGGCAACCGCACCGGACTGTGGACCTTCACCGGCACCGGCACCGGATTCGGCAAGCCCCACCTCGCGTGGGACAGCTCCACCGACCCGGTGAAAAGCTGGAACTGGGCCGCGAGCGAGCCGGTCGCTGGTGACTTCAACGGGGACGGCAGGGCCGACCTCGCGGTGATGTACGACTACGGGAACGCGACCAACGGCCGCAACCGCACCGCGCTGTGGTCCTTCACCAGCCGCGGCACGGACTTCGCCGCCCCGCGGGCGAACTGGGACAGCAGCAACGCCGCTGACCAGCTGAAATCGGGCGAGCTGGGGGCGGCTCCGCTCAGCGGGTCCTAGTTCTCCATGATCGGTCCGTCGCCCTCCAGACCGGCCGCTCTCCCGGTCAGCGTCGCGGCCAGTGCGTCAGCGTCGCGACCGAGTCCGTAACAGCGCATCCCGGCGATCGCGAAGTACGCCTGGTCGAGCCAGACGCGGGCCGCGCCAGTGCTGCCGCGCGGCGAAGTACGGCGAGCTCCTGGAGACCGCCGGCAGGGGCATCTCGAGACCGCGGAAGTAGCCATCGACGGTGCGTGCGTGTCCGCGTACCACTCGATGGTCTCCCGCACCCGGGCCGGAACCGGAAGGGGGGCATCCTGGTAGTCGCCTGCCCTGCGATGCTTGAGCGGCGCGTACGGGGGGAGGAATCAACCCCAGTGCTGGCCTGCACTCGGCACTGCCCCGCGTCCCGATGGCGCGGGGCAGTCGGGCTTCCCAGGCCGCAACGCCCTTCAGGCCTCTGCGGTCAGCAGTGATCGCCGGGCTACGTGCCGCAGCTCGGGCCGCCCGGACCATCGAACTGCACCGAACTGAAGAAGTCCCGGAAGTTGGGGAAGAAGTTGCCCTTGCCGGTCGAGCCGACGGATGTGACGGTCGTGCAGCCGCTGTAGTTCGCGTCGGACCAGAGGTGGATGGTCGATGAGGTCCGGTTCCAGTCAGACTCGGCCCGGTCGTTCATGCCGAGCGCCGCGAGATCCGGCGTGCTTCTTGTCAGCGTGATCATGTCGCCGGTGCCGTCGAGGCCCGAGAACATGCAGTAGTAGCCGGCAGGGCACCGGTCGTACCCGACGGCCGCATGGGCTGTGGAGACCGGCAGGACGGTGGCAGCCGCGATGGCCACTGGCACGAGCAGGGTGCGCAACGTGTTCCTCATCTACGGATGCTCCTTGAGCCTGTATGTCGTCAACGCGTGCAGATGCCGCCCCTGCGATCGCTGCCCTGCCCTCAACTGCGTATGCGCCGAATGGCGGGACGAGCGTGGAGCGGTGGAGGCGACCCAGTAGCAAAGCTGGCTTACCTGCGTCCGCCGAATGGTGCAAGCCTGTGATTGTCAATCCATCCGAATGGGGTGCATCGTCGTCGGTCGGGTTGACAGCGGCGCGGCTGCTCTCTCGGTGCTGGGAAGCCGACTCCTCGCCCACCTCGCGTGCTCGTTGGCCGGTAGTGGTGGCCGTGCGTCTCTGCCGGATCGCCGTGAGGGCGCCCGGCTGCAGAGGCGCAGCGGCCGACTGCTGCTGACGCTCCGTCAGGGGAGTCGGCATCAGGTCAGCATGAAGACGGAAAAAGCTGCTGATAGAAGTCCGAGCTCTGGAAGCAGGCTGCCCCAGGCTCAGTTTTCGAACCGCCGGATGCCCGGCCCGGTTCGACGAGGAACCGGGCCGGAGGGTCACGGCCCGGGCGAGCAGGCTTCCCTAAGTATTTGCCCAGGTCAGCGCGCCCTTCCCCGTGGTTTGAGCGCCACCGGCGGCAGTTCGGGAGCCAGCAGCCGGGCCCCCTCGTAGCCGTGCACCTCGCCGAAGCGGGATCCGGTCATCCAGTCCGCACGGGCCTGAGCGATGTCCTCGTGGGAACGACCGACGAAGTTCCACCACATGACGATGTGTTCCTCGAACGGCTCGCCGCCCAGCAGCATGAACGAGCTGTCGACATCCGCGCGGAGCGGGAGTTCGGAGCGCCCGCAGCCGAGGTAGAGCATGGAGCCCGGGGCGAGGCGCACGCCGTCCACCTCCGCTTCGCCGGACATGGTCAGGGCCGCGTACTCGAAGTCGGGCCGGACCGGGAGGCGCGCGGAAGCGCCCGCGGGCAGGGTGAGGTCGGCACCCACGAGCGGGCTGAAGGTGGTGGCGGGGGAGGCCGCGCCGTCCAGCTCGCCCATGAGAACGGTGGCGCGCAGGCCGCCGCCCGTCACCCGCGGCAGTTCGGCATGGTGCTCCCATGCCGGGGCGGTGCGCCGGTGCGCGTCTGGCAGTGCCACCCACAGCTGGGCACCGTGCAGCACGCGCGCGTGCTCGCGCGGGGACTCCTCCGAGTGCGCGATGGCGCTCCCCGCAGTCATCAGCCCCAACTGCCCCGGACACAAGGTCTGGAGGCTGCCGAGGCTGTCCCGGTGCAGCACCTCACCGTCATGGAGCCAACTGACGGTCTGCAAGCCCATGTGCGGATGAGGAGGCACCTGCATCCCCGGCTCGTGAGCGATGTCGTCCGGGCCGTAGTGGTCGACGAAGCACCACGCGCCGACCATGCGCCGCCCGAGACTGGGCAGCAGACGGCGCACGACGGTGCTCTCGCCGAGCGGGACCCTCTTCGCGGGCAGCAGCTCCCGGACCGGCCGTGCGGTGACGTCGGCGCGGCCACCGCATTCGGCCGGTGCGGGCCTGAGATCGAGGTTGCTCATGGAAGCACTGTCCCATCCAGGGGCCGTCACGCGGCAGACCTGTGGATAACCGGGCCGACCGGGGCGTACTCGCCGTTCATCGCGAGGCGTGCGTTCCGGCGCCGCGCCCCGCCGCCACCGTGTCGTACGCCCACACCGCCCCCGCCACGAGCGCCGCGCCCAGCAGCCAGCCGCCCACCACGTCGGACAGCCAGTGCACACCGAGATAGAGCCTGGTGAAGCCCACCCCGACCACCGACACCGCTCCCGCCGCGAGCGCCGCACGGATTGCCGCGGGGCGGACGCGGTGCAGCCACAGCAGCCACACCACCAGCCCGCACGTCACGGTGGCGGTCAGCACATGGCCGGAAGGGAACGCCTGGTAGCTCGCGACGGCCACCGGGTCCGGCCAGTGCGGGCGGTCCCGGTCGACAGCGGACTTGAGGGCCTGCTGCACCGCCGTCCCGGCGGCGGACGTCCCCGCGACCCAGACGATCAGCAGCCACGCGCGCCGCCGCACAAGCCAGAGCGCCACCACGGCGAGGGCCGCGCGCATGGTCCAGGGATCCCACAGCCGTTCCGAGAGCCACCGGACGAATTCCGTCCAGCCGTGGTGCCGGACGGCGATCGGATGCAGACCGTCGGCCACCCGCCGGTCCAGCGATATGAGCGGGCCCCACCCACAGGCGACCAGCACCAGCAGCGTGAGGAACAGGGCGCAGAGGACGGCAGTTGTGCGCCACCCGGCAGCGGGTGCAGGGCGGGCCGGTACGGCGGGCGCGTCGGAGCGCGTCGGAACGTGCATGGCCGGATCCTTGCGGAAGCCCCGGCCGCGGCGCCACCCGTCCCACCGGGGAACGCTCTCCGGAGCTCAGGCCTGAGCTCAAGCCGGAGCTCAGCCCAGAACGCTCAGCCCAGCGCGCTCAGTCCGGGCATGAAGGCCACCAGCAAGGGCACCGCCGGGACCAGCGCTCCGACAGCCGTCAACCGGAGCCGCCGTGCCATCGTCAGCCGCGGCGCGGGGGACAGCAACCGGTCCACCCGGCCCGGCACCTGGGACAGCTGGGCCGGACAGGGACCGAAGACGCCACGGTCCTCGTTGAGCTCGACCAGCGCCAGCGCCGTCGTCATCCGGCCGAACCGCCGCGAGGCGGCGTCGTCCGCCGCCAGCTCGACGAGGCGGTGCACCTGGTCGCGGAACGCCGCGAACACCGGCACTTGCGGGAACCCGGTCGCAAGCGCCGACGAACAGTGCAGCAGCCAGTCGTGCCGCGCCCGCGCGTGCCCCTGCTCATGGGCGAGCACCGCGTCCAGCTGGGAGTCCGAGAGCCGGCGCAGCGCACCCGTCGTGACGACGAGCCGCGGAGCCGTCCCGCCGCGCAGCCACCACGCGTCAGGCCGCTCGCCCTCCAGCACCACCAGCCGGTCCGCGTCCGGTGCCTCGCCGGGCAACTGCGGCGCGCGGACGAGCAGATCGGTGCGGCGCTGCCGGCGGCAGGCCCGCGCCAGGCCGATCTCGCGGGTCAGCATCGCGGCGGTCCACACCGCGCCGAAGCCCAGCGCCACGGCCAGCGGGGCGGCCCACGGGCGGTACGAGGTGAGGGCGTAGGCCTCCATGACGCCGTGCGGGGCGGCCGCGAACACATGGCCGCGCACCGCTTCCCAGGCGGCCGCCGCGCTGAGCGCCATGGCCAGAGCGCAGCACAGCAGCACGGCCGCCACAGCGCACTGCCACACCCACAGGGCCACGACGGGTTCACGGTCGGGCCAGTCGGAGCGGGTCAGCAAGCGCGGCGTCGACGCCGCGACCAGTCCACCGAGGACCAGCAGCACGAGCGGGACCATCATGGCCGCAGCCTATGAGCGTGACGCCGCGCCCGGGTACGGTCCCGGGCGCGAAGTGACGCATGCCACGGCCTTGACGGGAGCCGCCGCACAGGGTCAGAGGGTGAGCAGCATCGCCAGCATGCCGATGCCCATGGACAGGCGGCAGGCGTTGGTGAGATTGGGGCGGCCCGGCCAGGCCGCCTCGCCGGACGTGACGGCGACCACGGGAACGAGCGAGGCCACCGTCCGTACGACGTACACCGCGAAATACACCAGCAGCAGGCCCGTCAGCAGAGGCGTCCCCGCGGGGACGTGTCCTTCCGCCTGCCCGGTGCCGGTGTGTCCGGAGTGCCCGCTCATGGGAGCCCCCGCCATCGCCAGCGCCATATAGACCATGGCGAACGCGCCCACAGCGTGGTGGAGATGGTGCAGATGCTGCCCTTCCGTACGTCCACGCGCCACCAGCAGGGAGCGCAGGCCCGCCGCACCGAACACGGCCGCGAACACCGGCGCGCCCCACGGGTGGGTGCTCAGGCCGGCGGTCGGTATGGCCATCACCGCCATGCCCAGGCCCATCAGCGCGTCCCCTCCCGTGGACCGGGTCTCCGCCGCGGACCTCGCTCCGGCCCTCACGAGGCAGTACGCGCCGGTCGCGGCGCACAGTGCCACCAGCAGCCAGCCGATGAGCGGTGGTCCGTGCACTGTGCACCTCCCCGTCGGGCAGACCTACCCCGGGAGGATGCCCGCTCCAGTCGCATCACATGGGAGCGCACGGGCGCACAAGGGGAGCACTGTCCGGCG
This sequence comes from Streptomyces sp. NPDC001407, assembly GCF_042895325.1. Taxonomy (NCBI): domain Bacteria; kingdom Bacillati; phylum Actinomycetota; class Actinomycetes; order Kitasatosporales; family Streptomycetaceae; genus Streptomyces; species Streptomyces sp. NPDC001407. Next base: position 98,135 of record NZ_JBIAWF010000004.1, read on the forward strand.
CCCGGCACGCCCGCGCACGCGCGGGTGACACGGGGGCGCACCAAGGTGGTGGACCGGCGCACGGGAGGCAAGCTCCGGGGGTTGCCCTGCCGGAGTCGGCCCCGGGCGCGGCGCGCTCGCGGCAGCGGGGCCTCGCCCTACGGTGGTCGTCATGGACGACGCGGCCCCTGCACACGGGCGGACCGGAGAGGAAGCCGATTACGTCGGCCTGTTGACGTCCCGGCTGAAGGAGCGCCTGTACGCGGCGATCACCGTGGTCGCGGTGGTGGTGAGCCTGGCGTACTCCGGGCACGCCGGACCACGAGCCGCTGCCGTATCGGTCGCGGTCACAGTGGTGGGGCTGTGGCTGGCGACTCTGGTCGCGGACGGGCAGGCACACCGGATCGTGCACCGTCGCTGGATGAGCGGGCGGCAACTGCGGGAGGCGCTGTTCGTCTCCAGCCCGCTGCTGCTGTCGGCCGTCGGGCCGCTGATCCTCATCCTGCTGTCCGCCCTCGGGGCGATGGCGCTGCACACGGCGCTGCTCACGGCGGCAGGGGTGAGTGTGGCGGTGCTGTTCGCGTGGGGCTGTTACGGCGGGCTCCGGATGGGCGGTGGCGTGGCTGTCGCGCTGCTGGCCGGCACCGCCGACGCGGCGATCGGTACCGCCGTCGCGCTGGTCAAGGCCGCCGGCCACTGAACGCGCTCCGGAGCCGCCGGTCCGAACCTTGCCGGCCCTGCTCTACGGCCGCCTGCCGCCCAGGTGTCCTCAGATGCCCGGGCGGTAGCGGATCGGGTGCCCCTCCGGCACCTCCACCACCGCGATCCGCACCCCGTCCGGGTCCCTGATCCACATCTCGATCAGCCCCCAGGGCTTGGTCTCCGGCGCTTCCAGCACCTCGACTCCCTCGCGGAGGAATTCCTCGTGGGCCGCCGTGGCGTCCGCGACCTGGAACCACAGCTCGAGGCCGGGGTCCGGCGGCGCGTCGGCGCGGCCCGAGACCTCCAGGAAGCCACCGCCCAGGAAATAGACCGTGCCGCGCTCCGGGCCGGTCCCGAACTCCCGGTAGACCGCGAGCCCCAGCGCCCGCCCGTAGAAGTCCCGCGAACGCTCCGGATCCGTGGGCCGCAGAAGCACGCGGCTGCTCAGTACATGCACCATGACGCGACTGTACGCAGAGCCGATCGGGTTAGTGTTCGTATGCAGCCAAGATGTGCGGCCGGAATGCTCGGCCGGAGCCGTACGGAGAGGATCACACGGAGACCATGGAGACAGCCAGCAGCCGCACCGCAGAGCCGGTCTTCCGGGCAGCGACCGTCGCCGACGTGCCCGAGCTCGTGGCACTCGTCGAGTCGGCCTACCGCGGTGACGACAGCCGCGCGGGGTGGACGACCGAGGCGGATCTGCTGGACGGCCAGCGGACCGATCCCGCGGGCGTCGAGGCCGTGGTGAAGGACGAGAACAGCCGTCTGCTGGTGGTGGAGTGCGAGGGTGAGACCGTCGCCTGCTGTCAGCTCGAACACCGGGGCACGCACGCCTACTTCGGGATGTTCGCGGTCCGCCCGACGATGCAGGGCGCCGGGCTCGGCAAGGTGGTCATCGCCGAGGCGGAGCGGTTCGTGCGAGCCGAATGGGGTGCCGACGAGATGCACATGACCGTCATCCGGCAGCGTGACGAGCTGATCGCCTGGTACGAGCGCCGCGGCTACCGCCGTACCGGCCGGATGTCCCCCTTCCCGTACGGCGACGAGCGCTTCGGCATCCCGCAGCGCGACGACCTCGAGTTCGAGCTGCTCGTCAAGGAACTGCCGTAACGCGGCAGGGCTTCGTGGGTGTAAGGGGCGCCCCTCCAGGGACTTCGCCCCTTACACCCCCGCGCGGCTACAGCCGGCCCGCCTCGACCAGCCGGCGCAGGAAGCGCCGCGTGCGCTCCTGACGCGGCTCGCCGAAGACCTCCGCGGGTGTGCCACGCTCCAGCACCACCCCGCCGTCGAGGAAGCACACCTGGTCGGCGACGTCCCGGGCGAACCCCATCTCGTGCGTGGCGAGCACCATGGTCATGCCCTCGTCCTTGAGGTCGCGCACGACGCCCAGCACCTCACCGACCAGCTCCGGGTCGAGAGCGGCGGTGACCTCGTCGAGCAGCAGGAGCCGGGGCCGTCCCGCCAGGGCCCGTACGATTGCCACCCGCTGCTGCTGGCCACCGCTGAGCCGGTCCGGGAACTCGCCGGCCTTGCCGCCCAGGCCGAGCCGCTCCAGGAGCTCCCGCGCCCGTTCCTCCGCCTCGGCCCGCGGCACGCCGTGCACCCTGCGCGGGGCGAGCGTGATGTTGTCGAGCACGGTCATGTGCGGGAAGAGGTTGTACGCCTGGAAGACCACGCCGATGCGGCGGCGCACCGTGTCCGGGTCCACGCGCGGGTCGGTGATCTCCTCGCCGTCCAGGAAGATCGCGCCGTCGTCGATCTCCTCCAGGAGGTTCGCGCAGCGCAGCAGGGTCGACTTGCCCGAGCCGGACGCCCCGATGAGGGCGGTCACGGTGTGCGGGGCGACTTCGAGGCCGACGTCGCGCAGGACGACGGAGCGGCCGAAGGTCTTGCGTACGGCCTCCAGCCGCAGCACGGCGGCCGGCGCTTCCGCGGTGCTCATACGATTCCTCCCTGGGCCCGGCGGCGGTCCATCCGTGCGGTAATCCAGTCGGTGAACCGTGTCATCGGGATGGTGAGGGCCACGAAGATGAGCCCGGCGACCACATAGGGCGTGTAGTTGAAGCTCTTGGCGGCGATGATCTGCGCCGCGTAGACCGCGTCCACGGCCCCCGCGATCGAGACGAGGCCGGTGTCCTTCTGGAGCGAGACCAGGTCGTTCAGCAGCGGTGGCACGACACGGCGCACGGCCTGCGGCAGCACCACGTGGCGCAGCGTCTGCCGGGCGGAAAGCCCCAGCGAGCGGGCGGCGGCGCGCTGGCTGGGGTGCACGGACTCGATGCCCGCGCGGAACACCTCGGCGACGTATGCCGAGTACGTGAGCACCAGCGCCGTGCCGCCCAGCAGCACCGGGTCCGTCGTCACACCTTGCAGCCGCAGCGCGGGAACACCGAAGACGACCATCAGGAGACAGATGACGAGCGGCAGGCCACGGAAGAAGTCGGTGTAGGCGGTGGCGAGGGCCCGCAGGGGGAAGAAGACCGGGCCGCGCAGTGTGCGGGCGATCGCTATCAGCAGGCCGAGCACGAGGACGGCGGCTCCGCAGACGACGAGCAGCCGGAGGTTGAGCAGCAGTCCGTCGAGCACCTTGGGGAGCGCTTCGCGGGCGTAGTGCGCGTTGAAGAAGGTGTCCCGGGTGCGTGACCAGCCGGGGGAGTTGACGATGGCGAGGAACAGCACGGAGCCGGTGACCAGTGTGCTGACGGCCGCCACGGAAGTGGCCCGGCGCGCACGCGTGCGTTTGAACCGTTCGCGTTCCAGGCGCCGCGCGGAAGGAACGTAGGTGTCCTGGGGTGCGGCGCTCTCCGGCAGGGCGTCCCGGGGTGTGGCGGCCGCCGCGTCCTCGGCCGTCACTTGAGCACCGGTGCGTCGACGGCCTCGGAGAGCCAGGTCTTCTCCAGGCGGGCGAGTGTGCCGTCCTCGCGCAGGGAGTCGACGGCGTCACTGACGCAGCCGGTGAGCCCGCTGCCCTTGTCGAGGACGAGCCCGAACTGTTCCGCCCGGCCGCCGGTGGCCGGGAACTGGCCGACGATCTTCGCGTCCTGGACCTCGGCGGAGGTGATGTAGAAGGCCGTGGGCAGGTCCACGACGATCGCGTCCACCTGGCCGTTCTTCAGCGCGGTCTTGGCGTAGTCGTTCTTCTGGAAGACGGCGGGCTGCTGGTCGGGCCGGATGACGCTGTTGACGACGTCGAGGCTGGTGGTACCCACCTGCGCGCCCAGCTTCACGTGCTTGAGCGCGTCCACCGAGGTGGCCTTGGCGGCGGGAGAGCTCTTGAGCGCGATGACGGCCTGCCGGACGTCGTAGTAGCCCGAGGAGAAGTCGACGGCCCGGCGGCGCTCGTCGCTGACGGAGACCTGGTTGAGGTCGAAGTCGAACTTCTTCTTCCCCGGCGCCACAGCCGAGTTGAAGGGCACCGTCTGCCAGATCACGTCGGATCTCGCGTAGCCGAGCCGGTCGGCGACGGCGTACGCGACGGCCGACTCGAAGCCCTTGCCGTTCGCCGGGTCGTCGTCCTGGAACCACGGGGCGTAGGCGGGCTTGTCGGTGCCCACGGTGAGCTTGCCCGCGGTCCCGGTCGCCAGGTGCCCCTTGGCGCAGGCGGCTGCGGGCGGGGCGGCGGACGACTTCGCGGAGCCTGTGTCGTCCTGCGGGGCACAGGCGACGGCCGCGCCCAGCAGCACGGCGAGGGCGGCACCGAGGCGCGGCAGGCGCCCGGCGCGGCGGGGCGCGGTGCGGCGGGGCGCGGTGCGGCGCGAGGGCCGGCCGGAGAGACCGGAGAGACCGGAGAGAGGGGCGTAGAGGGAAGCGGAGCGGGAAGTCGTGCGGCGTGTGGGCCGGTTGGCGACGGACATGGCGGGAGCGTGGCAGTGCCTGACGGGATCTGTCCAGGTCAGGCCATGGACCGTCCGAATAGCGGAAGACTGTTGCCGATTCATGAATTCTCGGCGGCCCGGGCGGGTAGCCATGAAGGAGTGCCCCGTCGATGGCCGGAACTGAGCCACGACAGCAATGGGCCGCATGGGCCGGACACGATGACGTGAGGCGCCTGAGGCCACCCGAGCGCATGCCGACAGGAAAAACAGCGGTGCGACCAGGGGGTCGGCAGGATAATTTATGGCTGCTCCTCTTGAGATGAAGAACCGCACACAGATACGGTGTCTTAACGCGAAGTTCTCCCGAGGAGGGGCGGTCATGACGGAAATCCTTGCGTCGACGGCGATAGCGGCCGACGAAACAGCGGTGGGCCGCGTGATCGATCACCCGGCTTGGGCCACGCTCAAGGGCGCCGTGGAAACGATCCGGCCGTGGCAGTCCCCGGACGGCTCCATCGACCTCGAAGCGGAGGGCGCACCCCCGGGCGACACCGTACGCGCCGAGATCGGCCGGGTCGCCACGGCCGTCGAGGAGCTCTCACCGCTCCTGCCCCACGACGCCGAGTACCACCGGGCGCTCATGATGGACCTGCGCCGCTGGGCGGACGGCGGATTCGCCGTGCCCGACTTCCTGGACTCGCTGCTGGCCTTCCAGCCCGCCGCGCAGCGCGCCGACGGCCTCCAGCACCTCGTCGTCTTCCCGATGTACACGCAGAACGGCAACCCCGACCGCAATCTCGAAGCGGTCGTGCTGCGCGTCGTGTGGCCCGACTGGCTCGCCGAGCTGGAGCGCACCCGCTACGACAACCCCCTCTTCGTCGGCATCACCTTCGAGGACTTCACCGCCGGCTACGACACCAACTCCGCGGTCCTCTTCCCGGAGACCATCGCGGTCCGCGAGGCCCCGGAGCGCTTCACCTGGGGCGGCATCTTCTGCGACCGTGAGGCGGCCCGCTTCCGCCGCGTCACGGAGGCGGCCGTCGGCACCCTCGGCCTGGAGCTGCCCGCCGACATCCAGGAGATGATCGGCGACCAGCACCGCTGCCAGCAGGCGTTCGTCCTGTGGGACATGGTCCACGACCGCACCCACAGCCACGGCGACCTCCCGTTCGATCCCTTCATGATCAAGCAGCGGCAGCCGTTCTGGATGTACGGCCTGGAGGAGCTGCGCTGCGACCTCACGGCCTTCAAGGAGGCTGTGAAACTGGAGGCCGACGGCTACTCCCAGGGCCGCGACGTGCAGTACGCCGTCCTCTTCGACCGGATGTTCCGCTTCCCGGTCACGGGCGAGCGCGTGCGCAACTACGACGGCCTCGGCGGCCAGCTGCTGTTCGCCTACCTGCACAAGCACGACGTCGTACGCTGGACGGACAACACACTGCACATCGACTGGGACCGCGCCCCGCAGGTCACCAACCAGCTGTGCGGCGAGATCGAGAAGCTCTACCGCGACGGGATCGACCGCCCCAAGCTCGTGCACTGGTTCGCCGCCTACGAGCTGGTCTCGGCCTACCTCGCGCCGCACCCCGGCTCCGTATGGGCCAAGGGCCCCGACGCCCTCGACCTGACCCAGCCCCCGCGCAAGCTCGTGGACGACGTGCTTCCGGACGAGTTCCCGCTCAGCATGTTCTACGAGGCCCTTGCCAAGAAGCTGCGCAGCGTGATCGCCTCCACCAAGGGGATCACCGCGGCGAGCGAGGGGCAGGCGGCCGCGTGAGCAAGAGCGAGACGGAGGCGACGATCATGAGCACAACGACGAACGGCGACGGCCGACTGGACGGCGCGGTCGTGGCGGTGGCGGGCGCGGCCGGACCGGCCGGGCGCGCGACGCTGCTGCGGCTGGCCGAGGCCGGGGCGACCGTCGTCGCCTCCGACGCGGACGCCGCCCGGCTCGCCGAGGCCGTCGACGCCGCCCGCTACGCCCACGGGGGCGCCACGGTCACCGGCGACATCGTGGACCTGCTCGACCTGGAGGCGACCCGCAACTGGGTCGACCGCACCGAGAAGGAATTCGGCCGGATCGACGGCCTGGTGCACCTGGTGGGCGGCTGGCGCGGCTCGGCTACGTTCGCCGAGACCGACCTCGCGGACTGGGAGCTGCTGGAAAAGCTCCTCATCCGTACCGTGCAGCACACCTCGCTCGCCTTCGAGGCCCCGCTCCAGCGCAGCGGCAACGGCCGCTATCTGCTCGTCAGCGCCGCCGGTGCCTCCAAGCCCACCGCGGGCAATGCCGCGTACTCCGCCTCCAAGGCCGCCGCCGAGGCCTGGACGCTCGCGCTCGCCGACTCCTTCCGCAAGGCGGGGGGCGACGGCGACCCCAAGGCGGCCGCTGCCATCCTGGTGGTCAAGGCCCTGGTGCACGACGCCATGCGCGCCGAGCGCCCGAACGCGAAATTCGCGGGTTTCACGGACGTCAAGGACCTGGCCGAGGCCATCGTCGGCGTCTGGGGGAAGCCTGCCCGAGAAGTGAACGGAACCCGTCTGTGGCTGACTCCGCAACCGTGACCGCGCCGACCGACGCCATACGGCGGCACGACCCTGCCTCGCGCGGCTTCGCCAGCGACAACTACGCGGGCGCGCACCCCGAGATCCTCGCGGCCCTCGCCCTCGCCAACGGCGGCCACCAGATCGCCTACGGCGAGGACGTCTACACCGCGCACCTCCAGGAAGTGATGCGCGGTCACTTCGGCCCCACGGCCGAGGCGTTCCCGGTCTTCAACGGCACCGGTGCCAACGTGGTCGCCCTCCAGGCGGCCACCGAGCGGTGGGGCGCGGTGATCTGCGCCGACACGGCGCACATCCACGTGGACGAGGGCGGGGCGCCCGAGCGCGTCGGCGGGCTCAAGCTGCTGACCGTGCCGACCGAGCACGGCAAGCTCACCCCCGAGCTCATCGACCGGGAGGCGTACGGCTGGGACGACGAGCACCGGGCGCAGCCGCAGATCGTCTCGATCGCCCAGACCACCGAACTCGGCACCTGCTACGCGCCGGAGGAGATCCGGGAGATCTGCGACCACGCCCATGAGCGGGGCATGAGGGTCCACCTCGACGGCGCCCGCATCGCCAACGCCGCGGCCACGCTCGGCGTTCCGCTGCGGGCCTTCACGACCGACGCCGGTGTGGACCTGCTGTCCTTCGGCGGCACCAAGAACGGGATGCTGTTCGGCGAGTGCGTCGTCGTGCTGAACCCGGGCGCGGTGCGGGCCATGAAGCACCTGCGCAAGCTGTCCATGCAGCTGGCCTCCAAGATGCGTTTCGTCTCGGCCCAGTTCGAGGCACTGCTCGCCGGTGACCTGTGGCTGCGCAGCGCCTCGCACGCCAACGCCATGGCCGCGCGCCTGGCCGAGGGCGTACGGGCCGTCGAGGGCGTGGAGGTCCTGCACCCGGTGCAGTCCAACGCCGTCTTCGCCCGGCTGCCGCACGACGTGAGCGAGCGTCTCCAGAAGAGCTACCGCTTCTACTTCTGGGACGAGGCGGCCGGCGACGTCCGCTGGATGTGCTCCTTCGACACCACCGAAGCCGACGTGGACGCCTTCGTGGCGACGCTCGCGGCGGAGATGGGCAAGCAGAAGTAGACACTCGCGCCTGAGAACGCGTCCGGCCGCAATGTCATCGACATTGCGGCCGGTGTGTCATCACGGTCCACGCGTCCCGGCGGGCGGCCTGGTGGTGCCAGGCCGCCCGCCGGGGAAACGTCTCAGCGCCGGTCCAAGGCAGCGGCCTCCGCCGGGGTCGGTGCCGTGCCGCCGAGGTGGGCCGGGACCCACCAGGTGTCGTCCGGACCCTTGGGACGGACCGGATAGGCCCGCTGGGCCGCCTCCAGCAGCTCCTGGACGCGGCCCCGCACCCGCTCCGTGACGGTGTCCGCGTGCTCGGCCGGATCGGCGGCCATCGGCTCGCCCACCCGCATGGTGATCGGGATGTGGTTGCGGCCCAGGTCCCGCTTGTGCCCCTTGGTCCACAGCCGCTGGGTGCCCCACAGCGCCATCGGCAGCAGCGGCACGCCCGCCTCCTGGGCGAGCCGGGCCGCGCCCGACTTGAAGTTCTTCAGCGTGAACGACTGGGAGATCGTCGCCTCCGGGAAGACACCGATGATCTCGCCCGAGCGCAGCGCGGACAGCGCGTGCTTGTAGGCGTCCATGCCGGCCGCGCGGTCCACGGGGATGTGCTTCATCGCGCGCATCAGCGGCCCCGACACCTTGTGCCGGAAGACGGACTCCTTGGCCATGAACCGCACCAGCCGCTTGGCGGGCCGGGCGGCCAGCCCGCAGAAGATGAAGTCGAGATAGCCGATGTGGTTGCTCACCAGCACCGCCCCGCCGCGCTGCGGCACGTGCTCGGTGCCCTGGATGTCGAAGCGCAGATCGAGCGCCTTGAACATGGAGCGGGCGACACCGATCACCGGGGGGTAGACGAGTTCTGCCATATCGGGGAAATCCTTCTGGGCCTGGGGAGGGTGCTCCCGGCTGAAGTTACGCGGCCGTAGGTTCTCGGCTCCCGGCCGATCGTGCCTGATCGCCCGGCCCGTGGACCAGCGGGGGTGCCCCGGGGGCCAGGAGATTCTCGTCACGTCGGCCCGCGGCGCGGGACATCGTCCGGTACTGCCGAAGGTACACCGCGCACCCTGGACAGAACCGGGCAGACCCCCGCGAGCGCCGGACGGGGGCGCATCCGAGGGCGTGAGGGGAAATTTCCGCGGCCCCGGCGGCGCTGCAACCGTGGGAAGACCACGGGGCCACGGCGGCCCCGCGGACGCGTACGACTGTGGAGGGGCGAGCGTGCCGGTACCGGACGAAGTGATGCGGCTGGAGGCCGCCGAGCTCGGTGCACAGCTGGGGGAGCGGGCCACCCTCGTGCAGTTCTCCAGCGCCTTCTGCCAGCCGTGCCGGGCGACCAGACGGACCCTGGCGGAGGTCGCCGCCATGGTCGAGGGCGTCGCGCACGTGGAGATCGACGCCGAGGCGAGACTGGAGCTCGTCCGGGCCCTCGGCGTCAGCGCGACTCCCACCGTGCTCGTCCTCGACGCCTCCGGCCGCGTCAGGCGCCGGGCCGCGGGGCAGCCCCGCAAGGCCGATGTCATCGCGGCGCTCGGCGCCCTGGTGTGATGCACCGTGATCCATCTCCCATATCCCCGGCCGCACTTGACGGTGTACATGCATGATCGTCAATGTGACGTTATGTGGCCTGGACTGCTTCTCCACGGACGCGCGTACGTCGATCTGCTACGGACGGCCGGCGCGCGCTGTCCGGAGCGATGAGCACCCGAGACCGTACAGCTCCCGGTTGGACCTCCACCAGAAGGACAGATCGATGACGGCCACGCCCGGACTCGGCACGCCCCGCCTCGCCAACCCAGAACTGCTGCGCTCCGTGTTCCGCCGGCACGCCTCCGGCGTCGCCGTGATCACCGCGCACGGCACCCATCCGGTCGGCTTCACCGCGACCTCGCTCACCTCCGTCGCCGCCGAACCCCCGCTCGTCTCCTTCGGTGTCGGCACTGGTTCCTCCAGCTGGCCCGTGCTGGCCGAGGCCGAACACATCGGTGTCCACATACTCGGCGAGCACCAGCAGGAGCTGGCCGGCACCTTCGCGCGCAGCGGCGCCGACCGCTTCGCGCCCCCCACCAGCTGGCGGACGGGTCCCGAGGGCGTGCCGCTGCTCGACGGCGTCCTGGCCTGGCTGGTGTGCCGGGTGGTCGCCCGGGTGCCCGCCGGTGACCACCGCCTGGTGCTCGCGGAGGTCGTAACCGGCGACCCCGAGGGGGCGGGCCGCCCGCTGCTCTACCACCAGGGGCGCTTCAACGGTCTGCGGGACTGATACGTCCCTGGTTCGCCGCGTTGGCCAGATCACAGCCGACGCGCCTTGCATTCGTGGAACGCCCTGGGTGTACTGACGAGTAACATTCCGTTCGGGGCGTTGCCAGGTCCGACCGGAATGCGCCCCACAAGGCGCCTATGCTGCCTGCACAAGGCAGCTACGAAGAGACGATGCAGTAGGAGAGCCGGCGTGAGCTTGAGGATCGTTGTCTGTGTGAAGTACGTGCCCGACGCCACCGGCGACCGGCACTTCGCCGAAGACCTGACCGTCGACCGTGACGACGTGGACGGCCTGCTCTCGGAGCTCGACGAGTACGCGGTCGAGCAGGCGCTGCAGATCGCCGACGAGGCGGACGACGCCGAGATCACCGTGCTGACCGTGGGTCCCGAGGACGCCAAGGACGCGCTGCGCAAGGCGCTGTCCATGGGCGCCCACAAGGCCGTCCACGTCGAGGACGACGACCTGCACGGCACCGACGCGCTCGGCACGTCGCTGGTGCTGGCCAAGGCCGTCGAGCACGTGGGCTACGACCTGGTCATCTCCGGCATGGCGTCCACCGACGGTGGCATGGGCGTGGTCCCGGCCATGCTCGCCGAGCGCCTGGGCGTGCCGCAGGTGACCCTGCTGTCCGAGGTCGCCGTGGCCGACGGCAAGGTGACCGGCCGCCGTGACGGCGACGCCGCGAGCGAGCAGCTGGAGGCCTCCCTCCCGGCCGTCGTGTCCGTCACCGACCAGTCCGGCGAGGCCCGTTACCCGTCCTTCAAGGGCATCATGGCCGCCAAGAAGAAGCCGGTGGAGTCCCTGGACCTGTCCGACCTCGGCCTCGAGGCGGAAGAGGTCGGTCTCGAAGGCGCCTGGACCAAGGTCGACGAGGCCAACGAGCGCCCGGCCCGCACGGCCGGCACCGTGGTCAAGGACGAGGGCGAGGGCGGCAAGCAGCTCGCCGAGTTCCTCGCGGGCCAGAAGTTCATCTAGCGGCGGATCCGGGCCCCGCGGCGTGTCCGCGAGGGCTCCCGGTCCCCACCGCGGCTGAGCTTTTGTCAGTCCGCACGAACCGTCATCCGCCCCATTTCTGCGCAGGAGTCCCATCCCATGGCTGAAGTTCTCGTCTACGTCGACCACGTGGACGGTGCCGTCCGCAAGCCCACCCTCGAACTGCTCACCCTCGCGCGCCGCCTCGGCGAGCCCGTCGCCGTGCACCTGGGTGCCGGTGCCGAGGCCGCCGCGCAGACGCTCGGCGAGTACGGCGCGGTGAAGGTCCTCACGGCCGACGCGTCCGAGTTCGCCGACTACCTCGTCGCGCCCAAGGTCGACGCCCTGGAGGCCGCGTACAAGGCCGTCTCCCCGGTCGCCGTGCTCGTCCCGTCCTCCGCGGAGGGCAAGGAGATCGCGGCCCGCCTCGCGGTCCGCATCGGCTCGGGCATCATCACCGACGCCGTCGACCTGGAGGCCGGCGCCGAGGGCCCGGTGGCCACGCAGTCCGTCTTCGCGGCCTCGTACTCCACCAAGTCCCGCGTCACCAAGGGCACGCCGGTCATCACCGTCAAGCCCAACTCCGCCGCCCCGGAGGCCGCCGCTGCCGCCGGTACGGTCGAGCAGCTGGCCGTCTCCTTCGGCGAGAAGTCGACCGGCACCAAGGTCGTCTCCCGCACCCCGCGCGAGTCGACCGGCCGCCCCGAGCTGACCGAGGCCGCGATCGTGGTCTCCGGTGGCCGCGGTGTCAACGGCGCCGAGAACTTCTCGCTGATCGAGGGCCTGGCCGACTCGCTCGGCGCGGCCGTCGGCGCCTCGCGCGCCGCCGTCGACGCCGGCTGGTACCCGCACACCAACCAGGTCGGCCAGACCGGCAAGTCGGTCTCGCCGCAGCTGTACATCGCGGCGGGCATCTCCGGCGCGATCCAGCACCGGGCCGGCATGCAGACCTCGAAGACGATCGTCGCCATCAACAAGGACGCGGAGGCCCCGATCTTCGACCTGGTCGACTACGGCGTGGTCGGCGACCTCTTCGAGGTCGTCCCGCAGCTCACCGCCGAGGTCACGTCCCGCAAGGGCTGACCCCGTCCGCCCGGGAGGCCCCGTACGCCCACGCGTACGGGGCCTCCCGGCGTCTCGGCGCCGTGCCTGCCGGGCCGGACCTGTTGACCTTGACCCTGAGCCGTCGTTAACTTCGCTGTACGGACAGGGAATTCCGGTCAGTGGAAACTCGGAGGGTGGCGCATGGGGCAGCACCGGACGGTCGTGACAACCTTCGACGAGGCGCTGAAGGAACGCATAGGCGCCTCCCTCGCCGATGTCGACGCCGATCTCGCGCGCCGCTATCCCGGCGACCCGGGCACTCGCCAGCCCGTGCACACCGTCTATGTCCCCGCCGACGTCTTCGCCGCCGACACCGTGCGCTCCTGGGGCGCGAAGGCGCTCGCGGCTCTCGACTCCCACGCCCCCGACGCCGCGGCGTTCGCCGCCGTCCTCGGGATACCCGACGGCCTCGCCCGGCCCGTGTACGAGCGCGTGCGCGCCAAGCTGGAGCGCGAGCCCGTGGAGGACCTGCGCATCGACTTCGAGGACGGCTACGGGCCGCGCCCCGATGCCGAGGAGGACGCGGCCGCCGCGCGGGCCGCGCGGCTGGTGGCGCAGGCGTACGAGAACGGCACGGCGGCCCCGTACATGGGCATCCGCATGAAGTGCATGGAAGCCGCCGTGCGCGACCGCGGCATCCGCACGCTCGACATCTTCCTCACCGGACTGATGGAGGCGGGCGGGCTGCCCGCCGGTCTGGTGCTCACCCTCCCCAAGGTCACCTATGCCGAGCAGGTCACGGCGATGGTCCGGCTGGCCGAGGAGTTCGAGAAGGCGCGGGGCCTCGCCCCCGGGCGGATCCGCTTCGAGATCCAGATCGAGACCACCCAGGCGATCCTGGGCGCCGACGGCCGGGCGACCGTCGCCCGGATGATCGATGCCGCCGGGGGCCGCGCGACCTCACTGCACTACGGGACCTTCGACTACAGCGCCTCCTGCGGGGTGGGCGCGGCACAGCAGTCGCCTGACCACCCGGCGGCCGACCACGCCAAGGCCGTCATGCAGGTCGCGGCCGCCGGTACCGGGGTGCGCCTCTCCGACGGTTCGACGAACGTCCTGCCCGTCGGCCCGGCGCGGCAGGTGCACGACGCCTGGCGGCTGCACCACGGCCTCGTACGGCGAGCGCTGGAGCGTGCGTACTACCAGGGCTGGGACATGCATCCGGGGCATCTGCCGACTCGCTACGCGGCGGTGTATGCCTTCTACCGTGAGGGACTTGACCAGGCGGCGGCCCGGCTGACCGCATACATGCGGAGTGCGGGCGGTGCCGTACTGGACGAACCCGCGACGGCCAGGGCGCTCAGCGGCTATCTGCTGCGGGGGCTGGACTGCGGGGCGATCGACGGCGCCGAGGTCACCGGCCCGACCGGGCTGACCCGCGCGGACCTCGACCGGCTTGCGGGCCGGGCGGGATAGCGGTCAGCCTCCGGCGGGCGGGAGTTCGCCGGAGCCGCGCACGATCAGCCGGGTGGGGAGCTCCACCCGCTGTGGGGTTTCCGCCACTCCGTCCAGCCGCCGGAACAGCCGCTCCGCCGCGGTGCGTCCGAGCCGCGCCGCGTCCTGGGCGACGACGGTGACGGCGGGCGAGAGGAGGTCGGCGAGCTCGAAGTCGTCGAAGCCGACGAGGGCGACCGGGCGGGCCGCCGCGGCGATGACGCGCACGGCCGTCACCGTCACGCGGTTGTTGCCCGCGAACAGGGCCGTCACCGGCCGCGGTCCGGCCAGCATGGCCTCCGCCTCGGCCCGGACGCGCTCGGGAGCGGTGGGGCCGAGCGAGACCCACCGCTCGTCCACGGGCAGTCCGGCGTCCCGCATGGCGGCGCGGTAGCCGCGCAGCCGCTCGGCGGCGGTGTGGATGTGCGCCTGGTCGCCGATGAAGCCGATGCGCCGGTGGCCGTGTGCGATGAGGTGGGCGACGCCGTCGCGGGCGCCGCCGAAGCTGTCGGAGAGCACGACGTCGGCGGCCGTCCGCCCGGCCGGCCGGTCCACGAAGACGGTGGCGATGCCGGCGGCTATCTCGGGTTCCAGATAGCGGTGGTCGTCGCCCGCCGGGATGACGATCAGGCCGTCGACGCGGCGGGCGCAGAAGGCCAGCGCCAACTCCCGCTCGCGCTCGGGGTCCTCGGCGCTGGAACCGTTGATGAGCAGGGCCCCATGGGCGCGGGCCACCTCCTCGACGGCGCGGTTGAGCGGCGCGTAGAAGGGGTCGGCGAGATCCTCGAGGACCAGCCCGATGGACGCCGTGCGGCCTTTGCGGAGGATGCGGGCGCTGTCGTTGCGGCGGAAGCCGAGCGCGGTGATCGCGTCCCGCACGCGCTGTTCGGTGTCCGGGGTGACGCCCGGCTCGCCGTTCACGACCCGCGAGACGGTCTTGAGGCCCACCCCCGCGCGCGCCGCCACGTCCTTCATGGTCGGGCGGTTGCCGTAGCGGTACTGCGGACTGGTCTGGGCCACGATGGCTCGTTCCTTTGCGTGTCACGGCGGGCGTCGATGCGTGGGGGTGACGTCGAGCATAGAGCCTGGACAACGTTGTCAACTCTGGGGAGACTGGCGGCCGCACATCCTTTCGGCGCCCGTGGATCAGGAGATACCGCACCAAATGCACACCGACAGCTCCGGCCTCGTCGCGGCTCTCGACATCGGCGGCACCAAGATCGCGGGAGCGTTGGTGGACGACCACGGACGTCTGCTCGTCCGCGCCCAGCGGCCGACGCCCGCGGGGGAGGACGCGACGACGGTGATGGGCGCCGTGGCGGAGGTGCTCGACGAGCTCGTACGCGCCCCCGGGTGGCCGCGGGTCGTGGCGGTGGGCATCGGCAGCGCGGGTCCCGTCGACGCCTCCCGCGGCACGGTCAGCCCGGTCAACGTCCCGGCCTGGCGCGCCTTCCCGCTGGTCACCGAGGTGCGGGAGCGGGCGGGCGGACTGCCGGTGGTGCTGGTGGGCGACGGCGTCGCCATGACCGCGGCCGAACACTGGCAAGGTGCCGCCCGCGGCCGCGCCAACGCCCTGTGCATGGTCGTGTCCACGGGCGTCGGCGGCGGGCTGGTCCTCGACGGCCGTCTCCACACCGGGCCCACGGGCAATGCCGGCCACATCGGACACATCAGTGTCGACCTCGACGGTGACGCCTGCCCCTGCGGCGCGCGCGGCTGTGTGGAACGCATCGCGAGCGGACCCAACATCGCCCGCCGCGCGCTCGACACGGGCTGGCGTCCGGCCCCGGGCGGCGACCGGAGCGCGGCCGCCGTCGCGGCGGCCGCCCGCGCCGGGGACGCGGCGGCCCTCGCCTCCTTCGAACGCGCCGCGCAGGCCCTGGCCGCGGGCATTGCGGCGACCGCCACCCTGGTCGAGATCGAGGTGGCCGTCATAGGCGGCGGTGTCGCCGGTGCGGGGGAGATCCTCTTCGGCCCGCTCCGCGAGCGCCTGCGGGACTACGCGACGCTGTCGTTCGCGTCGGGGGTCGAGGTGCTGCCGGCCAGGCTCGGCTCCGACGCGGGGCTGGTCGGCGCGGCATCCGCCGCGGCGCGGGAACTGCGGCTCTGGGCGCCGCCGTCGTCACGCTGACCCCCGCGGGGGTGGAAGCCGGGCGCGGGGGTATGCGCCGGAAGCGGTCCGGTGAGGGGCAGGGAGCGTGCACCGGCGGCCGAGTTGGCCGTCAGGGACGGGGCGCGACGGGTGGAATCAGGCCTTCACCGGCCGATGGGTGAACGGGCGGCGCGCCATGCCGCTCGCACGCGTTTCCGTGGCAAGGTGTTGCGGGCACTCCACAGGGGTCTACGGAGAAGGGGGAACCGTGATCGTCTGGCTGAACGGCGCGTTCAGTACGGGGAAGACCAGCACGGCGCGAGAGCTGACCGAGCTGATCCCCGGCAGCACCCTCTACGACCCTGAAGTGATCGGCGCGGCCCTGCATCACCTGGTGCCGCCGAAGAGGATGGGCGAGGTCGGCGACTACCAGGACCTGCCGATCTGGCGGCGCCTGGTCGCCGACGCCGCCGCGGCCCTGCTCGCCGAGGTCGGCGGGGTGCTCGTGGTGCCCATGACCCTGCTCCGGCAGGACTACCGGGACGAGATCTTCGGCGCCCTCGCCTCCCGTCGCATCCCTGTCCGGCATGTGCTGCTGACGGTTGACGAAACGATACTGCGGACGCGTATCGCGAACCGTGAGGAGTTCGAGGACGATCCCGAGCGCAGCGAGAGCGTCCGGCGCTGGGCGCTGGACCACATCGCCCCCTACCACGCGGCGCTGCCCTGGCTCCATACCGACGCCTTCGCCGTGGACACCGGCGGCCTGACACCGCGTGAGGTCGCCGAGCAGGTCGCCGAGGCCGTACGCACCGGCACCGCAGGCGCCTGCGCCATCGTCCAGACCCCGGAACCCACGGCCGAGACGCTCGCCGCCGGCGTCCTGCTCTTCGACGAGGAGGACCGCGTGCTCCTCGTCGACCCCACCTACAAACCGGGCTGGGAGTTCCCCGGTGGGGTGGTCGAGCCCGGCGAGGCGCCCGCCCGGGCCGGAATGCGCGAGGTGACCGAGGAGATCGGCATCGAACTCTCCGAGGTGCCACGCCTGCTGGTCATCGACTGGGAGCCGCCCAAGCCGCCCGGCTACGGCGGGCTGCGGTTCCTCTTCGACGGAGGGCGGCTGACGGAGGCCGAGGCGCACCGGCTCCTGCTGCCCGGCTCCGAACTGCGCGGCTGGCGCTTCGTCACCGAGAGCGAGGCGGCGGCCCTGCTGCCGCCCGTGCGGCTGAGCAGACTCCGCTGGGCGCTGCGCGCCCGCGAACAGGGACGCCCGCTCAATCTCGAAGCGGGCGTCCCGGTCGGCTGACGGCCCGCGGGCCGCCGTGGCGTCAGCGGTTGCCGGCCGCGTAGTTGACGAGGAAGAGGGCCTCGGCCAGGGAGAGCCGCTCCAGCTCCTCGGGGGAGACGCTCTCGTTCACCGCGTGGATCTGGGCGTCGGGCTCGCTCAGCCCGATCAGCAGCATCTCCGCCTCCGGATAGAGGGAGGTGAGGGTGTTGCACAGCGGGATCGAACCGCCCATGCCGGAGATCTGCATCTCCTCGCCGGGGTAGGCGATACGCATCGCCTCGGCCATCGACGCGTACGCCGGGCTGTCGGTGTCGGCACGGAACGGCTGGCCCTGGCCGACCTGCTCCACCGAGACCCGCACCCCCCACGGCGCGGCCGCGACCAGATGGGCGGTCAGCAGCTTCGCGGCCACCGCCTCGTCCGTGCCCGGCGGCACCCGCAGGCTCACCGTGGCCCGGGCGCTCGCCTGGACGGACGACGTGGCGCCGATCACCGGCGGGCAGTCGATGCCCAGGACCGTGACGGCCGGGCGCGCCCAGATCCGGTCGGCCACCGTGCCGGAACCGATCAGCCGCACCCCGTCGAGGACCTTGGCGTCCTTGCGGAAGTCCTCCTCCGGATACTGCAGCCCCTCCCAGCGTGCCTGTGCGTCCAGGCCGTTGATGACCGTCGAGCCGTCCTCGGCGCGCAGCGAGTCCAGGATCCGGATCAGTGCCGCCAGCGCGTCCGGCGCCGCCCCGCCGAACTGGCCGGAGTGCAGATTGCCCTCCAGCGTGTCCACCTGGACCACCAGGTTCGACATGCCGCGCAGCGTCGCCGTGACGGTCGGCAGGCCCACCCGGAAATTGCCCGCGTCGCCGATGACGATGGCGTCGGCGGCCAGCAGCTCCGGGTGCGCCTCCGCGTACCGCTCCAGGCCGCCGGTGACCTGCTCCTCCGAGCCCTCGACGATCACCTTCACCGTGACCGGGACACCGCCGTGCGCCTTCAGCGCCCGCAGCGCGGTGAGGTGCATGACCACACCGCCCTTGCAGTCCGCGGCACCGCGCCCGTACCAGCGCCCGTCGCGCTCGGTCAGCTCGAACGGCGGCGAGAGCCAGGCGTCCTCGTCCAGCGGCGGCTGCACGTCGTAGTGCGCGTAGAGCAGCACGACGGGCGCGCCCACCGGGCCCGGCAGACAGCCGTAGACGGACTGCGTGCCGTCGGGGGTGTCGAGGAGGGCCACATCCTCCAGGCCCTCGGCGCGCAGGGCGTCGGCCACCCAGTTCGCCGCGCCCTCGCACTCGCTGCGCGGGAACTGCGCCTCGTCCGCGACCGACTTGAAGGCCACCAGCTCGGCCAGCTCGGCCCTGGCACGGGACTGGAGTGAGGCGACGGTCGCCGCCAGCGCGGCCGGGTCCGGCTGGGGCTGACGGGGCGAGGGCTGCTCCATGGAACGCTCCTTGGGGGCACGGCGTTATCCGTACATACAGGCGATTGCGCTGCCGATCCTCCCATGGCCGCCCGGCGCCGTGCCCGCGGCCTTCCCGGCGCGGGGCGGACCAGCGGCGGGCCGTAGGATGCGGGCGGTAGCCGTAACCGGTGATCGAGCGGGAGTAACAGCACAGGTGAGCAGCGACAACGCAGCCCAGGACGCGGGGCGGGACGCGGCCGAGGGCCAGGAGCCGGTGTGGGACGTCGTAGTGGTGGGCGCGGGGCCCGCGGGGGCCTCCGCGGCCCATGCGGCCGCTTCCGCGGGCCGGCGCGTCCTGCTCCTGGAGAAAGCCGAACTGCCGCGCTACAAGACCTGCGGCGGAGGCATCATCGGCCCCTCGCGTGACGCGCTGCCGCCGGGCTTCGAACTGCTGCTGCGCGAGCGTGTGCATGCTGTCACCTTCTCCTTGAACGGGAAGCTCTCGCGCACCCGCCGTTCCAAGCGGATGCTCTTCGGACTCATCAACCGGCCCGAGTTCGACGCGGGCCTCGTCGAGGCCGCGCAGCGCGCGGGCGCCGAGGTGCGCACGGGCGTGACCGTCTCCCGCGTCGAGCAGCACGGCCCGGCGGTGCCCGACCGGCGCACCGTCGCCGTCGTGCTCGGCGACGGACAGACCGTCCTGGCCCGCGCGGTCGTCGGTGCCGACGGCAGCGCGGGGCGGATAGGGGCCCATGTCGGGGTCAAGCTCGAGCAGGTCGACCTCGGCCTGGAGGCCGAGATCCCGGTGCCCCCGACGGTCGCCGAGGACTGGGCGGGCCGGGTGCTCATCGACTGGGGTCCGATTCCCGGCAGTTACGGCTGGGTCTTCCCCAAGGGCGACACCCTGACGGTGGGCGTGATCTCGGAGCGGGGCGACGGCTCGGGCACCAAGCGCTATCTGGAGGACTTCATCGCCCGTCTCGGCCTGGCGGGTTTCGAGCCGAGCATCTCCTCCGGACACCTCACCCGCTGCCGCTCGGACGACTCGCCGCTCTCCCGTGGCCGGGTGATCGTGTGCGGTGACGCGGCCGGACTGCTGGAGCCCTGGACCCGCGAGGGCATCTCCTTCGCCCTGCGCTCGGGCCGCCTGGCGGGGGAGTGGGCCGTGCGCATCGGTGAGGCGCAGGACGCGGTCGACGCCCGACGCCAGGCGCTCAACTACGCCTTCGCCATCAAGGCGGGCCTGGGCGTGGAGATGGGGGTCGGGCGCCGGATGCTCGGCCTCTACAAGCGGCGCCCCGGCCTCATCCACGCCGCCGTCACGGGCTTCCGCCCGGCATGGCACGCGTTCGCGAAGATCACGCGCGGCACGACCACGCTCGCCGAGATCGTACGGACGCACCCGGCGGCCCGCCGCGTCCTGTCCTCGGTGGACCGCGCCGAGGCCGCGAACGCCCGCTGAGGTCCCAGGGTGTGAGCCGGGCCGGGATATCGGCGGCCCGGCCCGCCCGGCGACGGTGGGGAGGCTTGAAGGGCGGGGAGCGGACAGCCCGTTCCGGAGGGGTGAACGCGGGCCGCCCTCGTCCGAGCCCAGGGCTCGCACCCCCTCCGCAGCGCCCCGAACATCGCTCCTCGCCCCGGCGCGGTCGGCCCCGCATGCCCGGCCCCACCCCTACGCGGCCGCGCCCGGCGTCGTCGATATCCGGAAGACCGGGTGCCGCGAGGCGATCCGCCGCAGTTCCTCGTCGGGGGACTTCGCCGTCACCCCGTCGAAGAACCGGCCCACTTCCCAGCCCCAGCGGCTCAAATAGGCCCGCAGCAGCGGGACTTTCTCCTCGTCCGGCACCTCCACGGCGGTGAAGGACATGGTCTGGCGCCCGAGGCGCAGCCGCCCGCCGCCCGCGGCCCGGAGATTGCGCACCCACTGCCCGTCGCCGCGCGCGGACACCAGGAAGCGGCCTCCCTCCGCGTCGAGCGGATTGACCGGGACCGGCCGCCACTCGCCGCTGCTGCGCCCTCGCACCGACAGCTCCGCCGTTCCCGCCAGGCTCAGACCTCGCCGCGCCAGCCAGCCGATCGTGCCGTGGACGAGCCGCGCTTCCAGCCGTCCGGGCTTGATGTAGTGCGCCATGGGACACCCCCGAGTTTCCGGTTTCCGATGAGAGAGCGGTGCTCTCGCCTGAGATCAGTGTGCGCGCTTTCTCGCATCGGCGCAAGAGCGCTGCTCTCGTTTCTGGCTGTTGCTTCCGCCGGCTGGCAGACTGGGCCTCATGAGTGCGATCCGAGGGGCCAGAGAGCGGGCCCGCAGCGAAATCACCGCCGCCATCAAGGACGAAGCGCGCCTCCAGCTCGCGCGGGACGGCGCGGCCAAGCTGTCCCTGCGCGCCGTCGCCCGCGAGCTCGGCATGGTCTCCTCCGCGCTCTACCGCTACTTCCCCAGCCGCGACGACCTGCTGACCGCCCTCATCGTCGACGCGTACAACGCGGTGGGCACCGCCGCCGAGACCGCGCTCGCCGCCGTCGACAGCGACGACCCGACCGCCCGCTGGACCGCCGTCTGCCGGGCCGTCCGCACCTGGGCCCTCGCCCACCCGCACGAATACGCGCTGATCTACGGCTCGCCCGTCCCCGGCTACACCGCCCCCCTGACCACCGTCGAGCCCGCCGGCCGGGTCGCGCTCGCCTTGCTCTCCATCGCCCGCGAGGCCCACGCCGACGGCAGGCTCGTCACTCCGCCCGTGGACCCGCTGCCCCGCACCGTGCACACCGACGTCGAGCGGCTGGCCGCGGAGTTCGCCCCGGGGCTCCCCGCGCCGGCGACGGCCGCGCTCGTCGCTGCCTGGGCCCAGCTCTTCGGGCTGATCGGCTTCGAGCTCTTCGGCCAGTTCGACCAGGTCGTCGAGGCCCGGGACGCGTTCTTCGCGCACGCCGTCCGCGGCCTGGCCCACCAGGTGGGGCTCACTACTCCCCAGGAAGTAGATGCGGCCACCACGCGCGGCTGACGCCGCCCGCCCCGGCGCCGACTAAGCGGTCTTGTCGAAGTGCAGTGCGGTACCGCGCCCCGTAAGGGGCGGGGGAACTGCGCGACCAGCCCCCACCGG
Source organism: Streptomyces sp. NPDC001407 (assembly GCF_042895325.1). NCBI lineage: Bacteria > Bacillati > Actinomycetota > Actinomycetes > Kitasatosporales > Streptomycetaceae > Streptomyces > Streptomyces sp. NPDC001407. Next base: position 119,895 of record NZ_JBIAWF010000004.1, read on the forward strand.
CCCGCAGCGACCGGACCGCACTTCCAGCGGAGCGCTTAGCTTGGCCGCATGCGCAGTGAAGGACGGGCGCCGTGGGCGCGGGAGCGCGGCGGGGGACCGCCCTGGGAGCGCTGGTTCGCCCGCTCGAAGCGCCGCCTGCCCTGGCCGTCCACCCTCGCTGTCGCGGTGTTCCAGCAGGTCGGCGGGCACTACGCGGCCCTGGACCAGCCCGCCGGGTGCCGCTCGACTCCTTCGCGAGGGTCCTGCTCGCCGCGGGCCCCGCCTTCCTGCTGATCCGCCACCGCCACCCCCGCGTCGCCGTCTTCGGCACGTGCGTCGTCACCCTGCTCTATCTCGGCGGCGGCTACCCCTACAGTCCCGTCTTCCTCAGAGCTGTCATCGCCTGCTTCACCGCGATCGTCGCCGGACACCGCCGCGCCGCGTGGTGTGCGGTCGGCCTGCTGTGGGCAGGCCATCTCCTCGTCGCCCACTGGCTCTACCGCCGGCTGCCGCCCGGCGGCGACGGGCCGGCCGCCTGGAACGAGGAGTGGGCGCCCACCGCCTGGGCCGTAGCCGTCCTCGTCGGATCCGAACTGGTCCGGCTGCGGCGCGAGCAGTGGGTCCGCGACCGCGTCGAGCGGGCCGCCGCCGCCCGCCGCCCGCCGCCGCGCCGACGAGGAGCGGCTGCGCATCGCCCGCGAGCTGCACGACGTGCTCGCCCACAGCATCTCCGTCATCAACGTCCAGGCCGGCGTCGGGCTCGCCCTGCTCGACGAGCACCCCGAACAGGCCCGCACGGCGCTCAGCACCATCAAGGCCGCCAGCAAGGAGGCGCCCGGCGAGGTCCGCCAGGTCCTCGACACCCTGCGCACCCCCGGCGACGCGCCCCGCTCGCCCGCTCCCGGCCTCGACCGCCTGCCCGAGCTGGCCGAGCAGGCGTCAGGCGCCGGGCTCGCCGTGGACATCGCCGTCGAGGGCCCACGCATCGCCCTGCCACCCGGCGCCGATCTCGCCGCCTTCCGGATCGTCCAGGAAGCCCTCACCAACATCGTCCGCCACTCCGGCTCCCGCACGGCCCGGGTGCTGCTGGCCTACCGCGCCGACACGCTCCTGCTGCGCGTCGACGACGACGGCCCCGCCACCGGGGCCGCGCTCCCCAGCAGCGGTAAGGGACTGGTCGGCATGCGGGAACGGGCCGCGGCCCTCGGCGGTACGGTCGAGGCGGGCCCCCGGCCCGACGGCGGCTTCCCCGTCAGCGTCCGACTGCCCCTCGCCACCCCGCCCCAGGAGAAGCCGTGAGCGACCGAGGAGCCCGCCCCATCCGCGTCCTGTCGCCGACGACCAGCTGCTCGTACGCGCCGGCTTCCGCGCCCTGCTGGACGCGCAGCCCGACATCACCGTCGTCGGTGAGGCGTCGGACGGCCGGCAGGCCCTGGCGCTGGTCCGCGAACTGCGTCCCGACACCGTCCTGATGGACATTCGGATGCCCGTGCTCGACGGGCTCGCCGCCACCCGCCGGATCACCGGGGACCCGCAGCTGGCGGACGTGAAGGTCATCATGCTGACCACCTTCGAGCTGGACGAATACGTCTTCGAGGCCATCCGCTCCGGTGCCTCCGGCTTTCTCGTGAAGGACACCGAACCCGACGAACTCCTGCGCGCCGTGAGGGCCGTGGTCGCCGGTGACGCGCTGCTCTCGCCGGGCGTCACGCGCCGCCTCATCGCCGAATTCGCCGCCCGCTCCAAGGAACCGGCTGCCGCCGGTGCCCTCTCGGAGCTGACGGACCGTGAACGCGAGGTGATGACACTCGTCGGAATCGGGCTGTCCAACGACGAGATCGCCCGCCGTCTCGTCGTCAGCCCCCTGACCGCCAAGACACACGTCAGCCGCGCCATGGTCAAGCTCGGGGCGCGGGACCGGGCCCAACTGGTCGTCCTCGCCTATGAATCCGGCCTGATCCGCCCCGGCTGGCTGGGCTGACGCGAGGGCGTCAGAAGAGCGACTGCGGACCGGCCGGCTCCGGTATGCGCGCGGACACCGTCGTCCTCGCCCCCGGAGCCGCCGCCAGCAGCGGCCAGCCCGCCAGCTGCCGGGCGTCCACCAGCAGCGCCGGTCCGCCCGCCGTTTCCAGATACACATCCGGACCCGCCACGGCGGTCACCTCGCCCGCCAGCGTGCGCCCCGCGGCCAGCTCCGCCAGGCGATGGCCCGGCCCGATGCGGTCGAGACGGAACACCTCGTCGTGGTGCACCGGCGCGAAGGCCCGGACGGTCAGGGACTCCGGCAAGGTGCCCAGTCCGCGGGCCCGCTCGTGCAGCGCGGCCAGCTCCGCCACCCGCTGCTCGCGGGGCGGCACCGGATGGCGGGCGGCCCGCTTGGCCGCGTACGGAAAGCGGTCCGGGACCGCGAGCGCCGCGCCCAGCACGGCCTCCGCCCGGCGGGCGGCCATCAACGGACCACGCCCGAGCAGCGCGTAGGACAGCGCGGCCTGTTCGAGCAGCCGGACCCCTTCGCGCTCGGCGGCCGTGATCCCGACCTTGATCACATGGGGGCCGAACCACGCCAGGTAGACGTCGTACGCCCGGGGGTCGTCGACGGCGGTGTCGGCGGCCACGGAGTGCGAGCGGTCCAGCCGCGCGCAGTCGGGACACTGTGCCGAGACCGCCGCCGCGGGCACCTCGGCATCCGTCGGGCACGGAATGTGCCGGGTGCCCCTGCGCACTCCCACGCACCGCCGCGCATCGCCGGTCGTGAACGCCAGCGGCCGTCCCGCAGGCAGGGGAGAGGAGCGCATTCCGTGGGCCGGGTGCAGCCAGGCCAGCGACGGCCCGGACGGTGCCCAGCGCAGCCCGGCGCACCGCCACTCTTCCCGCGTCCCGCTCATCTCCACCCCGCCTTTCGCCTCCCGGACGGCCCGCGCCGCCCCTCGACGCCGCCCCGTCCGGCTTCCCGGCCGCCTCTCCTTCGGATTGTGTCAGCGACCACTGACAACGCCTCGGGTCACCGTGCGGCGGCGCGCACCACGTTCCGCGTCCCGTACGCGATCGCCGCCGCCATCGCCGCGAGCGCGGCGACCGTGGTCAGGGCGACCGGCAGCGACCAGGTCTCGGCGAGGAAGCCGATCGCCGGAGGGCCGAGCAGCATGCCGCCGTAGCCGAACGTGGAGGCGGTGGCCACCCCGCCGGGGCCGGCGAGTTCCCCGGCCCGGCCGATGGCGACCGGGAAGATGTTGGCGAGGCCGAACCCGGTGACGGCGAAGCCCAGCAGGGCGGCCCAGACCGTCGGCGCCAGCGAACCGAGCAGCATACCGACGGCGGCGGCCGTGCCGCCCGCGACCAACGTCCTGGTCTGCCCCAGGCGTTCGAGGAGCACGGTGCCCGTCAGGCGCCCCAGGGTCATGGTGAGCGCGAAGACGGAGTAGCCGACGGCCGCGAGGCCCGCCCGGGCGCCGAGGTCCTGGTGGAGATGGAGCGCGCCCCAGTCCGCGAGCGCGCCCTCGCCGTAGGCGTCGCACAGCGCGATCAGCCCGAAGACGACGACCAGTCGGCGCCCCTTTCCGCTGCCGGAGCCGGTCGTGGCGGCCGGGGTGCGGGGCTCGGGGCGCGGCGCCGGGTGGGCGAGGAGCGCGCGGCCCGCCACGGCGCTGATGGCCAGTCCGACCACGGTCAGGAGCAGCAGGTGGCTGGTGGCGGACAGGTGCCCCGCGACCAGCCCGCCGAGCCCCGCGCCCAGCATCCCGCCGAGGCTGAACGCGGCGTGGAAGCTGGGCATCACGGGCCTGCGCAGCGCCGCGACGAGGTCGACGGCCGCGCTGTTCATGGCGACGTTGATGCCGCCGTAGGCTGCGCCGAAGACGAGGAGCACCAGCCCGAGGGCGAGTGCCGAGTGGGTGAGCGGCGGCAGGGCGATGCCCAGGGACATGAGCACCCCGGCGGCGACCGTCACCGGATGGCTGCCGAACTTGTGACACAGCCGGCCGGTCACGGTCATGGTGGCGACCGCGCCGGCGGAGACCCCGAGCAGGGCCAGTCCGAGGGCGCCCGCGGAGGCGCCGGTCTGCTCCTTGATGGCGGGGATGCGGACGACCCAGCCCGCGAAGAGCAGGCCGTCGAGGGCGAAGAAGAGGGTCAGGGCGGTACGGAGGCTGCGCAGGGCAGGGTCGACGGGTATCGGGTCCTGAGGGCCCCGAATGGCGGTCCGTATTTTGTTCAGCGTCGGCACAAAGTCAGAATAGGGGCGTGACCCAGACTCGGACAACACGTTTGGAACGGGGCCGTGGAGCCCTCGGCCCGGCCCTGGAGCTCGTCCACACCGGCCGTGCCCCCACCCGCGCCGTGCTCACCGCCGAGCTCGGCGTGACCCGCGCGACCGCCGGGGCCGTGGCCGCCGAGCTGGAGGCCCTCGGCCTGATCGAGGTCGACGCGCGGCCCGGCGCGGCCGCGGGGTCCCAGGGGCGGCCCTCGCACCGGCTCGCCGTGGCTCCCGACGGGCCCGTCGTCCTCGCCGCGCAGATCCACGCCGACGGCTTCCGGGCCGCCCTCGTCGGGCTCGGCGGCCGGATGATCGCCACCGCGCCCGGCTGCATGACCGTGCCCGCGGATCCGTCGCACATCATCGACGCCGTCGTCGAGGCCGGTGCCGGACTGCTGCGCGAGACCGGCCGCCGCTGTCTCGGCGCCGGACTCGCCGTCCCCTCGGCCGTCGCCGAACCGGAGGGCACGGCACTCAACCCGCTGCACCTGTCCTGGCCCGCCGGCGCACCTGTCCGCGACCTCTTCTCCGAGGCACTCGCCAAGGCGGGGATCCCCGGCGCCGGAACCGGCCCCGCCGCCGGTGTCACCGGCAACGACGTCAACCTCGCCGCCCTCGCCGAACACCGCCACGGGGCCGGGCGCGGCGCCAAGGACCTGCTGTGCGTCGCCACCGGACACCGGGGTGTGGGCGGCGCGCTCGTGCTCGACGGGCGGCCGCACACCGGCAGTTCGGGCCTCGCCCTGGAGGTGGGGCACCTCACCGTCAACCCCGTGGGCCTGCCCTGCCACTGCGGCAGCCGCGGCTGCCTCGACGTCGAGGCGGACCCGCTCGCCTTCCTCACCGCGGCCGGCCGCGCGCCCGGACCCGAGGTCTCCCAGCTCCAGCAGTCCCGCGACCTGCTCCGCACGGAGTACGCCGACCCGTCCGTACGGGGCGCCGCCGAACTCATCATCGACCGGCTCGGCCTCGGCCTCGCCGGACTGGTCAACATCCTCAACCCCGACCGCGTCATCCTCGGGGGACTCCACCGCGACCTGCTCGAGGCCGACCCCGACAGGCTCCGCGCCGTCGTCGCCGACCGCAGCCTGTGGGGCCGCAGCGGCAGCGTGCCCATCCTGCCCTGCACCCTCGACCACAACAGCCTCATCGGCGCGGCGGAAGCGGCCTGGCAGCCCGTACTGGACGACCCCCTGGCCGCCCTCGGCTGAACACGCGCGCGCACGCGCGTAGAGGGCCGAAAACACACCGGGGGAGTACGCGGCCCGCTCCGCGTACTCCCCACGGGGCAGGCGGACGACCGTCGGCCGTACGACGACGTGGGCGCCCGGCGCGAGCAGGCTCGGAGGTGAAGAAGCCGTCACCACCGAGGAGCTGAACCCCCATGAACACTCTCGCGCAACCCTGGGCCGACGGCGGGCCGGGCCCCTGGATCCTCTTCTTCCCACTGGTCTGGGCCGTCGTCGTGGTCAGTGCCGTCACCCTGCTGCGCCGCACCGTATGGCGCGGCCGCCGTGCCCCCTGGCACGTCCGGCCGGCAGCGGCCGAGAACTCCCCGACCGCCGTCCTGGGCCGCCGGTTCGCCGCCGGAGACATCGACGAGGACGAGTACTGGCGCCGGATGTCAGTCCTGGAGGAGCACTTCGGCACCGGAGGCAAACACGGTACGCCGTGACCTCCCCGCGAACGCCCCCTGCCGCACGGGTCCGTCGGCGCCGTCGAGGCACGGGCGCCCGTGCGCTGCGCGTCACCGCCCGATCAGGAGCCTGGTCGCGGCGTTCGGCAGGGCCGTCTGGTACGGGCCCGGCCCCCGCCCGGCGGGCGGCGCGCCCGGATGTGCCGCGCGCCGCTCCCGCTGGAATGGCCGCCCCTGCCAAGCAACCGGGAACGCGGGATCAGACAGGGGAACGGTCGCGCAGCGGCGCCGTCCGGACCGTCACCAAGGACTCGTCGAAGACGGGCTCCTGGAGCACGGGATGCTGGAGCGCGGGCAGTTCGAGGACGGGCTGTTCGAAGGCGATCGTCGTCCGGTCCGACTGCACCGGCCGGGTCCTGGGCGTGCCGGGCACGGGCAGCGTGAACCATACGACCTTGCCGCCGTCGTGACGTTCCTGCACGCCCCAGCTGGCGCTGACCGCGGCGATCAGGGCGAGGCCCCGGCCGTGGGTGCTCGCCGGGTCGGCGCTGCCGATGCGCGGCAGGCGGGGGTCGTGGTCGCGTACGGAGAGGGTGAGTTGGTCCAGCACGAGGTCGATCTCGACCGTGCAGCGCTTGTCCGGTTCCGCGTGCTGGTGCACGTTGGTGAGGAGTTCGGTGACGCCGAGCGCGGCCGGGTCGATGAGGGGATCCAGATGCCAGTAGCGCAATTGCGCGGATACGATTCTGCGGACCTGGCCGATCCGCGGCGGGAGAGCCTGTAGCTCTACGGTGCAGTGCTTGTTCGGTCGGCTGATCACGGCTGCGACTCCCTGAAGAAGTAGGGCTAGCCTGATGCAGATAGGCGTTCTGACGCGCTGGGTCCGGGCCGGCGGAGGCGGTCGTCGGCCCGGTCGACGCCGAGGATCCACAGCGTAACGGACCATGAACCCTCAGTGAGGCTGGTACGAGTCAAGGGTCGACCCTGGCGGGCACACGCGCAACTTCTGGACCGTCAGTCCCCCGCGTCACTGCCCCGGGCGGAACGGACCGCCTCCAGGAAGCGCCGGACGGCGGACGGGCCCGACTCCTCGGCGGACGGGTCCTGGCCACCCAGCGTCAGGACGTAGCGCGTGCCGTTCACCCGCGCCCGCGCCCGGTCCCGGGCGGCGAACCACGGCCGGCCCGCCTGGACGGAGTCCACGGGCGCGCTGTCGATCTCCCTGCCGTAGCTCGTCAGCAACTCGAGCCTGCCGTCCTTGATCTTCACCTGGCCGGCCCGGGTGAGAGAGCGCAAGGAACGCTCGATCCGCACCCCGGTCGCGTTGAACTCCGGCTCCGCCACGGCAACCGCCTCCCCGGCTGAATCGTGTGCCCAGTGCGCAGTCTGCCTGTGAGGGGGCTCACGCACCAGTGCCCATTTATGATCGAAACGTCCGAGTGCTCCGCATGAGCCCGGATGAATCGCGTGAGGAGCGCCGTGAACAGCACCGTGCGACCCGGGGCGACGGGCGCGGATCCCGGTTCCGCCCTCCCCACCCTCGATGTGGACCGCAGCGATCCCGTCCACCGCGCCTGGCTCAACGAAGCCGTCCGCAAGGTGCAGGCCGACGCGAACCGCTCCGCCGACACCCATCTGCTGCGCTTCCCGCTGCCGCCCGAATGGGGGATCGACCTCTATCTGAAGGACGAATCCACCCACCCCACCGGCAGCCTCAAGCACCGCCTCGCCCGCTCCCTCTTCCTCTACGGGCTGTGCCACGGCTGGATCCGCCCGGAAGCCCCCGTCATCGAGGCGTCCAGCGGCTCCACCGCCGTCTCCGAGGCGTACTTCGCCGGGCTCATCGGTGTTCCATTCATCGCCGTCATGCCCCGCACCACCAGCCGCGAGAAGTGCCGGCTGATCGAATTCCACGGCGCGCGCTGCCACTTCGTCGACGATCCGCGCAAGATGTACGAGGAAGCGGCGGCCCTCGCCGCGCAGACCGGCGGTCACTACATGGACCAGTTCACCTACGCCGAACGGGCCACCGACTGGCGCGGCAACAACAACATCGCCGAGTCGATTCACACTGATGCATCCTCCTCTGACCTGCGAGGATGCCGGAAGGAGACCCAATGGACGCCTCGTACGAGCAGGTTCGGATGTGGGCGGAGTCACAGTCGCCTGACGTGCTGCGGCAGGTGCTAGACGGCCTGGCGAGTCGGGTCGAGCCCTCGCAGCCCCAACCGAAGGCCGCGAAGCGACGACCCGCACAGGTGGCGTTAGACCTCGACAAGCCCTCCAGGATCGCTGTTGAGGTTGAGTGGAGCTGACCGGTTAGTTAAGTAAGTTCAGTAACTGGACCGAGAGGGACAGGGGTACAGCAAATGACGGAGCCCCGCCGCTTCAAGGAGCGGCGGGGCCCATGTGTGTTGGCGCGCAACGGCTTACGGCTCGTCGAACTCGCCCTTCTTGGCGCCGTCCAAGAAGGCCGCCCACTCGGCCTTCGTGTAGAAGAGCTTGGGGCCGTCCGGGGCCTTCGAGTGCCGTATGGCCCGTCCACCGTCAGCCGTACCGGCTACCTCTACGCATTCATTCGCTCCCGGCTGTGACGCAGTGGCCTTGCGGAACTCGGTGACGATCTCTTGTTCCTTCATCAGTCTTCTTCCTTATTTTCCGAGATGCTGTCTGCTGCATCTTGGATGAACTTGATGCTCTGATCAGGTGTCATGGCAGCCGAACGAAGTACCTCAAAGATGTGTGCATGTTTGGCCACACCCTCAGGGTCTTCTTGGAGCATGGTTCCAGTCGCGCTCTCGATTACCACGGCCGAGGGCGCAGGTTCCGGACCGAAGCTAAGCATCACGAAGTGGCTGCTGTAGTGGCACGCCTTCCACTCCTCCAGTGGCAGCACCTGAACTGTCACGTTTGGCTGTTGGGCAACCGTGGCGATGTGATGTAGCTGTCCTCGATGCACTGTAGCTGAAGGCATCGGAGCCGTGAGTGCTGGTTCCCAAATGACTGCCGAGAAGTGAGTTCCGTTCTCGTTGATTACCTTCTTGCGCTCCTCCTTAAGCTTGACGAAAGCCGCTTCGGCCTCCGGGGTGTAGATGTTCAAGCTGGACTGCTGTGCCAGTGTTCGAACGTAGTCCGGGGTCTGGAGCAACCCAGGGATGAACGAGGTCTGCCAGGCCCTGATGTGGCTTGCGTCCGCCTCAAGACTGACGTACTCGGCAAAGTCGCTGGGAAGGGTCTCATCCATCCACCAGCCCCGCTTGTTGGAGTTGCGGGCCAGGTGCACGAGGTAGTCAACGACTGCCTGATCCTTGACTCCGTACAGACTGAGGAGAAGGTGAACATCACCTGGTTTCGCGGTGACTTGACCCGATTCGATGCGGCTTACCTTACTTGCGGAGCCGCCCAACTTCTCGGCGGCGAACTCCTGGTCCAGGCTCGCCGCTTCCCTGTACCGGCGAAGTGCTGTTCCGAGCCGTCGAGATCGCACTGTGGGCCTTCCACCTGCGGGCATCGCCCCTCCTGACTGTCTGAGTCCAGTGTGCGTACCTGGTGGTCGCCCACGCTAGCCAGTACCCCCTAGGGATCAAAATGCAAGTCTTGCACTGACGAACCACTTGCACGGCTGTGGGTGGAGGTCTAGCGTGCAGAGCACCGCACGGCGCCGACTGCAAGTCGGCCCGAGAAGGCGCTAGTTACACCTGTCCACCTGACAGAGGTAGAGCCATGAGACGTGTAGAGGTGGCGAAGTTAGAGCCCGTGTACAGCCACACCGTGAAGATCAACGACAAGGTCAGGATCGACGGCAGGGATCTTCGCGTGGTGGACATGCACGGGGCCGAGGACCGGAGCGGATCGAAGATCCTCACCCTGTCCACGGGGAAGAGGCTCCGCCTGCCGCCCAACCAGCCCTTGACCGCCGTACGAACCTACGTCGAAGAGATCGCGTGAGTAACAGGTACTTCCGCTTCGGGAACTATGAACTCGTCCAGGACCCCAGCGTTCAGCCTGAGTTCAGAGCTATGTGCATCAGTGCCCCCCAGGAGTGCACCGCGCACTCGGGGCCATATGTCGAAATGGAGTCCATGCACAAGTGGTGCGTGCAGCACACTATTGCGACTGGCCACGAGGACTTCCGGCGTACCTGTGGTGACGCTTTCCGAGTGATCTCGCCGGAAGGTGCGCTCATCAACGGGAAGCCCTACAAGAGGGATTAGCCCGCCCTATCGGGTATGCGTATCCGGCTGTACGGGGGGCAGCCGGATGGCTATCCCACAAGCCCCTGCCCTCTGCATACTCGCCTACGGAACACCCCTTACCGCCGTAGGTAGCCCTTCCCCCGGCAGAGGGCAGGTCCAATCGCCCGCCCGGTCGGCACTGTCAGGGCGGCTCCTACAGAGTTGGCCGGGCGGGTGCGCCATCGATCAGCAAGCAGGCAAGAGCAACCACGATCTCTCGCTCTGGAGGATCTATGAGGGCTCTACCTCTCCGGCCGCAATTCGCGTGGCTGGAGATCACAGGCGTCTGCAACCTCAAGTGCTGGCATTGCTATGCCAGCTCCTCACCGCAAGGGGACCACGGGACCATGACCCCGGCCGACTGGTTCAGGGTCATAAACGAGCTTGCATCAACTGGCGTTCGTGACGTGCAATTCATCGGCGGAGAGCCGACGATGCACCCTGAGCTTCCGGCGTTCATCCGTCATGCCCTGTCCAAGGGTATGTGGGTTGAAGTCTTCTCCAACTTGACCCACGTCAAGGATGAGCTGTGGGAAGTCTTCAAGCTCCCCAAAGTCCGGCTGGCTGTCAGCTACTACTCTGACTGGTCAAGCGACCACGACGACGTGACCCAAACCAAGGGGTCACACAAGCTGACCCGGGCCAATGTCGAGAAGGCGGAACAACTCGGCATCCCCACTCGCGGAAGTGTCATCCGGGTACTCCAGGATCAGCGCGGCAAGGAAGCGGAGACCGACCTTCTACAGATCGGCATCCGCGACGTACGCACAGACAGGCTCAGGCCCTTTGGGCGGGGGGCAGACGGCAAGGCCCCCGACATCAAGAAGCTTTGCGGGAAGTGTGGGCGAGGAAAGATCGCCATTGGGCCAGATGGTGATGTCTGGCCGTGCGTGTTCGCTCGATGGATGACCATCGGCAACGTGCACGAAGGGAGTGTCGAAGACATCTACTACGGCGAGGCCAACCGCCAGGTAAGGGCCGAGCTGGAGAAGGTGTTCCCACACACGATCGTGGACGATCACCCCAAGTGCCTGCCGGACTGCAACCCCGCGTTCGAGACGTGCTCACCACAAACTGTGTGCGCCCCTGACGCGGCCTGCGGACCGACCCAACCTCCGCCCCCGCCACCCCCGAAGAAGGAAGTCCGCCTCTCGCCACGCCGGTCAGTCCGGTACGCGAACCCCGGGATATCCGGAACCGACTGCTGAGCACCGCGAACGGGGGAACCCTCTCCATTCGTCAGCGATCAAGGAAGGGAGGGCGGTAGCGTGGCGGCGCCCGAGCCAGACGGGCTCAACAAGGTTCACCGAGTACGGAGTAATCACATGCTCGAAGCACCAACCGTCACGCTCTACCTTGCACGACGAGACGCGTACGCGGACTTCCTTTCCGCTGCCGATACTGAGTCCCGAGTCGCACACTTCCGCAGTGAGGGCCGGTACAAGGAAGAGGAAGCCATCGCAGCCGTAGACGCGGCCTACGCGGCAACGAGGGACAAGTTCAATGTCATCGACATTGAGGGTGTCGGCCCCATCAAAGAGGCCCGCGCCGTCCTCGAACAACTGCAAGCCATGCACAAAGACGGAGGAGTCAATCCGGACTGGCGCGACTTCAAGGCAGCACGCGAAGAGTTCGTGAAGTCGGCCGGGGACTTCCTCCGGAAGTCGCTCGGAGAAGAGTGACCTCTACCCACTGAGGTAGGTGCAAGAAAGCGCCCCGTCCGCGCACTTCCCCCGAGGTGCCGGACGGGGCTCCCCGAAAGGAGAAGGTATGGGAGTGGTCTTCGACTCTGACGGAAACAGGAAGACGAAGCCGTCACCACCGCCGAAACCGGCGGAGCCGTCGAAGTAGTAATCCAGATCAGAAGCCCCGTCTGAAGGGAGCCTTCGGGCGGGGCTTCCTCATGTCCTGAAGGTTGAATCGTGATACCTCACTGGTACCAGGTGGCATTAGCCAGCGTCGCCGTTTACCTGACGACCGGCGGCGCAGTCTTGTCCTGGTTCAAGTACACCCCTCGCGAGCATGAAGCCCGGCTGCGGGAAACCGTAGAGTCCGACGCGGCTTGGTTGGATGCCCGAGCCCCTGGGGTCTATGCCGCAGTAGCGGTCTTCACATACTTGGTGATCTGGCTTCTGTGGCCTCTGGCTCTCCGCATACGCATCCGACGCCGGTAGCCCAACCAATTCCGCAGCCGACACAACAAAGCGCCCCAACAGATCGGTCCTACGCGATCTGTCGGGGCTTCGCCATCAGCTATAGGGAGCTGACAACGTGCGACACCTTATCCTGCGTACCCTTGCGGGGGCACTCGCCCCCGTCCTGCCTCTCCTCGGATGGCATGGCGCCAAGCGTCACGGGCGCCACAGCGGGCGCCCTCTCGTCTTCCTGGCGCCTCGCAGGCCCGCCACGACGCCGGAGGCCGAACCGGCGCCTGAGCCCCCCTCAGAAGGCTTCCTGGAGCCTCTGATCACTACCCCGGTCGTCCCGTGGTGGTGGCCCATGGCGCAAGCAGAGATCGACGAGCGTGCGGCGCGCGAGGAGCGCGAGCAGATACGCCGTCGTCAGGTGGCCGTGGCCCTCGTGGAGCTTGGCTACGAAGGGGACTACACGTACCCTGGAGCCCACCCCACCAAGGTCTGAGCCGGTGAGGTGGAGAAGGGCCCTCTCTGGGTAGTACAGGGAGGGCCCTTCACGTAGAGTCGCGGCCGGCTGAACTGCCAGTGATCAAGCGGGAGTTGGCTGACTGTCGCTAGTGTGCCGCCATGGATGGACTGTTTCCCCCCTCTGGGGTTATCAGCGATGCATTGGCCAAGCGCATCGCAGGACAAGAAGCCCTGGATGCCGAGGACGGCTGGCACGGGATGCGGGATCTGGAAGAGCTGGGAGCCATCACCCCGCAGCTTCTTGAAGAGATTGACTATGCCCTCACCGAAGGGAACGGCTCTGAGGATGAACTAGAGGCCCTGGAGGCGTACGCCAGGGCTCATGGCATCCGAGGGCGGCAAGAAGGGTGGGGCGACATCAGGCCGGACCACTCGGAGCTTCCTCCAGGAATGGTGAGCTAGAGCCCTCGCCGGTCCGAGTGCTAGGCCGGGACTCGGAGTAAGTTCAGTAAGTTCGGTAAGTTCTGAGACCCCTACCGTGCTCCTAGACCCCCTCTTCAGGGAGGGGGTCTACTGGTACAGAGGGAAGTAAGGGGTTAGAGAAAGACTAGTGCCTGTCTATCCTTAGGGGGATAGCCAGGCTAGTCACTAGTAGTAATTATATATACACCCTCCACAATAAAGATGGAGTCCGCAGGTCGGCTAAGTGGGATACCAAAGTGGCGCACTTCACACAGGCATCTGTGAATCTTTCAGATGTTCCAGGGGGCGGAAGTCTCGCGAGACCCGAGAAGGGGTCTGTACGGCCTCCTGAGGGCTTAATGCCTTCCCCTTGGTATCTCTGGGCAGAAGGAGCCTGGAAGGCCCTCAGAATGGACTTGAGAGGCTTGACCTAGGTGGAGTGAATGTGGTACCCGGGTGCTCATGTGAGCCACCCCACTCTCAGAGGTCAGGAAACGTACGTTATCCGAGGAAGGGGCTCCGCCGGTTCTCTCCAGGAATGAACTAACCCTGTTACCCCACCCCTTTGTTCAAGTCGATGTCGGAACTTACTGAACTTTGCTCCGAGAATGAATGTCCGAGCCTACTGAACTTACTTGGTTAGTTTGTTCAGTATCTTCGGTAAGTTCTCCGCCTAGGCTCTCTGTCAGTCCATCGGAATAGATTCCTTGTAGGGTCAGTGAATCCCTTACTTGGCTTGAGGTGATCCGCCGACTTGTTGCGGGTTTGATTCACCGACTAGTCCCGTAAAGCTCACCGGATTCCCCACCTTCCCGATATCTTGGCCCCCTTAGCGTGAATCTTGATAGGAGCCTTGGGTATTGCCTATCGGTGCCTATAGATACCTATTGATGTGGTTGTAATTGTTAGTGGCCATGCTGTTACTCATAGTGGCCTTGATGGCGATCACCCCGAGTACGTGTGTGCATACTTTGGTCAGTGCAGACAGAGTGAAGAATGTCAAGACTAAGCAGACAACAAAGAGGCAACAATGTGAGATGAGGTAAAGGTGCGATAACAAAGAGTGATGATGCGAGAGATGCGAAAGAATGAGATAGATGATCACAAAGAGTCATAACACCTGGTCATAGGGGGTGTGTATAGGGGGCCTTATGTGCATAGGGCCTTGTCGTCTATGCACTCAGATGTCACAGAGAGTACAGATTGCCCTGTGAGGGCCTTATGAGAGGGGGCCTTACTAGGACCCTAGGGGGGTTGGAGATAGGCCCTCAGAAAGCCGTATACGGCTTTCTGGACAATCCCTATGTTTGAGTGATAGACGCGCGTGCGCGCGTCTTCCTTCTATGGGTAGGGGGTACCTCTAGAGAATGCCTATATGTGATCCAGGTCATAGGGATTCCTGGGGTTCTTAACTTGTGTCGTGGGATGCCCTCCCGTAATGTTCTCGGTGTCGGAAGGGAACGGAAACCGGCCCGGAAAGTACCGGCCTAGCGGGTCTAGCTAGGCAATAGGGAACACGGAGCTAGAGGTTTCATCAGTTCTACCGGCAGGGCGTGAACATACCGCCCCAAACCAACAGCAAGACCTTTGATCCTTGAGAAGAGCGACAGTCGGAAGACTGGAGCGAACATAACGGTGAGTGTCTACCGGAAAGACATTGCGGCGCAGGTAGCTAAGCGTAAGAGCGTGAACCGCCTAGCGTCGGCAGTCCCCAGAATCGTCACGGTGAGGGGCAGTCATGAGCCCTATGGGGCTTACGTGATACATACGCCTCAATGGGTGTGTGTCGCGTTGGTCTAATAGGGAAGGATGAGAATATGCGTAAGAATCTTTCAATCCTGCTTGCTGCCGCCGTGGTAGCTGCGGGGGTCTTCTTTGCTGGCTTCCTAAGCGGCAAAGGCAACGCTGATGAAGCTAAAGAGGCTGCGGAGGTTGCCCACTTTAACGATGGGTGGACAACGGGCAACTCTGACCTCATTGAGCAGATAGAGAAGGCTAAGAAGGGCTGCGGCTCTGACTGGCATATCGACTTTGACGGGCAGGGTCCTGCCGAAGCTATCTG
The DNA here is from genome assembly GCF_042895325.1 of Streptomyces sp. NPDC001407. Classification (NCBI taxonomy): domain Bacteria; kingdom Bacillati; phylum Actinomycetota; class Actinomycetes; order Kitasatosporales; family Streptomycetaceae; genus Streptomyces; species Streptomyces sp. NPDC001407. The sequence goes on from NZ_JBIAWF010000004.1 coordinate 135,124, forward strand.
CGTCAAGTAACTTGTGTCGTGGGGGCCTTCGGGCCCCCTCTCTAAGGAGTGATCAACATGTCTGTGTCTCTCGAAAAGAAGTGCTGTCAGTTCTATCCGGACTCTCCGGTTATGCGTATCGTCATCGGTCGCTTTGATGGCGGGCTGTTGAAGGGTGGGAAGATCCTTCATGGCGACACGGTGTGTCAGGAACACGCGAAAATACTGCGTGACTACCTTGAGGGGGACTGGTTCGCCTCTCGCGCGGACTTTCAGCATGGACTCAAAACAGGCTTTGAAGGGTGCTGACATGCGATATTGGAAGGTAATTCTCGTGTCCGAGGATGACAGCATCAACAGTTTCACTTGGGCTGCCACTGAGGAGGGTGCACGTAAGCGGGTTGAAGACATGCTGAGTGACCACCCTGAGGTATGGGAGGGGTGGACCTTCCAGCTTCACGAGTGAGCCGCTTTAGTCGGCCCTGGGCTTCCCGGGGCCGGGTATGGCCGTTCAGTCAACTAAGGGTGGGAACTATGGATACGCAAGAATCCCGTACCGGCATCGTTATGGAGTTCGTCAAACTTTCCGAGTGCGGCCGACCGGCTGTCATGGACTGGCGTACCTACTCTGCGGGGGCGGACTTCCTTGACAGGGTCGCTTCTGACCTGGGGGAAGCCATGGCGGAGGGGCAGATAGTCATTGGGCAAGAGGTGGGTGAGTCCGGCCAGTATCGAGACACGGTCATCCGCGAGATTGTGTCTAGGGCTATCCCGAGTTGGACGCATGAGAAGTGGATTGCGTTCGTAGACCTTCGCGCTTATCAGGAAGTTGTAGAGCGTGAAGGCGTGATGGATATGGACGACCGTGCGGACACTGCCCTAGAGCAGATCGCTTATCGGGCTGTCCGGCTGTACCTGACGAACAAGGATAAGGAGATGGGGGCATGAGCGGTTACGTGAACTGTGCTTGTCGGGATTGCTTCGAGATAGTCATAGGTTCCGGTCCGACTCTCTGTGATGAGTGTCAGGCTTCGGGATGTATCAATCATGACAACTTGCCGGGATTTATGACCGGCTATGGCCTCGGCTACGAGTGCCAGCGGGAAGACGTGGATATGGGCGTCTGAGCCTCTTTGGTCGCGTGTCCGGTGCTAGGCTCCGGGCGCGCGGTCATGGGCGCTTAGAGCGGCGCACAGACACCAAGAAGGGGTCATCGTGGCTGACAGCTACACCATTTGGGTTTGCGGCAACTGCGTCATGCATCAGGCTAATGGTGAGTGCGGGGACTGCCACCGCGAGGAAGGGCACGAGGGTGGGGAGCCGCTTAGCAGGGTTGATTGCACGCGCTCCGCTATGGGCATGGGGTGGGAGGATCACGCGGAAGGCTGCGAGACCTATGAATCTCAGGGTGAGTGTCACGGAGAGTGTGACTGCGAAACCGAAACTTACAGCACGTCCACTTGTGAGGGGTGCGGTAGTGATTTCCATGGGAAGCGTCACGCAATGACGGTATGGGAGGGGAAGTAATGGCAGACAAGTACATCTGTCGGGCAGGTTCCGGGGTCAAGACTCATCGCATCCGGGGCGGTGAGTGGAAGTACAGCACCACGAACTACACGGTTTGCGGGCGAGTGGCAACGGCTGTCGAATCCCTCATGAGTGGCAACCCGCTGGAAGTTACCTGCCAGAAGTGCAAGAAGGGAAAGAAGAAGTGAGCTACACGGACTTGCGTGACTTCCACTGTGAGTACCGCGAAACCTTCGATGGGGAGCGGGACGGTAAGCACGCGACGTTCACTGTCGAGATTGAGAAGCTTGGAGGTGGAACCGTAGGGAAGAAGTACGCACAGGAAAGCTGGCGGTACATCGCCAAGCACTCCGACGGGGAAGAGATCGCACGCGGACAGGATCTCTATATGGGTAGCCCGGCCACTCACGAAGATGCGGCAAAGTGCGTCTTTGAGATGGCGTGCGACACCGAAGAGATTCGAGGGTACTGACACCCTCTCTGACGGACTTTGGGGGCGCCCCCGGCGAAGTTGGGCCGGGGGTGCCCTCATGGCCCCTCAGGGAGCCACGTAGACACATAGGAGGGGATATGGCGGAAGGGACGCGAACGGCCATGGCAGCCAACGGTCATTACATGGTGTACGACGTGAGGGGGTACGACTATGAGGGTTACCCCATCCTGAGTCAGTGGGACGCCGTACACTCTGACGACTGCCCGTGCCTGACTAGGGAGGACTAATGGAGCGCAAGGCGGACGAGACGGAGAAGTTGGCGGAATACGCCTACGAACACCGATACCTCATCTGTGAAGCCCTGGAGCGGCTTGGCAGTGATGAGGGTAAGCGTGTTAGCGCCATGCTGGACAAGCTGTTTCACCGGTACGAGTGGAGGGGTGAAGGGGAATGATCACCAGGGCGCGTGTAGACATGGCCGGTTCGGATGGTTACCGAGCATGGGCCGTGACTATCGAGGAACGGACGATTATCAACCTGGGTGTGTATGTCTTCCAGGGTGAGGAGAACCGGAATGGTCCCGGACCACAACAGCGGGAACTGTTCGCAAGTCGGGGAATCAAGGAACTGTCCGAGTGGGAAGAGGTTCAAGCCTCACAGTGGATGGTTGACCTTGATATCCCGGATAGCCTGATCCCGCAGCGGTAGACTGGCCACCCCACGGAAAGAAGGTATGGGCATGAGTGATGCAGGCTGGGAGACGCAGGAAGCGCGTCGAATCATCATCAACGATGAGAACCTTTATAGGGCGGGGCGCCGGGAATCGAACTTCGGACTTGAGCGCTTCCATACATGGGCGGAAGGCGTTCTGAACGGTACGGCCACCTGGGATAGTGGGGACACTGCGAAGGTGGACTATGAACAGCTCATGGGTGATGTGCGCGCCTAAAGCTGAGCGTTCTTAGTTGGGGCCCGGCCTAATGGTCGGGCTCTAGCTATGTCCGCTTAGGGTGAGTGGGTGGAGAGAGGGGAGGGTAAGTGATCATCAAACCCACTGGCGAACAGATCGCCGATATGTGGTGGCGCGGTCGTGATAATGGGCAAACCTTGGTCATCCTGGCTCACACTCCAGAGGGGGAGGAGATTCAGGGCGACGTAATGGGCCGTGGATCAATGATGTGGGTTCGAAACCACGAGACTGGCCAGTCATGGGAAGATGTGCGGCATGAGTGGGTCTACTCTGCAACCCTGGTGAATCGGAAAGGTGGGGACCGTGAATCCTGAGTACACACTCAGTGATGAGCCTCTGAGGGTGGAGGTAGGCAAGACTGGCGGTGGCACGGTTGGAGACTCATACGAGGGGTGGTGGGAAATTGTCGTCTACCGGAAGGGGGAGAAGGCTCTAGAGACGACAATCCAGAGTCCCAAGCCCATGACCCATGAGTCTATAGCTCAATGGGCAGTTGACCTGATCAAGGGGAAGTCGCAGTCGGCTGTCTGAGCGCCTTTGGTGACACCCCCGGCACGAGGTGCCGGGGGTGTCTTCATGGGCTCTTAGAGCGCAACACGGAGACACTAAGGAGGGGTCACTATGACTGAGGTCATCCGTGAGGAACTGGCGTACGTGCTGAACAAGGGTGGGGATGTGCACCCGAACGATTCGTTTGACCTTGCCTATCACGTGGCTGAGTACCTGGGAATCAAGCATCCGGAGTGCTACGTCTGCGTTCGGGCAAAGGTGACGTGCCCTGAGCATGGGTGCTGAGTAGGTTCGGTAAGTTCGGTAAATGATTCAAGGAGAGCTGTTCAGCATGATTGTTCACCACTCGGATTGCGTGATGTGCCACAAGAAGGGAAAGGAGGGTGTTCCCTCTGTCGAAGCGATACCCTTCCGTGGTAAGCTCTTCCCCTTCTGTGCTGATCATGCCGATCAGCTCTTCGCCATGCTCGACATCACCCCGAAGGATGGGAACACGTGACCGACTACGAGGCTATGACCACGGGTAAAATCCGAGAGATCATCAGGCTTGTTGAGCCGGACACTGAGGCCGACCCTCGGGGGGTGCTTCTGGCCATGCTGTCTCAAATCTCCTCTTATGTGGGAGACACGCTCTACCTGGACGACAGTGGTCGTATCCGCCCCCTGATCATCGACACCCTTTTGATCGGCCCCACGAACAAGGGGCGCAAGGGAACCGCGCTGGCAGCCTCCACCCGGGTATTCAACATTGCTTCGCCTGACTTCCTCGCTCAGCATGAGGTGTCCGGCGCCAAGACCGGCGCTGGCATCATCGGTGCGTTTGTTAAGCGTCGTGATGCCGCGAAGAACGCCCAGATTGAGTCCCTGGAGTCTGGGCGCGAGTACGAGGGTATCGACCCCGGAGACACCCGCATGTTCCTTGTGGAAGAGGAGTATGCATCGGTGCTGAAGTCGGGTAAGCGGGACGCCACTCTTCAGGGTGTCATGCGTAAGACCTGGGACGGTGCGGACCTCCAGAACATGACCAAAGACGGGGGTGTCATCAGGAAGCCCGTGTTCGTGATTCACGGGCACGTGTCCCCCACGGAGTTCCGTCACAACCTCTCCAGTGCGGACGTGGCGGGCGGAAGCTTCAACCGTCTTATCTGCGGCTCGGTGATCCGCTCCAAGAAGCTCAAGAAGCGCCACAGGATCGACCAAGAGAACCTGAAGATGGCCGGTGAGATTCTGGGGGAGGGTCTGGACTTCGCCAAAACCCTGGACACCATCGCACTCTCTGACAGTGCCATTGACCTTTTCGATGATGGCCTGTCGGATGAAATCGAGGGTTACGGCGAGGGTCTGCCTGTTGTTGAAGCCTTCGTGGGCCGGGCGGAAGAGTATGTGTGCCGAATCGCAGCTATCTACGCTGTGATTGACCAGCGGAAGGAAATCAAGGTTCTTGACGTCAAGGCGGCGTGGAACCTGGTGAAGTACTGCCTTCAGTCCATCACTGACATTCTTCAGGGTTCTGAGGGGTCGAATGAGTCTCGCATTCGCGCCGTTCTCCGGAAGAACCCTGATGGAGTGACGGGAACTGTCCTCCTGAAGGCAACCGGTCTGAACGCTGCGGCTATCCAGGACGCGGTAGACGAGATGGCAGACGTTCAGACCATCGTGGTTCCGGCCAAGGGTTCCAAGGGTGGCCGACCGTCAACGCTCTACGTCCTGATGGAGCCCTCGGAGGACGAGGAGGCCACGGACGCCATGGACGAGGACCAGGCCGCCGTAGACGACCTGGACGACGCGGAGGACCAGGAGCCGGAGAACGAGGCTCAGGCGGTCCCTCGGCAGCCCAAGGGCGTGCGGTCCATCGTTGACGGTAACGGGGAGCTTCGACAGGATGCAGGGAACGACTTCGCAAACCTGCTCAACTAGGGAGAGGGAATAGCGTGTTCGAGAAGGGCAGCAGGGTCCGTAACCGGAGATACGGATACACGGGAACCCTGGAGAAGAGGATCGGGAGTGACCGATGGATCGTGTATGCAGACCCTAAGGAACCTCTTGTTCAGGACGAGAGGACGCTTCCCGGGATCCCGGTAGAGGCCGACGAACACAACCTTGAGCCACTGGACTTCATTGACGTCGCCAGTGTCGTTGGGGAGAGTCGAGAGACGCGAGCGGTAATGCTCTACCTCCGCAAGGAAATCCACATGGGACATGCTCTGATGGATTCCCTGTCCCTGTCCTCCCTGGAGTCGTTCACGAAAGACGCCAGGAGGGTTCTGGGGGACGCCACGGAGGTAACCGGAAAGGAACTGGACGGGGCTGACTGGGAGGCCATCTACGAGGCCGTGAAGGCCGAACGGTAGGCAAGTCCAAGATGTTAGAGTGAAGGCCCTTCGGGGCCTTCTCTGCTTAGGGGTACATGTGTCTGTCTTCTTTATCTATGTCCATGACGGGGTGACACTCGACATGAATGAAATGGAGTGTGCGCCAAACAGGGAGGTTGTTAAGCGAGAACTGGCCTCCCGCGTCAAGACCGGTCTTGGCGTGACGCGCTTCGTTAAGGACATGGAGAAGATCAGTACCGGGGCCATCTGGGATTCCAGGACTGAAGATGAGTGGCCGGAGGCCACGGAGGATGCCCATATGGCCGTCTGGCGGGTTCGAGGGTGGGAAGTCCCCACGAGGGAGCCTGACGAAATCTGGACGTACAGCGGGACCGTGGACAAGCCGAACATCCGCCAAGTACGACCGTGAATCGAAAACGAGTACTGCTGGGGGCCGTTTGTTTGGCGGCCCCCTTCGGTGTACACTCACGCGCAAATCTACTTAGGGGGCAGGGGTGGACGAAGAAGAGGTAAGGCGTAAGTTCATGGAGATTCTGTCTGACTGGGAGACCGAGGACAGGCAGCGTCGTTCCACGTGGACTTCCGGCGAACTGATCCGGGCAATGAAGGACATGCCCCCGGCCGTGAAGCTGGCGGTTCAGGCTGTACAGGCCCAAGAGATCCGAGACGAACTCGTTGAAGCCGTAGAACTCGACGTTGAGAACTTCACCGTATGGGCCCTCCGGGCGCTGTCCCCGTACAGCGATGCCGTAACCATCGCAGAGGCCGAGATGCGGATAGTTCGGCACAACATCAAAAAGCTTCTTCGGAGGGAACAAGGCGATGTCTGACGACAGGGTCAAGATTGACGATGATGGAAAGCTGTGGGTCAACCTCGGCAACATCAAGAGCAATGCCTTTGGTCAGCACGTCGTGACCATCAATATCGGCGGACGCGAGGAATCCCGCCCCTTTCCTTCCCGTGAAGAGGCAGAGGAAGCGGCGCGGAACCTTCTCATCACGGCCATGATGGGATTCGGGATGATGGGCGGAAGGAAGTAATGGAACCGGCACAGCTTCACGAGTTCGTTCACAAACTCGCTAAGTGGACCAAGAAAACCGCCCCTGAGTTCTGGTCCAGTAAGGCGGCAGCCGGTGACCAGTTCTACTGGCCTGCAAACATGAAAGCCCCTGTCATCACCAACTCCATGTTTAACGGCCTGGTCCATGCCGCCCTGCCGATTCAGGGCGGCGATTGGAACCGTGCGCAGATCGTAGCCAGGGATACCATCGCAAGGTACGTGCAGCCAGAAATGGATAAGCTAGCCGCGTACCATGCGGAAACGCTTGAAGACGCCTACCTCCTGTACGTAGGCAAAGACACGTCGTACCTGGCGGCTAAGACGGAAATGGAAAACTTCCGTCTGGAGCGGAAACACCTGCCTGCCACGAGGGGGTTTGTGCGATGGGAAATCCCCATCGCAACCGCTACTGGGCACGAGTCTCACGGAATGAATCCGAAGGAAGTGGAAGAGATTCTGCAACACTTCGGGCAATCAGAGATTCCCATAAACGCTGCCTCCTGGCGGGTCAGTGACGACGGTACCGAAGTGCTCGTGTGCCTCTACTCGGACGGAGGTGCCGCAAAGGCGAAGATGATCAACTCCCTGAACAGTGCTGGAGTGCTGAAAGAGGCGGCCGAAACGGATGCCTACAAGCTTCAGTACAGTGACCCCGCACCACTGGAAAGGGAACAGGTACTTCCTCTGGGGAAAACCCTCGCATGGTTCGACTCGGATAGCGAAGAGAAGCTAGAGGCCACAATCAAGCCTGTACCCCCGGACGACCCCCGCCATAGGGAAGCAGTGGAGCTGCACGCAAAGCAGGTACGGGCACACGAGGAATACCTTCCCATCCTCACTCAGGCAATCAAGACCTTCGCAGCGACGTTTCTCATCAGAGAAATGAAGATGATTTCACGAGAGGAAGTGCCCCCACCTCGCTCCGTCAAGAAGCGCATGAAGCGCATGAAGGGGGGAGACGCTTCCAAATCTCCCGGCTCAAGGATGGTGGAGGTCATCCGGATCGGAAAGCCTCTACAGCACCGGAACAAGTCCGAGGAGTCAGGGAAGGGTGGCAAGTGGAAGGTGAAGACTGTAGTGGGTCCGGTAGTCAGGTACCGGCAGTATGTTCCTGCCTACGACGAATACCGCGAGTATCCCGAAGGCAAGATCATTGAGCCCTATGTTGCAGGGCCCGCCGACGCACCATGGAGCGAGAAGGCAAAGGTTTACCTGATGGAGTAGACAAGTCAGGTGAAGATAGGGGATCATCCTGGGAAGGGGTGGTCCCCTTGTTCGTTGAACTCTCAGGGAGGGAACAAGAGTGGAAGACAACCTGAAGAACCGCATCGATGACCTGCGGGACAAGGTCTATGAGTGGCAGAGCAAGAATGATGACGCCAGCATGATCGAGGATTCTGAACTCATCGTGGCGGTCCTGAACCACCTTGAGGGAGACACTGACCCGGTGTCTTTCCTGTCGGGTGAAGGCTTCACCTTCTGACAGGGGTTTGACACAACCCAAGATCCTTGATCTCCTTAGTCAGGAAGGTGGACGCGGGAGGCGTGGCAACACACACGATGTCCATTCAGGGTGCTCTGTTGGAGTACCTGAACGAGAACAAGCTTCTCCAAGGTGAGAACCTGCCGGACGCTGAAGGGTTCCTCTCCAAGTGGAGGGAGACGAAGCGGGCCGTTAAGGGGGAGCTGTCGGAGGAAGCTATCAGCTTCCTGTATAAGACTACGGGCTGCCTCATCAATCCGGGGGATGCCCCAGGAGAAGTAGCACGAGGCGCCCGCGCCTTCCGTAAGCGTGTAGACGAGTTGGGTCTATCCTCTGAGGAGGCCGCGACCGACGAGGCCGCCGAAGAATCAGAGTCCAGCGAAGACCCCCAAGCCGAAGTAGAGGACAGCGACATGAGCAGCCCGTTCGAGGTCAAGCGCCTGATTGTCATCAAGATTGATGGCGAGGAGTACAAGGGGGAGGTGGACGATTCCGCGATGGCGGAACTTGAGAAGCTGGGCAAGGCGTTCGCCACCAAGCTGGACGCCTACGAGAAGTCCCGTGACGAGCTGGTGGAAGCCCTGGGTGACGCCGGAGTCAAGAAGGTCCAGAAGCCCGCGTTCTCGGCCACTGCTGTCCGGGGTGGTCGTGGTGGCGGTCCCAGCAAGGCCAAGCAGGACGCAGCCCACTCGGAGCACCTGAACCGCATCCGGGAATGGGCCAAGGAGAACGACTTCGAGGTTTCTGACCGAGGCCGTGTTGCTAAGAACATCATCGAGGCATACAACGTGGCCAACCCCGAGGACGCCATGGAGGTCTAGACCTCCTGGCAAGATCAGCTAGACTGGGCGACTCGACCCCCGCCATACCCGGCGGGGGTCTTTCCCTATGGGAGGAGTCGCCATGTTCAAGAAGGCCGCCGCTGCTACCACTCTCACCCTTTCCCTGTCCCTTGGGCTCTTAGCCTGTGGTGGCTCAGGGAAGGCCGCTGAGGCCCCCTCGAAGGCTTCGGGCAGCAAGCACTATCAGACCGGCTACAAGGCCATGGAAAAGACCCTGAAGGACCACCCTCATTGGGAAGGGCTGAAGTATCCCATGGAGTTCTTTGAGGGTGCGGCAGAGGAGAACGGGGGGAAGTTGTCCGGCGAGGCCCTGAAGGCGGCTGAGGAGCACATCAAGGGCCAGTGTGACGCCTTGAAGGATGCAGGCAAGACGGATGAGTCCTGCCCCGCCTGACGTCACCAGGAGTGCCCTCACCTCGTCTCGGGGTGGGGGCTTTCTCTGTTGCGTCCACTTTGTTCGCACTTTGAGCTTGACGTGAACATGACGTTCAAGGCTATGCCGGCTGAGCGTTTGTACCAAGTTTTGTATACCGGTAAGTTCTGTATCTTCGGTAAGTTCTCAGGGGGTAGGCTCGAAGTCGTGAACACCCAGACGATTAAGGCGAGTTCAGTCCCCGGCCTCCGAAGCTACGGGGAGGGGATCATGGCCTTCACTTGCCCCGCGAAGTACTGCGGGAGGCTCGTGGAGACCAAGGAAGGTGTCATCCAGAGGCATCGAGCCCGGAACCTTCCGGACGACTGCAAGCTGTCCGGTGTCACCGTAGAAGATGATCTGTAGGAGGGGTTCATGGCCAGAGGTAAAGAGGAATACGGATTCAGTATCGGGGGTATTCGGGCTGAAGAGGGGACTAGGCGGGTCCCTATCGTCACCATCACTGGATGGGTTGACGATGGCGGCCCGCAACATGACCGGCCCCTGAGGAGTGACATCACGTCGGAGAGGGCGAGACAGCTTGCCGCCAGTCTGATCAAGGCCGCCGACGAGGCCGACGCGGGGCGGAAGTCCTCCTGAAACAGGAAAAGACCCCCACCGGGAATCCGGTGGGGGTTATCTCTTCTCATCTCAATCAACCCAATGACAGGACGATCCTGTCATCTAGTCATCGGGAAGTTCTCTCATGATGTCCGGAGGAACCTCCGGGGTGATGCCATTAGACCTGAGCTGATACTCATAGGAAGCCGCGAGGCGCTTGTAGTAGCGCAGGAGGTTTTCCATGTCCCTCAGCTTGTCGTCCAGCTCGTCACGCCATCGCGCAAGGTCGCTAATGTGTTCACTGCGGAACTTCTCATAGTCCGCCTTACGGTCACGGAGGCCCTTGAAGATGGCGCCTGCAAGCGCCGTGACGCCACCACCGCCGAGAAGGGTAACCAGAAGACCAATCATCTCGGGAGACACTAGACAGCCTCCCTACCGGACTCGTCGGCATGCTCTACGGGCGAGGCCGGAGACTTGTCCTTCGCCTCCTTGGCCTCCTGGGTCTTAGTGGCAATCTCCCGGACGCCAAGCAGGGTCGCAAGGCTTGCAATGATCTCCTGTGAAGGAACGTCAGGAAAATGCTGGCCAGCAAGAAGGGTCAGGCCGGACAGGATAATAAAGACAGGATAGGAGTGAGTCTTAATCCACTCGTTCATCATTCCCCCTTACTTGAACTGAAGGACGCTCGCATACCGACTGGACAGCTTGAAGTCCTTCTTTCCCTCATTGAAGACAAGGAACTCGAAGCGAAGCGACTCGCCAGAGTCCAGGTAACCGGCAAGCTTGGTGAAGTCCACAAAGGACCAGCCGTCAGTACCGATACGCTCAATCGCCATGGACTTCGTAGCCTCGCCACCCTTGTACAGGTAGAAGCGGCCCTGGATCTGTGCACCAGGAGCCACATCCTTAAGGATCATCTGGACCTGAGACGAGTAAGCCTTATTGGGGCCCCTGACGATATCTCCAGAGCCGTCACCACGGATATCCACCAGATACCATGTATCGCTCTTAAGGGTGGCCTCCTTGTCGTTCTTCAGGTCGAACATGCTCACACCCGCAGAGGACCCACCATCGGGATTGGGGGTGGGCTTACTGTCCTCACCCGGATCAGGCTTAGACGAGTCACCCTCGGGAAGGTCATCCTCGGAAGCCTCCTGTCCGAAGTAGATAACACCCTTACGGCCCTTCCAGTCAGGATCAGCGCAAACAATGCCTTCACTGAACTCCGGATATCCGTAGCCGTAGACATAGCTCGACTTGCGGGGGCGGCGCTTCAGATAGACCCCGTTGCCCTCTGCCGAGCCGTCATCATTGGTATTGCCCTCGATAGTGAAAATCTCGCTACTCGTGTACTTGTAGACAATCCCGGTATGGGTTCCGCCACCCGGACCGAAGAAGACCTGAGCGCCAATAGCGGGATACTCGGAATAGCGTCCCTTATTATCGAACCAGTCAACGGAGTTGGAGCAAGAGGCCGACACCGGATACTTGGAGCGGAGTCCAGTCTTCTCGGCACACCAGCTAACGAACGAATCACACCACGGCTGGTTCTGTGCCCATTCGAGACTAGGAACCTCCGGAGGGTACTTGGTCCAGTTGTCATCCCCCTCCCGATAGCCAATCTCACCCTTGGCCTTGTTGATAATACTCTGAGCCTCAGACATAAAATTTCTCCATTTGGGCATAAAAAGACCCCTGACAGGCAGGGGTGTAAGTTCAGTAAGTTCGGTTAGTTCAGGCTCACCAGGCAGGCGGACAGGTAGCCGTTGAACTCGCCGTCATAGCGAGCCCAAGACCACCAGTTTTCCTTACCGACCCAGGGTGCATCCAGATCCATCATTAGCCACTTGCCCTTCTCTAGCCTCTCTATAGCCATGCTGGAACAGCCAAACCGGCCGCTACGACTACTGGAACTGAAGGTCTCGGCTATGACTCGCTTACCGGAACCCTGGGCGGTGTCGGCTACGGTGAGCTTCTGCTGAAGAATCTTCGAGCCACCTTCGGCGGGCTTGTCATAGGTGTTCATGAAGCAGATCAGGTAGTAACCCGTCACGGGAACCTTGAAGGCTCGCTTACCCCCTCCGGATTCGAAGGAAGTCCACCCTCCGTACTGGTCGAAGCTCTTCCAGGAGATAGGGTTGACCTGGTCACCCATCACTCGATCGGTTGCCGCATCAGAGGCAAGCATTCGGGGAGGGTTGCCGAGTATGTCATTCCACTCTTTTACCCCCTGAGTCATGTCAGAGGCGCTGACTACCTGATCAACCTTCCAATCAATGTTCTTCATGTCTAGCTCACAAAGCTCTTGGCGCCAGGGGCGATCATATGGATAGAGAAGCTGCTTCGCCGGAACTCCCCATTGCCATCTGAAGGATTGGCGGGGAAAACGCTCGCCGTAGGCTTAGCGGGGTTCGTTCCTTGGGACTCCACAGAAAGGTGAACCCGCTGCCCCTTCTCAAGGAACCTAATGGAGAAGACCTGAAGGGAAGTGGCTGCCGAAGGCTGCTGTTCACTGGCCTTCCTCTGGAACTGCTTATCGACCGATGTTACAGCCTTGCCGTCCACGTTGAGATAGAGCTTCACATAGGCCGGGACATTGTCCGTACTCCCATCAGCCGACACGTCCGCAGCGATGAAATAGACACCAGATTCAGGGGCTGTCGCGTGGGTTCCATTGAACTTCCAGTCCCCAAGCTGTTCCTTGTACTTCGAGTCCCAGTTGACATCCCAAAGAGTCCCAGGGCTTCTACTGGCAGCCACATGGACACTGAATCGCGGAGTGTTAGACAGGGCTCGACGCACATTGGTGATCTGCTCGTTCATCTTCTCCGCAGTGATCACCTCACCATCATTCCAAGGCTTCACCGCAGGCATGGGAACATGAAACGGATTCTCATAGTCGGTAGCGCCGAAGTCCATACGCCAAACAATGACCCTGTTACTGGTAGGGGCTCCGTACTTCCATTCAGGAGCCCAGTTGGAAGACCATGCCCCTTCCTCGGGGTGTCCGAGGTAGGCGGTGAACATGATTGCGTCACCCTTGCGCAGGTACATAGACCTGAAAATCTGTACCGAGAAGTGAACCGGCCGATCCCTATGGATGTACTTGTTCGTCTCGATAGCGTTAGAGAGGTGCCGCCAATCCCACTTGGTCTGTCCAGCCTTCTTGTGTTTCAGGCGAAGCTGAATGCTGGTCGCAAGGTCAGTGGCGTTAGAACTAGGAGGCTGGCCAGGGGAGAACTCGGCGTAAAAGAAGTACACGCCATCGGCAGGGATGTTGTAGTCAGTAGGGAAGGTCCCCGTGGGCTTTCCCCACCCGCCGGAAACATCAGGTTCACCAGCGATGGAGAGATAGGCGAGCGGCTGTCCGGACTTGAGCGGGTACGTCTTGTCAATGCCTTGAATCAGTAGATGGTCCTGCTTGGACAGGACGTCATTGAAGTCATTAACCTGCCGCTTCATCTTGTCAGCCTTCACCTCCTCCCCCGGCTGCCAGTACTCGCGATTGGGGACATTAACCATGGGGGAACTCCTTAAGAGAGTGTGGCTGTCTGGCCAAGGATTGAAGCGTTCTCGTTATCGAGAATCCAAGTCAGGGGACCATGGCCCTTACGTCCAGGGAGGGTGAACCGAACCACGGACATGGCCTCTGCAACACCATTCACCAGTACATCACCCGGGTCAGGCTTAGTCCCCTGAATGTCGGCGGCAGACAAGCGGATGCCCATAGACCCGTGTTGGCCGTACTGGCTAATCCTCTCCTTCACCCCGCTAGGCCACCGAAAATTCCCGATGGTGGGAGAGGCGGCTACCGCGACAAAGACATTCAGGTATTCGCCGGAAGTCTTGAGAGGGAGACTGCTAACACTGTTGGCAGACTTGGTCTCCGGCTTAGGTCCCTGCTGCCACTTACTGAACTCGGTATTCCGGTACACCATGTTCAAAATCGAGACGTGCTCCGCACCATTAGTGCCCCACGTGACGGAATTCCCTCGTGCGGGAGACCAGGGGAAGAGGATCGCATCCATGCGGATCTCAGTAGGCACTAGCTGTTGGCACATGTAGTTCACGCAGTCATCAAGCGGAACGGCAGCCGGAGGCTTCTCGGCCTTGTAGGAGACGCAGACAGACAACACCAGGTCCGCCAGTCTCAGGCCAGACGGAATGGCCCCTGTGACTGTCTCAGGCGGGTTGTCGTGCTCGCTCACGTTGGAATCTATGTATTGGGAGAACTCCCACGGCTCCGGGGCGGTAGTACGCCACTCGACTCCATCCCACATGGGAATGGATTCCGCTTGCCGCCATTGGTTGCCATCCCTCACGGTGACAGGGTGGGGGTTCCACTTCTTCCCATCCCACACGTAGGAAGCGTTAGCCATGCTTAAACCGCTCCTTTATCCGGGGTGCCGTCCACCTGATAGGCGATCCACACGTCACCGGTCTTGGGGTTCCTGGGCTCTTCAGGGCCCGAATACACCCGAGCTGAACCTACGTTGGGGGCAATGATTGGTTTGTTTAGAGTGACATCACCGCTGAAGTTGGCCGAACCATCACCCTTGACCGTGAAGGTATTGGAAGCCCCGCTGGCATCGGCATTGCTGACTGCGTAGGCGACAGCATCAGCCTTTGTCACAGCGCGTATCGCGTACTGCTTAGCAGTCTCCGGACGATAGGCAGGCTGGATGTCCATCCTCCCATCCTTCTTGAGAGCCCACCTGGCGATCCCTTCACGGTTCCGAAGGGTGGCCACGTTTGCATCCGTGTCATCGGATGCAACCCTGATCCACTCGGCAGAAGTCCCCACAGCATCGATGTCATTAGAGCCGATCTTGCTTACATAAGACTCCATCTCCGCACGGGCAGTGCGAAGAGTTCCGTGGGGGTCCTCGTCGGGGCCGTCCGTGAGGTGGTTAGCAATGCGGGTATCCATATCCACGGCAAAGATCTGGTACCGGCCAGCATTGAAGTCCATCCACATCGTGCTGACCCCAGGTGGGCCGTAGAAAGGCTCCACCATTCCCCGATCGTCAGAATGGACGCGGGTGACAGGAGAGCCGCCTTCGGTGAGAAGGTCGGTTTCTGTGATGCTGGCATTCTTGTGCCGGTAGACCACGCCATAGGTGTTGGGGATTCGTACGCCCTGACTGTTTTCGGCAGCAGAGCATACGTCGCCACCGAAAAGATGCCGGTCAGTGTCCATGATGATTCTCCTTAACCGAGCTGAAGCGTCTCAAAGGTTCCAGAGCAGGTCAGGTCTCCGCCTGCGGGGAAGGTGTACACGAAGTCATTGTCGATACCGTTCCAGTGGATGTGAGACGCCTGTGTGTAGTAGCGAGGGAACAAAAAGTACACGTTGGCACTGTTGGTGTCGTAGCAGTATCCAGCCCCAACATTCCAGTTGGAGTAGTAACCGACATGTTCCTGATCCTGGCGAAGAACGGCCTGAAACACCTGAAGTACGTCATTGGTGTGAGAGGCGGGGAGTCGAAAGCCAAGCCCAGGGACATCGATGATTCTATTGGTCTTGTTCTTGATGAAGATGGAGAAGGTGACAGTACAAGGACTGATCCACTTGTACTTCATGCGACAGTCGAAGTTGTTTCGGATGCTCGCCGGAAGAAGGGAACCGCCACTCTGGATGAGCTGAACCTGAGAATTGTCCATGTTCCGGTAGCGGCCGAGTTCCATAATCAGGGACCACTCATTGAGGCTGCGAAACCAAAGGCGTTCGGTGTTCTGCTTGCCATAAGCCTCGTACGTGAGGCTACCGGCCTGGGGGTCCAGGATGTTCGCCTTATCGCCAACCGTGTAGATGTTGGACATGCGGTACTGGCGACGGTCAAACGGAGTCTCAATGTTCTTCGTGTCACCACTAATCGTCACGTCCGCGAGGGGCATGAACCAGTTGCCGCCCGGAGTGTTGTCATTGATCTCCGGAGACTTTGGAGCCGCGCCAGTCGCCGGAGTGCCGAGGCGGATATCAACAGCAACCCAGTTCTTGTCCATGCGAAGCTGAAGACCAACGGTGACGACCTGCTTCTGTCCAGGATTCAAGCCAGCCTGTTCCGTGGACAGGTCAATGATTCGCTCGTCAGTATTCTGGTAGTAGAAGCCGCGAACGATGGCCGTACCGGGAAGCACGGAGACCTTGCCGCTGTCCAGGTTCCGCACGCGCAGGGAATCGTCACCGGGGTACCCGTTCTCCATGCCGACGACGCTCCGGCCGCCCTCCTGGAGCTTTCCGGCGACGTACGGGCCGATGACGCAATCCCCCTGCCAGTTGGAGGCCATGAAGGACCACCGAGACTCGTCAATGGTGTTCTGGTCAGCCCCGCCCCCACTGAACGGGAAAGACTTCTCGGTATCAAGGTTCGGCTCAAGAGCCTTAGCGTTGTTAGCCATGTTCAGTACCTCGTCCTAAGATGCTCGACTTGCCGACGCAGATTCTTGACGTCGTTATAGATGTTCAATGGACCGTTCTCGGTCTTGTCCCCGATGGAGGGGCTGACCCTGTCCTCACTGTCGTTGTGGGTGATGCGTACTTCGCGCACCAGGTGCTGAACCTTGCGGCCTGTAATCGAGTACACGGTTACCTTGTCGCCAACCCAGTAATGCTTGCCGAAAGTGCAGCCAGGAACATCGATGGGCTCAAGGTTCACGCTGGCCTTCGGTTCACCCTCCTTCAGGGCCTCGTCGGCTGCGTCCTCCATCTTCTTCAAGGCGGTCGCCAAGTCGGGATATCCCTCTGGAGGGGACTCACCTTCCTTGACCAGGTTCGGGGAACCGTCTTCCTTGCGGCTAACGGGAATGTCTCGACGGTCGATGAACTTCTCAACGATCATCCTGTTCCACTCGGCTTCGGCCTCGTGGTTCACCTTTTGCATGATGTACCGGTTCTTGCCCTCACCCTGTGCTGCCACAATGGCCCTTGTGCATGATGGAGCATCCATCTGCCAGGAGTATTGCTTGATGTTCCCCATCTCCGGAGAAAAGATCACGCTATCGCTCTTGTCGGCAGTCTCGTATAGCTCGAACTCAAGCTTTGACGTGTTGGGGTTGTAGATGATCCGGTAGCCCACATTTCCGCGCTCGCACCAGTCTTCGTAGAGCTTCCCCAGCTCTGCAAAGCGAACGTCGGCATCAACCTTCTCTCCGAGGCCAGCCGGATACTGCGTGAAACCCTCAAGCCCCTTGGCGGTACGGTCGGGAAGGGAATCACCGCCAAAGTTGCGGAGAGAGAAGAAGCCGATGACATCTCCGGCAGGCTGCTGATTGAAGACCTGGGAAGTCTTGTCCATGGGGTTCTTGGAGTTCTTTTCCTCGCTCCATGGCCTAGCCAGGGTCTTAGTGTGGTCCGGCCAGCCAACACGAGAGTAGACAATCTGGTCATCGCTCTTGCCGGAGAAGTAGATGGAGCCTGGTCCGGTGTGCTGATCATTGGTCCAGTAGTATTGCATCTGCTGAACGGGACCAGATATCAGAGCCTTACCGATGTCGGCATTCCAGATGACAACGCCACGGCCCCGCTGAAGAAGCTCGGCGGCCCTGGTGCCTTCCATCACCTCAATCTTCCAGGAACCAGGCTGACAGTGCCGGATGACTATGTCCAAGTCCATGTACTGATCGATCTGACCAATGCGGCGGAAGTCCTCATCTCGAACTTCAATGATGTAGTTAGTCATGGTCACCCTGCATAGGAGAAGTAGCGCTTCCGATAGGTGCATACAATGCGAGTGGTAACGCCCACGGCACCCTGACCCTCAACTGATACGAGGTTCATTCCAGGAACGAGGGGCCAAAGCTGGGGGTTCTCGCCAAGGCGGTTCCACCAGTTAGGCTTAGAGTCATCAAGCCATTCTCCGCTCTTGTAGTGCTGTTTGGTGATGGTCTTGATGCCGGGTCGGGTGTCGATGACAATTCGGTCATTCTCCGAAGCAAGGCCGAAGCTAGGACCGAATGTCAGGGACTTGCCGGACGTCTCATTCGTGAAGGCAATCTCACCACTGATCGGACCGTATATCTCCCATACCGGCCAAGTTTCCACATCGGCATCAACCGGGATTTCGTTGCGAGGAGAGGAGATGAGGCCATCGGAGACGCGGATGGGGATGAAATTCAAGTGGTCCTTCTTGTTGGTGAGGAACCAATGGCGCTCAGGGTTCATGAACCATGCGTGAGACTCAGGGGCTCCAGAAGTCCAGTACGGTTCCATAGCCCGAACGACCACCACATACTTGATCCAGGTGAAACCGGAGGTCTCTCGGGATTCGTTACCTTCCATGCCAGACACGTAGTAGGCCGTGATGGAACGGGTAGATCCATTGGCCTCACGAGCCACAATCCGAACTGGACCGTTCTTCGGATTCATGGCGTTGAAGAGCTGCCTCTTAAGGTCGATGACTCCCCTACGGTCAGACCCGTAGATGTAGACAGGAAGGGCCATTTCCCTCGTGGTGGCCCGAACAGATCGAAAGTATCCGCCGTCGAGATTGGGACTCTCTTCAAACTTGAGATCAAACCGAGGAAGGTCCCAGCCGTCAGGGCCAGACTGAAGGAAGTACCCGGGCCTATGCCGGTTAGGTCGATCAGTCACGTGAAGTCGATGCCCTTCATTCGACTCAATGAACACCTGAGTCCTCTGCCAGTGCTCGGGCTGATAGGGGGGAGTAGTCCACCCCCCATCCTGCCCCGGATCGACTAGTTCCTGAAATTCTGCGGGAATCGGCATGGAAACCTCCAATAGAAAAGGGGGCCGCCGTTAGGAGGTGGCCCCCAGTGCCATCTAGGCGTACAACATCTCGAACTGTCGAAGCTTCGTGATGATCTGGTCCTCGGTGGGCACATTAGGTGCCGCATTCACGATGACCGTGTGACCCTGCTTCTGAGCCAGACCAGCCCTAGCAAGAAGCTCCTCCGTACGCTCACGACGCGACAGGGGAAGCACCAGTTCAGGACCGGCCTCGCCAACCATGGCCACAGTCGGCTTGGTGACAAGTCCACCATTCGCGTACCAGTTGTTCCGTTTCCAGAACGAATACGCCTTAGAGGGATCGCCGTAACGCTCCCCGATGTACCCCAGGCCCCAGCGGATCTGAGTCGTGGCGTTGTCACGCCAGTCAGAGCCAGCAGAAGCCATCTTGGAGCCAGGAAGGGACTGCGGAATGCCGTAGGCGCCGGAAGACCGGTTAGTAGCATTCCAGCTCCAGTTAGACTCGCCATCCCACAGGTTGTAGAGGGATTGCCAATGCTGACGCCAACCCTTCTGCTCTAGCAGAGCCTCGGCAATGCCCATGGCGTTACCAGGGGAGGCGTGATAACCCTGCTGGCCCAGATCACCTGAAGCGGTAGGGATGCCGCCAGGAAGGTCTATCTGGACGCCAGGCCACGGACTGAACGAAGTCTTCCCATCGCCACCACCAGAAGGAACCAGGCGAGCAGAGGCAGTATTGCCGTACCCCAAGTAGTGCTTCAGGGAGTTGGACTCGTTACCTCCGATAGTCTCGATCTGGTTGCCCTTCTTTCCAACGACGATGTTGATATGGCCATCGCCACGGTAGGTGAGAAGGTCACCCGGCCTGGCCTCGCTCAGAGGACCATGAGGCATCCGGGAATTCCAGGTAGCCACAGCAGGCCAACGACTACCCGGAGCGCCCTTAGGCGAGTTTCCGTAAGACTTATTGGCTCCCGCCTTGTCTACCACGTAGGAGACAAAGTCGGCACACCAAGCCTCACCGTTGCCCAAGTTGTACTTGGAGCCGCCGACCATGGGTGCTTCCTTGCGGAACTCATCCCAGGCGACACGAACAACAGCAGCATTGCCACCAGTGTTGTCATCCCAGAACTTACCCTTGGCCTCCATCCAGGGCTTACCCTTCCGGAAGGCATCAGAGAGAATCTTCCCCGAAACCTTGAAAGAGTCAGCAACGTCCTTCAGGTGGGGCTCAATGGCGGCAGCCCAGCCCTTACCAATCGCTTCCTGGTAACCCGCGAAGGGATCATCCTTGTGTTTCTTCACCCAGGCGGCACCGCCAACGATGCCACCATTAGCGAAGGCCCTTCCGGTCGCCTTGGCGTTACGGTTCCACTCAAGAATGGTGGAAGGCCCGAGCTGTCGAACAACCTCAGGGCGGAGGATTCCTTCACCCGGAGAAAGGACAGCCGGAACACGGTCAACCCCGGGAGCATACCCAGGGACAACACCACCAGAAGCGAAGTGGAGAGGCTTGAGTGGTGCGGGTGCACCAGCAAGCTTCGCCATCTCCGACATCATCCCCACCGCGCCATTGTTGTAGGCGCCGAGGACGGTATTCCGAGTGGCCCTGTCCACGAAGGACATAGCCTGATCCCAGGTGGTACGGATAGTTCCAGCAGAGCTGGAGAACTGAGACTCCAGAGAGCGGACCCCAGAAGACATCCGGTTGAAGGTGCCGTTGATGGACGACCAGGCAGAATCGACCTTGGACCGCACATCAGCCCACACGCTCTGATTGGTGGACTGGAAGTTCACCTCCGCCTGAGCCAGGGGACCAGACAGGTAGGCGCCAAGAGCCTGGAAGTCCGGCAGAAGGCTTCTGGACCACGAGGAATGCACGTCCGAAGCGATCCTGTCCCACTCGCTTCTAGAGCTGTCCGCGAAGCTCCTGGTGGTGCTCGTCAGGGTGTCATAGGCCGCCGTAGTGGACTTGTCCAGCTCAGACCACAGAGGAATAGCCACACCCTGAACGAACTGCCTAATGGCATCTTCCAGAAGCTTCAGGGCCGCTATGGGGGCCTGAATAGCCTTAGCAGGGTCCTGACCCTCCCCGTTGCCTTCAGAGGCTCCAGGAATGCCGCCCAGGGAACCCGCAAGTTGTGCCCACAGTCCGCCAAGGTCTCCGCTCCGGCCTGCGTCGTTCAGGGCCGCAATAGTCCGAGGACCAAGAGCGCGAGCAGTCTCCGGCACAAGCACAGCCTCACCCGGAGATAGGCGAGCATGAACCCTATCCCGCTTCGGGGAATAACCAGGAACCGTCCCGCCATTGGCAAAATCGAACAATCCCTTGGTATTAGGGAGTGCTTCCTTAGCTCGCTCAAGGAAGGCTTCGAAAGCCTCACGGACCCATTCGTCAGGATCATCGAGGATCTTGGTGATATCCCGGAAGCTGTCGAAGGCCCCCTGAACGACACCAGTGAACATGTCCTTCATTTCTTCGAACAAGTTCTTGGCGGTGCCTACCGGATCTGACATCAGATCCTTAATGAGCTTTGCCCCACCCTTGATCATGGACCAGATGGATTCGATCTCGTCCATTATGGACTTGAGGAGATCCATGATCATGCCGCCAAGGGCATCAGGACTAAAGGTGTCCCCAGCAAAGTTGGTGACACGCTGGAGGATATTTCCGTCCCCGTGCCAGATGTCCTTCATGAAATTGTCGGAAGCTGTAGGGCCAATGGCACCCAAGGCAAGACCAGCAAGAGTAGTCCAAGGGAATCCAGCCTTTACGCCACGAACAGCCCTGGGAAGCTTGCTTCCCATCCATCCAGCCATCTTGTCGGGGAGGACGCTGAACGGACCGCCAGCCCACTTCGACTGAAGGTTAGACCAAGCCCCTATGCCCTTACCCATAGGGCCAAGGGAGGAGGAAGTCTTAGCCAGGGCCGCCGAACCATAAATGGTCTGAGTGAACGGGGTGACATCAAGCAGGTTGCGAAGCTCGTCAATAGGACCAGACAGCCATCCTGCGTAATTCCCGCCCTTCCTACCGGCAATACCTCCCTTGGCGAAGGCAGGCAGGCCAAGAGCCTTCTGGACGCCAGGGACGCCACCAGCACGAGCGGCAGCGTTCATGACATGGACGTACTGAGGGCCGACCGCACGAGTCCACTCGGGACGCATAACGGCCTCGCCACCAGACAAGGCAGCCAGATGAACATCCCGTCCGGGGGTGTATCCGGGCAGGATGCCACCACGGGCATACGCCTTGGGCTTTCTGCCCTTACTGCCTCCAGAACCCCCGTGACCACCACCGGTAGCGTTGTTAACCTTACCGATAGAGGTATTCAGTTCACCGGTCTTCTTGTCTGCACCAGCAATAGAGCCCTTGAGCCCGTCAAACTCTCGCTTGATGTTGCCCAGGTCGATGCCGTTCAGGTTGCGGATACGGCTATTGAGGCCAGACTTGTTGTTGCCGACAGAAGTGTCTACGTCGTTGACCTTGGCTCGCAGAGTCCCAAACTCGCGCTGGATCTTATCGAGGTCACGATCATTGAGGGCCGTGACCCTGGAGGTAAGGTCATCAACTGCACCCTTAGCGGCGATCACCTTGGAGCGGAAGTCGGTGTACTCCTTATCCAGGTTGGTGAGCTTCCGCCCGTCAAGATGGTCCACACGGTCAGCGGCAGAATCGACAGCAGCCTTAGCCTGTCCCGCATTGTTCTTCAGGGCGTCCAACTGGCCAACGACAAGGTTGGTCTTCTTGTCGTTGAGCTGGTTCATCTCACGAGTGATCGTCTCTACCGCATCATGAGAAGACCGGGCGTTAGAAGAGAGGCTAGTGAACTCCTGGGCGACGAGGTCAGTCTTCTTGCCATCCAGGGACAGAATCTCGGTACCGATACCCTTGATCTTGGACTCGATACCACCGACCTGACGCGCGAAGGACTCAAACTCTCGCTCGATCTTATCCAGCTTCTCAGTGTTGATCTGAGTAAGGCGGAGGACAACCTTGTCTAGAGCCTGATCGACCTTACGGGCCGCAGCCTCAAGGCCGCTGAGCTGACTATTGGCCTGAGACAGGTTAGAAGTATCCGGAGTACGGGACTGGCGACGCTGAGACCTCTGCTCTTCTCTCTGCCGGTCACGGTCGCGGTACTCGTCCCGACGGGCCTTGTACTCCTCCTTGAAGTTACCCTTTCCGGCAGCGACACCACCAAGGAACTGATTGGCCGTGCGAGCGGCACCGCGAAGACCCTTAGCGAAACCGCCGATAAGCTTCATGCTGCCCTGAAGGGCACCCATGATGACGTTGACGCTTCCACGGACAATATTGAAGGCTCCAGCGACAATCTTAAGTCCAGCAGCGAGGCCGATAAGAGCAGGGCCCGCAAGAAGCGAATACTTGACAAGAGTCTTAAGCCATCCGTCGCTGTCGTCATCCTTGTACCAGTTGACGAACTTCGATATCAGGTCGATAGCCTTGTCGAGAAGTGGGATGACCAGACTCAAAGCATCCTGAAGGAGGGGCATGGCGTCGGTAGCGAGGTCACCAATCTTGCCCGTCAGGTCCACCAAGGTCTGACCGAACTCGGTATAGACGAACTGGCCTTCCTTGACCTTCTTGCCATCAGGAGTAGTTAGACCGGCCGCGACATCTTCCGCAGTGGCAAAGCGGCCGAACATCTTCGAAGACTCCGTAGAAATCTTCTCAAACATGTTCTGGAAGGAACCGGTGATGGAAGTGGCGGCACCCTCGGCGCTATCCTTGTACCTCTTCCAAGCCTTCCCCATCGCCTTTTCGAATTGCTGGGAAGAAATCTCCCCGCCCTTCATGGCGTCCTTGACCTTACCTACGGCATCCCGGGAACCGTAAAGCTGTTCCGCTAGGTCGTTGTAGATAGGAATACCAGCATTGACGAGCTGGTTAAGGTCCTGGGCATGGACCGTGCCCGAGGACAGGACATCCGTGAAGCCCTTAAGGGCGCGATTGAATGTCTGCGTGTCCTGAACACCACGGGCAGCCGCCATGTCAGCGAATGCCTTGATCTCCTTAGTGGCCTCACCGGCAGACTTGCCGACAGACATAATTCGCGTAACGGCAAGGGCCATGCCGTCGAAAGCGAACGGGGTCTTGATAGCGAAGTTGTTAAGGTCAGTGAGGGACTTAGCTGAATCCTTGGCAGAAGCACCCATGGACTCCATGCGCTTCTGAGCCGTGTTCATGGCATCCGCATACTTGATACCCATAAGGGAAACAGCGGTACCTATGGCCAGGATGGGAGTAGTCAGGCTACGAGTAAGAACCTGGCCCGTATCTCTAAGACGGTTTGCCGAAGCAGTGACCTCGTTCTCTACGGCTTTGAGATGCTTGTTGAGGAACTTCCTGGCATTACCTACCTCGTCAGTAGCAGCCGCATAGTAGCTGCGACCCCACGCGGTACCAGCTGTCCGCCCGGACCTCGCCAGAAGGGCACTAGCGCCCGCCGTCGTAGTCGCCACACTCGTAGTCAGGCCGGTACCCAGGCCAGCACCCATGGCTGTACCAGCCTGCCGCCCTGCGGCGGCCTGGAGGGCTGTGAGCCGGGTGTTCATGGCAGCCATCTCGGCAGCCAGCTTGGCCATGCCGGGTTCGGCGCCAGTAGACAGGCCCTGTCCGTAAGCCTCACCAGCTCGACGCCCGCCCGTAGCGGATTCCGCGTTGGCCCTCTGCATGAGAGGGGTCAGGTTGATGGAGGACCGTGCAGCAGCCCTCGTAAAGGCCGTGGCGAATCCTTCACCGGCCTTAGCCCCGGCACGGTCCAGGGACTTCACGAGATTGTTCGCAAACGTGGTCAGGGCAGCCTGATTGATGCGTGGCCGGACATCAACATAGCCTGTAGCTGTGCGGATACCAGGTGCGTCAGCCATATGCACTCCCTAGAGCTGTGAGTTGAGATGGTTAAGGAAAGAGGAAAGCTCGACAGTAGAGGCCATCTTCTTGGGCTTCTCTTCAGGCTTCTCTTGACCAGGTCGAGGCACAGGCTCAGGGAATGGAACTTCTTCGTCACTGTTAGCGCGCAAGAACATCCAGTTGGCCA
The DNA here is from genome assembly GCF_042895325.1 of Streptomyces sp. NPDC001407. NCBI lineage: Bacteria > Bacillati > Actinomycetota > Actinomycetes > Kitasatosporales > Streptomycetaceae > Streptomyces > Streptomyces sp. NPDC001407. The sequence goes on from NZ_JBIAWF010000004.1 coordinate 160,013, forward strand.
CTTCAAGGGCATCGGACACCTTGGCCATGAGATGTTCCTTGGTGCCCCAGGAAAGGGACTCATCGAAGGCGGAGGGAAGGGCCGCTTGCCCATGCATGCTCATGAGTCTCTTGGACAGAACCCAGACCCTTCGGAGGGAGAGCCGGTTATGCCACAGGTCCAAGAGGTCAACCCCAAAGAACTGTAGAAGGTCCGCCTCTAGCTCTTCGGGATACTCGTTGAGGACATGGGCAACCCACATCAGTTTCCCGGGTCACCAAACCCGGCAACCTCAGCAACCTTCTCCGTGAACTCCTGGAACTCACCAATAGTCGGCTCGGAGTCCTCGAAGGCGGCCCACTGCTTAGGGCCAAGCATGGCAGCAACAATGTCTATCTCGTCACCAGTCCGGATGGCCTTGAGGACCGCGAACGGCATATCCATCTGACTCGGGACAGTGAAAGTAACACCCTTGAACTCAAACTCGCCCGAAGTGTCAGTGGCCTCATTCTCCATGGCCTGAGCGGCAACAGCCTTCTTCGGGGCAGCAGTCTTCTTAACGGCAGCAGCCATGATGTGTACCTCGTAAAAATAGTCTTGATTGAGAGAAGAGAGAAGGGAGCGTTTGAGGCGCGCTCCCTAAAGCCTTAAGGAAAGGGGACCCTACTTAGAGGAATCCTTCTTGAACTCGGCTTCAACCTCCGCCGTTGCCGGAGCCTTGAGCACCACCTCAATGTGTTCGGCGGTGACGTCAACCGGCACAACCTCAGAGGGAGACGAGTTGCCCTTACCGTTCATGGCGGTAACCACAACATTGATCTTGTCGCCAACCTTGACGGTCGCGCCAAAGGCAGTCGTCAGCTCGTCAATAGAAAGCTCGGTCTTGGTGATCTCGCCCTGAGTGGCAAGCGAAGGCTTGATCTCCTTCGCAGTCTCAGCGTTTAGACCGGCTTCGATCTTGAAGACATCCGCCCGGCCGTACTTGGCGTCATTGAAACCTGCGTCGGTGATCGCAACCTCGATCGGCTTCTTGAAAGTTGCCATTTGCAAACTCCAGTTAATTCAGTAAGTTCGGTTACTTCTTGCCGACGGAGAAGTCGGCCTTGATCTTCGGCTGAGCGGGAAGCTTGCCCGGCTTCGGCTCAGGCTTGCCGCCACCGGAGCCAGACATGTTCTTCGTGGTCACCAGCTTGGCCAGCTCGCCATCCTCATCCAGGGCGTCAATGGTGAGACCGAATTCCTGGTTGTCCTTGCGGGTCAGCTTGATGGAATCCCGGTCCGACACGATCGCGTGCGGGATGATGAGGCGGTTACGGTCCTTGCCGTCCTCCCACTCGATAGCCATGACGATCTCGGAAAGGTCCGGGTTGGACTTGATATCCAGACCGTAGACGCCCTCAAGACCATCAATCTCAACCCAGTCAGTACCGAAATACGTCTGAGTGACAGTGGGGTTGACCTCCATGAGAGTCGCCTTCACCTGGAGGGCGGCGCTTTCCACGCTGTAGATAATTGGCGTCGCCGACTGCCAGGCTTCAACCTCAGAGGTCTTAATGGAAGGGGTCAGTTCGACACCATCGGCCGTAACCCAACCCATCTCATGCCAGGCATTCTCGCCTTCCTGAGGGAGAGGCTTGCCCGGATCGAGAATGTCATTGCCAGCACGAAGAACCTTCTTTCGGTCATCGTACTTGCGAACAAGCAGCCGCCCGTTGGGGGCAAACCGCACGTTGCTAGTGTTGTTAGCAGCCATAGATATTCCTTCTTAGTTCTTCATGTACTACGCCCAGGGTCAACCTCAAAGACGTAGATGGACAAGCTGTGAATGAACCTTGCTTCCCTGGAGAAGTCGTCAGGGAATGATGCGGGGGCGTCTATTTCAACCACGTCAGCGACATAGGAGCCCAAGACGACCTGATTGGGAAGGGACTCAAGCAAGTACTCTCGGACGGCATAAGCCAGCCCGGCAGCCTCGCGCTTCGACTTTCCGTAGGTGTTGATGGTGAAGTCGAAGCGGTCCATAGTTCCCCTCACCGTGCGCTCGCCACCATGAGCGTCACAAATGACTGAGGGAGTACCCACCTCTCTGCCGATCGCATCGGCGGAGATGAATACTCCCTCGAACTCCTCTATGGACTCCAGATAGGTAACCAAGACCTCTGCGGGGTCAACTCTCATCTAGCCTTCCTCAACTCGGCAGCAGCTTTCTTGAGGCCCTTCTCAAGCAGGTGAAGGCCCTTATGTTCCCTTCCTGCACGATCCCGGAAGCCGAACTCAACAAAGTGCCAGTTCACGGCAGAGACCTTAAGGCTTGCTTCCCACCCGTAACCCCTCAGTTCCTTCTCAATGGAAAGGCCAGCAGCGTAAGAGCCCTTGTGTGGGAACTGGCCGTTGGAGGCAGGACCAGGGCCACGTTTAGGGGCTGCCTTGTAGACGGAGTTGTAGGCAATCTGCATCGCCCTGACTACCAAGGCTTCCATCTCGGGAGTGGCGCAAGCCTCATAAGGGAAAGTCGGATCAATGAATACTTCAGACCTGCCAGCCATCAGGGGCCAACCCTCCAGATGTTGATCCGGGTGTAATGGAGGTAGCCGAAGGGCCATTGCTCAGGATCTCCATCGATCTCGTACTCCACCTTCTTGGCGACGAGCCGCATTGTGGAGTTCAGAGCGAGGGCCTTCGGGATGTAGACGTTGAACCACTCCTGAGAGACATCACTCTCAGTCTTGGCTTCCTTGGTCTTCCAGGGCTGCATAGAAGCCATACCGGACCAGACGGGCGACTGGTAGTCGGTCTCTCTGTGCTGGCCGTAGGCATCCTTGACGAGCTTTGTCTTGTAGATGGCGACCGGAGTTCTGTAGTGGTAGGTCACCAGCGCACCACCTTCGCTGAGCGAAAGCGGTCGGTGTACTTCTTCAGAAGGGATCGACCGGACGAAGAGAGGGCATTAGAGGTGGAGCCATAGTTGACTTCGAGATCGCCAACCTTCTCCGACTTGATGCCAGGAGTCTGGACCATCCACCGAACAACCTCGGAAGCCACAACGGCTCGGATGTCCTCGGGTACTTCCTTGTACCCGTAGTCCAGGCGAAGGCCAACCTTCGGGTTGTGCCCAAGGTTCGAGGGCATCCAGGTTGGATTCCTCCATAGATGCCCCCGCAGGAATGTCCAGTCGGAGACAGGGGTTACCTTCTCCTCGTCACCGGTCAAGTCGGAGAACCAGACCTCCCGGATTCTCTTCACAGGGCGATACCCGTGAGGGATGACCAGGTTTGTATCCCACTCGACATCAAGGTAGGTGGTCTCGTTCTCGTGGAACTGGAAGTCGGTGCCACAGATAGAGATGATGATTCCAGAGATGGCCTCGATGAAGGCCCCTATCTGTACCTTCTCTTGCTCTGAATAGTCCGAGGGGTCGCGGCCCTGCTGAGCTGCAACATCCTCAAAGGACACGAGGTTAGCCATGCCACCCCCTCTCGATAGGTATCGTTATGCCTTCTTCGGAACCTCCGGCTCGGCGGGCACCTCAACACCCAGTTCCTTGAGGTCACCGAAGACAACCATCTGCTCCGGACGGATAACCTTCGTACCGAAGATCATGCGACCCTTAACGGCGTCAGTGAACTTCTTCTCCGGGCGGAAAGCCTCAAGGTCCGACAGGGTGTGCGCAAAGGAGACACACTCAGAGTTCATGAGGACACCGTAGATACCACGAGTCTCCGAGTGCGGAGCGCGAACAAAGGGAACACCGTCATAGTGCGGGTTCTTGCCCGGCTCATAGTCCAGGTGACGACCAATGGAGTTGGAGACGCGAACCGGCATGCCCAGAATGGTGCCGACAATGCCCGTACGCATGATGCTGGTGGAATCGCCCATGCGATGAGCCTGAATGAATCGCTCATCACGAAGCAGGTCAGCGTACTCCTGCGGACCGATAACCAGGACGCGACCAGCAGTCGGAACATTGCGAATATTCAGCTCAGTCTGAGCAACAAGAAGCTGCTCGTAAAACTTGGACAGGCCATCCGCAGGCGTCTTAGAACTCTTCGAAGCCTTCTCATCCTCCGGAGTAAGGTCCAGGGCCAGAACCTTGCCGTGAAGGTTGATGTCACCCCAGTTGAGATCCTTGCCCTTAACAGCGGACTTGATCGTCTTCACGATGTGCTTGTCAACGCTCTCAGCAAGAGCACGAGCAGACTGAGCCGTAAGGTTCTGCATCAGGGCAATACCCTGAGTCTGCATCTGGTGGAGGTTATCCACCTCAAAGCCCCAGGTGCGACCCTGGTCAATCCGCATCTCAAGGAAGTCATTCGACAGTCGGTCGAAGTGGTCGAAGGTCGCATAGGCGGCACCGGAGTTCTCGCCGTTGCCGTCACCCGGAACAGGCTTACCGCTCGGGGAGAGGCCAAGGGTGCCACCCTGGACATGGATGGAATCAGAGATGATATGCGGGATCTTGACGACATCACCCGGGCCGCGAAGCGTGCCCTCATAGGTTCGGTTAGTCAGGGCACCAAAAACAAGATCGGACTCAAGGTCCTGGATAAGACGCGAACCCCAAATCTCCGGAATGAAGGTGCCCGTGATGCCATGAAGGTCCGGAGAGAAAGTATGGTTAGGAGCCTGCTTGGCGAAACCGGCGCCACCAGCGTGATAGGTAGTGCCGTTCGGATCCTGAGTATGAGTGGGTGCAACAGCCATAGTTGTTTCCTTAGATAGAACCATTCAGAAGGGCGTCAAGATGGCCCTTCTCATGCGCTTCGGTAATCTGCGCAGGACTCATCCGACGAAGGTCCTCACGCGTGTATTGGGTAGGACCAGAGCCACCCTGCGGACCAAGGCCAAGCTGATTGGCAGAGGGATAGTCCGGAGCCTTCGGCGCCTGATAAGCGGAGAAGGAAGCCACAAACTGAGAGATGGCGTCAGAGTTAGGACGCCCGTCCTCGCCAAGCAGTCGAGAGGTGTCGATGAATCCCGTGACACCCTCGGGAAGGTTCACGCCAGCCTTGGCGGCCTCGGCGGTGATCTGAGCAAAGGTGAGTTCCTGACCGAACTCGGCAAGAGCCGCCTTACGGCCCTCAGCGCGAGCAGTCTCAAGGGCTCGCTCCTGGTCAGTCATCTGGGCCTGGCGAAGCTCGTCCAGCTCACGCAGGGCCGCCCGGAGCTTCCCTTCGTTCGTGCGGCTCAGGTGCTTCCACTTGTCCGCCTCAGACTTGTAATCAACGGCCTCCGAAGCAGCCTTTTCGGCAACCGGCTCCTGGCCCTCGTTGATCTCGGTGTTCTGGTCACTCATGGGGATACCTCTTTCAGGCATGAAAAAGGGCCGCCCCCCTTCCGGGAACGGCCTATGCAAAAGACTCGGTTACTTGGACTCGCCAGTCTTGCGAGCCGCGTTGTTTCGGTTACTGGCAGGCTTCTCATCGGAAGCCTTAGAACCGTTACCAGCCGGAGCGGAGCCGCCTTGAGCGCCAGTAACAGCAGCCATCTGCCTCTGTTCCTTCATGCGCTCACGCTTCTCTTCCTCAAGCTGGTCTTTCCAGCGTTCAAACTGCTGAGGGGTGTAACCCAGATCCTCAGCCGCCTGAGAGCGGGGAATGATGCCAGCCTGGTAGAGCTTGATAGCCGCATCCGTAGCTACCGCCTGAGAGCGGTACTCGGGATCACGCCAGATAACCTCAGACGTGTATGCGTCAGCACGAGCATCATTCTTGATGCGAAATGCCAGACGCATGACAGCTTCCCAAGCCTCACCGAAGTGGAGCATTCGTTCACGGGCCTTAGCGACAAGCCCCGCCTCGGCGCTCTGAATGCTTTCCCCTGAAGGATTCTGTCCGCCATTGATCAAGAAATAATGCGGGGGGACCCTGGATACAGTACTGATGTGCTGAACCAGAAGGGTAATCATGTCCACATAGTTTTTGAGGTCAGCCGCCTGGAACTGGCCAAAGTTGATCCCGTCGCCTTCGAGAAGGATCATCCGGTCAATGGCTGACTGGATAGGGGATACGGCATCGCCGTTCCTGTCCTCGGCAAACTCAAGACCTGTGATGATTCTCTGGGGGTAGGCGGCAAACTCGGATGCGACGATGGCGTCAGCCGCAATCTTCGTGATCGCATCCTGGATAGGAATGACCGGATGCAGCTCAGAGAAGGGACGGTCCCCAGTGGAGCCGATGCCCCTACTCCTGAGACGCTTACGATTGCTCAGCTTGACGACAGGGACGACCCCAAGAGGGTTAGGGGATACCCTCGGTGACTTCCAGACCTTGTCCCCCTCCTCCTTATAGGAGGTGGCAACCTGATCCGGCGTCCACAGAGTGATGTACTCGGTTCCCCAGTCATCGAAGAACTTCTTGATGGCGGCCTGGGCGATGCCACGAGAACCAGGCTGGTAGTAGACATAGACCTCTTCCGAGGACTCTACGGAGATGACAGGTTCGCCATCCTCGTCCGGCCACACGATGACATAGGCGTCACCGGCCACGAGGGCGGAGATATGGGCACTGTTGGAGTCGGCATCCAGGCCGTTCCGCTGCCATATCTCATGGGCTTCCTTGTCGGCCTCGGCATCCTCAGTCATCCGGAAGCCCTGTACCTCAAGCCGCTCGGATACGGAGTCCACGACGAGGGCACAGAAGTTGTCCCGCCAACCCTTGAACATCGGGCCGAACTCATTGAAGAACTTCTGCTGAGCGAAGGCCAATGTCTCTTCGTTGGCGTCATAGTAGGTCTGGTACCGGCGGATATCGGCCTGGCGGGAGGCAAGCTTACCTTCCATGAAGATAAGCCAGTCCAGGATAGTCTTAGGCTTGGTGGCATACCCGCCGTTAGTGAAAGTACCCAACATAGGCGGGTAGCTCCTTACAACGTGATGATACGTTTCTTTCGGATCTTCATCCGTCCATCAGCGATAGCATCGGCCCGAGCCTCCATCGCCAAAATGGCACAGACAGCCAGGTCAATCTTCCGCTTGGACTTAGGGGATTCCTTAGTAATCAGAGTCCCTTGGGGGACTTCTCTTGTTACGGCGTTGAGGACATGCCGAGACAAGGACTTGTTGCCGTCGTGCTTGAGGTCTCCAACCATGGCAGCGGTACGGAACCTCTCCGTGGCGACAGCCATCCGAGTAGGCTTGTTTGTCCAGAACTCGAAAACCCTGTCTTCCCAACGGATTGACCATCTACCAATGTTTTCCTGCCAGAACGGAGGGTCGGCATACAGCCACTCCACCCGGTATTCCTCGAAGGCATTCTGAACAGCAGCCTCAACGGACAGGACATCAACTTCCCAGTCCTCGTCAGCATGCTCGGGCTTCTGCCAGAGCCCCAGCGTGAATAGCTTCGCGTCCCGTAGACGGCAGCCTACGAGACCTGTGCTATCTCCTCGGATACTTCCGTCAAACCCAACGGCTATCTGGTCACCCGGCTTAATGGGGTCGTCCTCATCGAAGCAGGCATCCCACTCAGCCTTGACCATCCAGCCATCCGCATCTTCCTGAACTTTGTTGAGGTAGAACCTGTACGCCACGGCAGCGGGCGTACGAGGGTCGCAGATGGCTTCCCAGAGGCTTTGAATGTCAGCCCACACGGCATCGCCGTACGCCTGCTTGAGGCCCCGCTTAACGGCCTCCTCGTCCCGAAGGTCAATGGAGTCCTGGTCGGCCTCGATGCAGTCATACAGGAGACCTCCAGCCCCGTTCAGGAAGGCTTCATGGGTCCGCTGGGCTACAGAGTCTTCGTTGGGACTGTAAGAGTTCGTGGTCTCTACGTAGTGGCTGCCAGCCTTGGCAGTCTTGCGGATATTGCGGTCGATGACCTCGTAGACGTGCTGGCCCTGGTTCGAGGAGACCCAGTGATGTGTTTCATCAAGTACAGCGAAGATGCCCGACCCCGGCAGGAGCTAGCCCACCGGGGCCGGACAAAGGTTGGCCGTCCACCTTCCAGACCACGAGAGGAGGCAGTGACGGGGACAATCTTTCCTGGACCCTTGTTGAACTGGATCATGCCCTTGCCAACATCAATACCGAACTCCTGCTCAGCGGGAGACTCGGTAAGCATTCCTCGAAGCATGTCCATCGTCTGTCCACACTGATCCACAGAGGTGGCAGCGATCTGAACCAAGGGAAGAGGAACCCTTTTGCCTACAGGGTTGCCGTTCTTGTCCCAGTGGGAGAAGCGACAAGGGCCAACAAACTCGATGATGCACAGAGCGGCAAGTAGGGGCGTCTTTCCCCACCCCTTACTTCGGCGAAGGCAAGCAGTTGGATACAGCCATGAACCATCAGGCTTCAGCGCATACTTTCTCATGATGAAGTTCATCTGTTCCTTGGTGAACTTCCAAGGCTTGCCAGCGTGTTCGCCGTCTGGCTGAACAATGTACTTGTGGGCCCACTGGATGATCTGGGGGCCAAGGCTCTTAGTGCCCTTCGGAAGAGGGTCGTTGGCATTGCCTGTCTGAGCCATCACAGACCCCCGTTCAGCATCCCGTACAGCTCCTCATCAGAGACGCTGGGAGCTTGCTCCTGGGGGTTGTTCTCAGCAGTGAGGAACCTGCCGTCCTGGCCCTTCATGAGGGTCTTCTTGCGATCGAGGACCGTAGCCCCAAGAAGAGTCTCGTTCTGGCGAATCTCTGCCATCTTTCCCACTGTGGGCTTCAGGTAGTAGTCGTTCACCAGTACTGCAAGCATCTGAAGTCGTTCCCAGTCGGTAGCAAGGAATGCCTCAGCCTGCGGAGAGTTGATCCACGTCATCCACCAGTCAAGAGTTTCCTGGCTGTACCGATCTCCGTTTCGGAGGACTGGAGCCTTCACCCGCTGGCCCGTCAGCTCGATCTCAGCGCGCTTGTTCCGTCGCATTGGGGACTCTTTGGGGTATCTCGCCATGGCCTTTCGCCCTCCTGTCTATAACCATCCCTTTCGGCTGGCCTTCTGCGAAGCTCGCCCACCTGGACTCGAACCAGGAACCCTCGGATTAACAATCCGATGCTCTGCCAGTTGAGCTATGAGCGAAGGAAGCCCCCGAAGGGGCAGGTACTACTAGGCGGCAATGTAGGAGCCGGTCACGGTGACAATCTCGCCCCTCGGATAGCCCTCCTGGGAGCCCTCGAAGAACGTCAGGTTCGTGAGAGTGGTGTACTGGGAATCCTTGCTCGGATACACGTCCTGGACGATGCGAAGGCGATCGATCTGCGAGCCGTCCGAACCGGCATAGACAAGACCCTGACCAGACTGAAGAGAAGCAGGATCAGCGTCTCGGCCATCAAGGTTCAGCTCGAAGAGCCATCGCGTACCAGTCTTGGCCGGTACAGGGAGGGTCAGTCCAAACCCCGCACTGTCGGCGGACAGAGTGGGCTTCTTGGCGACAATGTCAGCCGTAAACACGACCACATCGCCAGTCTTCGAGTAGATGCCACTCGTGACAGTGCCATCAGTGCCCTTGACGTTCGTAAGACGGGGAGTCCAACTAGCCATATCAAGTCTCCTTGCTATCGTTCTCTGGCTTCTCTTTGGGTTTTTCTCTGGTGGCATAGGCGATGCACAGCATGGAGATTAGAAGGATGCTCAGAACCCCCATGAGCACGAGCCACAATGTGATCAACGCTGTCAGCGCCTCCGCCACGGCAAAGACCGCACACAAAGCGATCACGTCGTAGCACCTCTCTCCGTATCCGATCCCAGCCCCTCGGCTTCCCTTGCCTCCAGGAAGAGCCCTGCCAGGGCTCTGGGGCATGCTCGTCACACCGGCCTCTGCGGACTGCCCTAGCCAGGCATCCGGCCTCCAGGCAGATCATCGGGGCGCGAGGCATGACCACCACCCCCATCCCACGCCACAAGTAACTGAACTTACTGAACAAACCCCCAGCCCACCTACTGACTGCTGGACCACCTTGGGGCGTGGTGTGTCAGCTTCACCCTTCGCGGGAGTGGGCCAGGGAAGTCTTCAGGGCGAAGGGTTCCTTGTCTTGCCTTCGCCCTGGAACGCCTGGGGATCTCTACCGTGGGGGCGACCAGAAGAGGTCTAGTCCCTGCCGACGGGAGATCAACCCAGGAGACCTTCACTTCTCCAGTGAAGGAACCTAACTTACTGAACTTACCTGAGAAACTAGTAGAAGTAAGTTCTATAACTAAGTAAGGGACTCCCTAAGGAGTCCCTACTAACTATTTTAGTTCTAGTGTAGCAGGAGGTTTCCCACGACACAAGTTTGAGGCGTGTGGGCTACCTCACAACCGATACCTACCGGAGGGTTTTGTTTTCATACCTGTCATAAGTAAGATGAAGTCCGCAAAGCCGCAGATAGGACACTAGACACCAATAGTGTGACGGGGGTCACAGGCTGTTATCGGGCCTGGGCTAACTTGTGTTGTGGGAAACGGGGATGTAACGTGTTGAGCGACCAACAGAACAAGTTACCTGAGTAGAAGGAGCCCAGTCATGGGTACCCCGGGCCGCCCCCCAATCCTTCCCGATGCGTACGAGTTGAAGAACATCCACAGCGCTGGTGGTGTGACGTACGCCCAGATGGCGGAGTACTTCTCCAGGGAGACGGGTGAGAAGATCACCGAGCAGGCCGTTCAGTGGCGTCTCGCCTCGATCGGGTACATGCCAAAGGCTGAAGGTCGGGCGAAGTACAAGTTCATCCCGTACGACATCCAGCCGGGGGACGGGCAGGCAAGGCAAGCACAGCTCCTTCGGTGCCACATGAGGGACATGGATGGCGAGGACGTGAGCGGCACGAAGCTGGGGCGGGAGCTTCCAGGTTTCCGGCGAAGGCTCCGGCATAGCGTCCTTGTCTACGACGCAACTTGGAAGTGGCGGTTCGTGCGCAGGGAGCCGTCAGACGAGGATCTGGTTATCCGCTGGCCTGAAGGACTCGATAAGCCTTCTGAGGAGTTCCTGAAGCTCTTCAGACTACCTCCGGAGGCGGACGACCAGGAGTCGTGAGAACCAGGGCCAGGCGCTCATCCCTGGCCTAGGTTCTTGGGGGGTGATCCACCCCACCTTTATAATTACTTGACTCGTGGGAACGGGTCGGGTGTACTGGTTCTTAGGAACAAGCACAAGAGGGTGACTGCGATTTGATTCACCAAATCGATAATCCAATGCATATGATTTCCGTTGGCAGGGAAGTCACTCGGTACCTGGTAGGAGCTGTAGGGGGATTCGTTTCATCCAGGGTAGTTACCTCTTCCGCAACTCGATACCGTGTCGAGTGCGATGCCCATGAGCGGGGGACCTCGCTCAGGGTTACCCATCATCCAGAGATTAGGGAAGACGAGTGGGAAGTTATCGAAGAGAAGGTTGGTGCATTGGTCGCCTATGAAAGCGCCATGGTGATCAGACACAAGTGGAAATCCGAGATCCTGCCTGGATGCGCACACCCGATCGTCCGCCTCTACACCCGGAAGAAAGAACAGCCGTGAAGCCGACCAGCGTTAGCCAGCACACGACACTTGCCCAATGCTCCGAGGCTCACCGGCTGGCCCGAGTGGAGAAGGTGCCCCAGCGGGAAGCCGCGTGGTTCCATCACGGGACAGCCGTGCACTCCGCCATAGAGGAGTACGAGCGCTCAGGACGGTCCATGGACGTAGAGGCCGCTGTGGGAGTGTTTGAGCGGTCGTATGACGCCCTCGTGGAGGAAGCCCAGGCCCGGCAGCCGGACTACGGGATGTGGATGGCAGGGGGCCGGACAAAGCCTCAGACGGACATTCGCAACCGGCGCAAGGCAGGGGCCGATCAGGTCCGGTCCTACCTGGACTGGGCAGAGGATGACGACTCGTCTATCTGGACCACGCCGGATGGTCAGAAGGCGTTGGAGCTTCCCTTCGACATCGACCTTTACGGGGTTAGGGTCAAGGGATTTATTGATCAGGTAGTGGAAGACCCCTACCTTGGTCTCGTGGTCCGGGACATCAAGACCGGAACCACAAAGGCTGTGATCCAGCTAGCAACCTATCGGGTTGCTCTGGAGATGACCTATGGCGTTAAGGTGAACTGGGGGGATTGGTGGCTAGGGAAGACGGGAACTACGACGAAGCCGGTCGATCTCCGCCCGTTTACGGCGAGGTGGCTCGCCACCCAGTACGAGGCCACCACGGCTATCCGTGACAATGACCTTTGGTCGGCCAACCCGGGGAGTCATTGCTTCGCGTGCACAGTGAAGGACAGTTGCTTCCTGTACTCGATGGAGCCGTAGCCTTTTTATTTGGGAAATAACTTGTGTCGTGGGAAGTTCCATGGCATACTGGAAGTAGAAGGAAGACAGTAAGTGTTCTCACTCCCACAGGTCCGGAGGGCTAGGGGCGAGTCGGGTGAACCCCTCCCGTCCCCCTTCCCGGGGCTTGAAAAGTATGAGGCCCAGTTCAGGCGAGGAGAGTTCTCCATTGTCGCGGCCGGTCCTGGTACCGGTAAGTCCATGGTGGCCCTCAAGGAGGCCATTGAATGTAATCGACCGGTCCTCTACTTCTCGTGCGACTCTAATGCAGCCACTCAGCTAACCCGAGCAGGGACTATGCTGACGGACATACCTAGCCGGATCATGAAGACTAAGGTCAGGGAGGATGACCTTGACGATATCGAGAACATCCTTGCTGAGAGATGGTGGCTACGGTTTGACTTCGCAGCGCAGCCGAGTATTGATGATGTAGAAGTCAAGGTGGCTTGCTATACGGAAGTCTATGGACTGGCCCCGCATCTGATAGTTTTGGACAACATTACCAACCTCGATAACGAGGCGGGCGATGCCGAGTCCTTCACCTTCGGCCTGGAAGGCATGTGTGACTGGGCCAACTCCATGGCGAAGGAAACCGGGGCTCATGTTCTTGCCCTCCATCACGTGACAGGCGAGTTCTCTGATGGACTCAAACCGATTCCCCTCAGCGGAATCAAGGGTAAGATTGGGCGAGTGCCGTCTATGGTCTTGACTATCCATAAGGAAGTGGATGGGATGAACGGACAGACTCTTCACATCTCCCCAGTGAAGAACCGAGAGGGATTTTCGGACCCGAGCGGCAACACCTTCGTGTCCTATAGGTTCGACACCGATCGATTCTCATTGACCGAGATAGAGGAAGCAGCTTTCTGAGGCTGCAAAAAATTTTGACTAATAACTTGTGACGTGGGGAAGGTGGGGGGTGGAACGTGACCAGGAAGGGCTACAGGAAGTGCCAGCGATGCGACAGGAACCGGGCTGAGCGGTTCTTCTCCCCTCGGGGGCGGGTCTGCTTGACGTGCCAGCGGAGGGCCAGGAGCAAGGCCAGCCATGAGGCCAGGGTGCAGGCGACGTACGGCCTGGGCGAAGGCGAGTATGACCAGCTCCTAGAGGCTCAGGGGGGCGTGTGCGCGGTGTGCAAGCAGTCCCGCTCGAAGCGCCTGGACGTGGACCACGACCACAGGACGGGAGTTGTCCGGGGCCTGTGCTGTGCCCGGTGCAACCGGCAGCTCCTAGCGCGAGGTCTGCGGGATGACCCCCAGATAGCCAGGAATGCCGCGTCCTACCTGGAGGACCCGCCAGCCCCGAGAATCCTCGGGGAACGGCTTCACCATCGTGACGGGCAGTAAGTTCAGTAAGTTCGGTAAGTTCAGGAAGGTTTCCTCGTTCATGCGTGAGTACGGCAACGCCTCCATCAAGGTTCGCTCCAACACGACCGCCGACAAGCAGGCGACGGTTGGCCGTCGAGTGACTGACCCTCTGGAGAAGGCGGTTACCCGGTATTCCTTCACGGCCTACCAGGAGCAGAAGCGCCCCACCCGTGCGTACAGGTTCCCTGTGCAGGCCCGTCAGCAGACCGCAGAGGACAAGGCGCGACTGGAGCGACTTCGGGAAGCGAGGCGCATCAAGTCTCCGTTCGCCCCCTTTTAATGCCTCATAACTTGTGACGTGGGAGCCATGAGCAAGCCAAGCATTCGGGAAGTCCTTGAGTCGTACGGGTTCGACGCGATACCCGATGCAGATCGATGGGTGAAGGTGCGATGCGCCTTCCATGGGGAACGGAATGCGAGCGCTTCCGTCCACCCCAAGCAGAACCGCTTCAAGTGCTTCGCCTGCGGCATGTCGGGCGACAGCTACGACATCATCCAAGCCCAGGAAGGTATCCCTTTCAGTGAAGCCCGGCAGCGATACGGCACAGGCGATGAAGAGGTACGCGGAGGCGTACACCGGCAGTCCGGCAGAGGAGTACATAGCAAGACGCGGACTGGACGGAGAACCTTTCGCTCTGGGATTCGTTGAGAACCCTATTCCTGGCCATGAGAGGGCGCGAGGGATGCTGGCTATTCCCTACCTCCGCCCCGCTGGCGCCAAGTACACGGCAACCATCAGGTTCCGGTGCATTGAAGACCATTCCTGCAAGGATGCGGGTCATGGGAAGTACTACAGCCTTCCCGGAGACCGGCCCCGCCTCTACAACACCAAGGCTCTTATTGGAGGGAGCCCCTATGTGGCAATCACTGAAGGAGAGATGGACGCTCTTGCTGCTGTGGCATGCGGGATACCCGCTGTCGGAGTGGCAGGAGTCTCGGGATGGCGAGAACATTTCGCCCCTGCCTTCCTCGGATACGAAACCGTCTTCATTCTCGCCGACAGTGACGACGCGGGACAGGGAATAGAGTTCGCGGACAAGGTAGCCAGTCAGCTTCCAAACGCGAAGGTCATCCCGATGCCTAACGGGCATGATGTGAACTCCCTCTACCTTTCTTCAGGCCGTGACGCCGTCCGTAATTTGATTGGACTCTGATGGAAACCTTCGAGTATGACTACAACGAGAAGTTCACCGACGGGGATCACGTAAGGATCACCTCCGGCATCTACAAGGGCCTTACTGGGATGGTCGTCGCCGTCCACCCCGACACTGTCTTCCCTTACGAGGTGGAGGTTAATGAGTCCAAGGATATGGACACGTGGTGTTTTCATGAGACAGAGCTTGAGCTTGACTATCCGGGGATAAAGGGCCTCTCTGTGAGGTACGTGTTCCCCGACGAGGTTGCTTACTTCTCGAAGCAGAGCGGGCCTACCCCGCCCAAGGGTGACCAGGTGGAGCACCCCTCGCACTACACCTCTCACCCCAGCGGGATTGAGTGCAAGGAGATCGTGGGCGCCTTCCCCTTCTTTGTCGGGTCAGCCATCAAGTATTTGTGGCGGGCGGGCCTGAAGGGAGACGCCGTGCAGGACCTTCGCAAGGCCATCAAGAACATTGAGATGGAGATTGAGCGCTGGGAGGCTGCAAAGTGACTCGGGCAGTCAAGGTAGTGGATTTTCGATACCAGGTCTCACCTGACTATCTCGGTGAGGGGTTCATGGTGACCCGAATCAATCCGGCAGGCCAGGGCTGGCATCTTGGCACCTGGAGGTCTGAGCAGATCGCCAAGGATGTAGCCGTATATCTCAAGAAGGCCGACATGAACGACCGGGAAGGTAGCGCATAGTGCCGTTCTTCACCTACAGGCAGAACAACAGTGGTGGAGGTTTCGACTATGACGAGCGCGCAGGCATCTCATGCTTTGTCATCGTTGAGGCTGACTGCTACGAGGAGGCCAACTCTATAGCCACTGGGATTGGCCTGTACTTCGACGGTCAGGGCGATTGCTCATGCTGTGGGGATCGATGGTCAGAACTGTGGGGTGGTGATGGAGACGAGATTCCGTCGATCTACGGTGAGCCCGCAGGTGAATACCTTGACCAGGAGTACTCACACAAGTGGATGAAGGGCTACGAAGGCTTCGTTCACTACAAGGATGGTCGAGTGGAGGGGATTCTTAAGTGAAGGTACTTACTCTGGATTTGGAGACCTCGCCGAACTTGGCTCACGTCTGGTCTCTGTGGAATACGAACGTCGGTCTCTCTCAGCTCATTGAGTCCGGTGAGGTGCTGTGCTTTGCCGCCAAGTGGCATGACAAGAAGCAGGTCATGTTCTTCAGCGTCAAGCAGCACGGCAAGGCGGCAATGCTGGAGGCGGCTCACAAGCTCCTCTCTGAGGCCGATGTGGTCGTTCACTTCAATGGTCAGCGCTTCGACATTCCCCACCTCAATCGGGAGTTCCTTGAGGCTGACATGGAGCCGCCCGCGCCATTCGCTCAGGTGGACCTTCTGAAGGTGGTGAAGCGCCAGTTTCGCTTCCCTACCAACAAGCTGGACTATGTGGCACAGAAGCTTGGAGTGGGCGGGAAGACGCCCCACACGGGTCATCAGCTTTGGGTGGACTGTCTCTCTGGGGACGAGAAGGCTTGGGCCCTGATGCGGAAGTACAACATGCAGGACGTTGTGATTACCGAGCGGGTCTACGACAAGCTGATGCCCTGGATTCCCTCCCATCCGAATCATCGCCTCTACAGCGAGAGTGATGAGCTTGTCTGCCCGAACTGTGGTGGGCCTGAACTGAAGATGCAAGGCAAGGCTTACACGTCCATGTCGGTCTATCAGCGGTACCGCTGTGCCGACTGCGGTAAGTGGAGTCGCGGAAACAAGCGTCTCGACGCTACCGAGATCACTGATATTAAGTAGGGGAATCAATGAAGGTTCTGGACTGGGAACAGATTGCGGAGATCGCTGGCCGTGCCGGTAAGGCCGTTGCTCGCGAATGGCGGGTGGTGGAGGCGGATGACCTGAAGCAGGAATGCCTACTGTGGGCCTACGAGAACAAGGAGATCCTTGCCGATAATCCCGGCATGATCTACAACATGTTCAAGCGACTGTCCACGCGCGTTGCCTGCAAGGAACGTGACTACCAGGACATGTTCTATTCGGTGTACTGGTACACACCCGAGGAGATCCGGACGGTACTGAAGAGCCTCACTGCTGAGGAGGCGTCCACGATGATGAAGAAGGATGACCTTTCTCATTGCTCCATCAACGATTCGAAGCTCATTGCACGGGTGGATGTAACCTCCGCCTTTCATAAGCTCAAGGATGACTATCAGGTGATCCTGTTCAAGAAGTTCGTGATGAACGAGGAGATGTCCGAGTATGAGCGCAAGATGAGCTATGACGCGGTGAAGAGGCTCACCACTCTTGTAAACCGTGGGATCGCTAAGAAGACCTCCGAGCTTGACCCTGCACAGAAGGACTACGACTATGCCTGAGATCATCCTGTTCAAGTCGCCCACATGTGGCCCTTGCCGAACCTTCCTTCCCGTCGTGGCGGAAGTCGTCGGAGACATGCCCCTTCGGGTCATGGACGTGTCTCGCACCCCCGAAGCAGTGGCTCAGTACGGCATCACGGCCGTACCAACGCTGATTATCGAGAAGGACGGAGAGGAGGTCTACCGGCTCATGGGGGCTACGGATAAGGGTGAGCTGGCTAACATCCTTCATTCGTTTGCGTCATAACTTGTGACGTGGGAAGCGTGCTAGAATGGATATGTAGCCAAGGGAAGGAACGCATGACCAACTTTCGCAACGAGACTGCCGAGACTGTGTACCTGCGGACCTATAGCCGCACCCGGCCGGATGGCCTGAAGGAATCCTGGGAAGAGACTGTTGCTCGCGTCGTTGATGGCAACCTTGCCATGGTGGACGCGAAGTTCCACGAGTCCGACGAGCGTGAGAAGCTGATGGATCACATCCTCAACTTCAAGCTTGTTCCGGCAGGCCGACATCTGAAGTCCACGGGCGTTAACAACTTCGCCATCAATAACTGTTGGACTTCTGGTTGGGTGCCGGAGGCCCCTTCCGAGCACTACACCTTCACTATGCTTCGGCTGGCTGAGGGTGGGGGAGTTGGCGCTAACTACTCGGATCGGTATCTCAAGGAGATGCCCCCAGTGAAGCTTCCTCCGAAGGTCCACATTGTTTGCCGTCCGGACCATCCGGATTACCTGGACATGGTTGAGGCGGGTCTGATCTCGACGGAGTATCACTACGAGTGGGCTGGCGCCTACCCGGTAGAGGACTCCCGAGAGGGCTGGGCTGCGGCCTTGGGGGATCTCATAGACACGGCCCACAACGGGGCTGAGCATCGTAACCGCGTCTATGACGTATCCCGAGTCCGCGAGAAGGGTGCATCCCTCCGCAAGTTTGGCGGTACGGCTTCCGGTCCTCTGCCGTTCGCTCAGATGATGGTGAACGTTGGTGAGATCCTGTCCGCCTCTCTGGACTTCCCTCTTCACGGCCTGGCAGCCATGGAGATTGACCACGAGATCGCACAGTGCATCGTGTCGGGTGGTGTTCGTCGCTCCGCCCGCATGGCAGTCATGCACTGGCGTGATCCTCTGATCAAGGAGTTCATCCACTGCAAGAAGGACTTCACCAAGCATTGGACTACGAACATCTCTGTGGAGATTGACCAGGACTTCATAGACCTGCTCCCCAAGATGTCCTCGCCTTCCATGCCGATCCTCCGGGAGATTGCGAAGGGGGTCCTGGAGAACGGAGAACCAGGTATCTGGAACTCCTCCTACAGTGCCGAAGGTGAGCCTGACGGGATCTATGCAACCAACCCTTGCGGGGAGATCACACTTAACCCTTGGGAGCCGTGCTGTCTTGGCCACGTGAACCTTGCACAGTTTGCTGACAGCGATTTGGAGGAGATCCTTGAAGCCCATCGGCTTATGACCCGATACCTGATCCGTGCGACGCACGCTGATGTCTCTGACCCGAAGTCTCGGCAGATCATCGACCGCAACCGGCGTATTGGACTGGGGCATCTTGGCCTGGCTGACTTCCTGGCCAAGCGGGGTCTGGGCTATCGGGAGGCCAGTACTGATCCGACGTTCCATGGATTCCTTAACGCCCTGTACGTACAGGTGGAGGATGAGGCAATCTCGTACTCCCACTGGCTCCGAATCCCGACGCCGGTCAAGCTGACGACGGTTGCCCCCACAGGATCTATCAGCAAGCTGGCTGGTGTATCCGGCGAGGGTATCCATGCCCCCTTCTCCAAGTACTTCCTCCGCCGTATCCGCTTCTCTGACGTTGACCCGACAGAGGTGAAGCAGGTTGAGGAGTACAAGGCCAAGGGATACAAGGTCGAGCCTTGTCAGTACGCGGCGAATACATCGGTAGTCGAGATTCCCACCAAGGACCCCCTGTGTGATGAGGCATACTCGGAAGACATGGTTATCTCTCAGCAGGATCTAACTCTGAGTGATATGCTGAATATGCAGGCCGCTTACCAAACGCACTTCGCCGACAATGCGGTGTCGTACACGGTGAACGTTGACCCTGAGAAGTACAGCCAGGATGAGATAGTCGAGCACCTGAAGGGCTATCTTCCGCTCCTGAAGGGCACGACCGTGTTTCCGGTCCTGAGTCGCCCCCAGAGCCCCTATGAGCCGCTTACCAAGGCCGAGTACGAACAGATGGTGGCTGACCGTGAGGAAGTCACCGACACCGGATTTGATGAGGCTTGCGCTTCCGGTGCTTGCCCGATCTAAGGAGTAGAGATGGACCCCTTCGCTACCGATAACCCGTGGGAGTCGAACTCCCGCCCCGTAGTAGAGACCCCCAACAAGGAGAACCCTATGCATGTTGCCGACGCCGAAGCGTTCACTATCACCCTGAAGTACGGCGGGGGTTATGACGCCCCGTGGGTCGTGGTTCGAGCTGGCGACGCAGAGACCGCCAAGACCCGCATCAAGGAGGCCCAGGAGGCCGGTCTTCTTGAGATGGTGGCCAAGGCCGGTAGTCACGTCTCCGGCCTCTTCGACTCGCCCTCCAAGGCCCCCGCTTCGCGTCCGGCCGCCAAGGCCGCCCAGACCGCATCGCCGGAGAGTGGCGACGACTGTCCGCACGGCCGGAAGCTGGTGGACAAGGGCTCGTGGGCCGCGAAGTTCTGTTCCGCCCCGGACAAGTCCGCACAGTGCGAGCCGCTGTGGCGCCAGAAGGACGGCTCTTTCAAGCGGGGCAAGTAAGCCCTTTTTATTTGAGAAGTAACTTGTGTCGTGGGGAGGTTGGGAGTGCCAGCCTCCCCGGCACCTATCCACTGGAGTTTTCATGCAGGTCAAGGTTGAGCGCACCACCACTGTTCACATCGCCCTGGATGAGGGCGAGACCAATGCAGTCCAGAAGGCCATCCAGGAGGCATTCAACGCCCCGGCCAGTTCCCTGACGCTCGAAGAGCGCGGCAAGCTGTCCGACATCCTTGGTCTCCTCTATTCCAACCTGGATGCCACTACTGGTGGCATCTGAAGGCCGCAACCGAAACCGAGTAAGGAGCCTCATGAAGGACAACGAGCTTCCGGACCCTGAAGCCTTCGCCAAGATGCTGGGGGAGATGGGTGTAGACCCGACCAAGGCAGCCCTTAATGAGGGCGTGGAACTTGCCCTGAAGGTGGTGGAGGCCGCCGAAAAGATCAAACTGTATGCCATCAGTAAGGGTTTCTCCTTCGAGATGGCGGAGGGTATGGCTGCGGACTTCTGGACTCGCACCATGTTTGGCGCTGAATAGATCTGACTGCACTGAGATCAGGGGCCACGTCGGTGGCCCCTTTCTCATGCCCCGAAAGGAGGGTGCCCAGTGATCCGCATGTGCCCGGCCCTGAAGGTTGCCGGGGATGCCGTTGAGATCAACGTCTTGGAAGATGCTTCGGACATCCCGGAGTTTGTGAAGTGGGTCAAGGCCAACAAGGCTGGACTCGGTTGCGATACGGAAACCACCGGCCTTGATTGGTGGAGCGAATCCTTTCGGCTCCGCACAGTCCAGTTCGGCAATCACAGCACGGCCTATGTGGTTCCTGTGGAGGTCTCGGAAGACCTCTGGGATGCCGCTGTGGGGGCTATCAGGTTCCTAGACAAGCTGGCCTTCCAGAACGCCCCCTATGACCTTCTGGTATTGGATTCTCAGACAGAACTGAACATGGAAGACATCTGGCCGAAGGTCACGGACAGCAAGATCCTTGGGCATCTTGTTGATAGTCGAGCCCGCAAAGAGGGCGGGTCCGGTCACAGCCTCGAAGACCTGACGCGGTGCTACATAGGCAATGATGTTGCCGACAAGATCAAAGGCTCTATGGCGGAGCTTGCTCGTTCCATGAAGACCACCAAGGCAAAGGTCTTCGAGACTATCGACGTGTGGCATGGCGGCTATCTGACCTACGCCGGTATGGATCCTGTACTCACATACCGCCTGGCCAAGAAGCTCGGTCCCCTGGTCCCCGTGTCAGCACGGAAGCTCATTCGCTTCGAGCACAAGGTTGCCGAAATCTGCTCTTACATGAGCCGGACCGGCTTCCTCCTCGATGTCGAGTACACAAAGGCCCTGTCTGAGAGGCTTCACCTTGAAGAGCTGGAGTACACGCAGATTTGCAGGGATCTCCAGTGTGAGAATCCTTGGAGTACGGACCAGTGTGCCAATGCCCTGATCTTTCTGGGCTATCCGATCGATAACTTTGACCGGACCAAGACAGGCAAGCTGAAGGTAGACGGCTCTCTCCTTGAGCGGGTCATGGGCGATAAGCGATCCTCCGACATGCTGAAGCTGCTTGCCCACTCTATTGACCGTGCCAAGTCGGCCCGGAAACGTCGTCAGACATGGGTGGACAAGTTCTTGGGGCAGCGGGACAGGGATGACCGTTGTTTCGCAAATATCAATAGCATCCAGGCGCGAACGGCTCGGATGAGTATCACTGGTATCCCGGCTCAGACTCTCCCGGGTAATGATGCTGAGGTTAGGAACTGCTTTGTGGCCGACGAAGGGCATGTGATTGTGTCCACCGACTACAGCAATATGGAGCTTCGGTTTTTGGCGGCACACAGCCAGGACCCAACCATGTTGGCGGCATTCCGGGATGGTGACGACCTTCACCAGCTCACGGCGGACGCTGCCGGGGTGAGCCGCAAGGCTGGCAAGACGACTAACTTCTGTGTCGTCTTTGGCGGAGGGTGGAAGGCAGTACACGAACAGGCCGGTGTCGGAGAGGAGGAGGCCAAGGCCGCTGTAGAAGGCTTCTGGAAGACGTATCCGGGAGTCAAGAAGCTTGCCGACAAGCTGACCCAGGAGGCGCGTAGGAACGGTTACATCACCACCGCTTCCGGTCGTCGCCTCTACGTGGACCGTGGCCGTGAATACTCGGCCCTGAACTATTTCATCCAGAGTGGTTCCCGGGATATCACCTGTCGAGCCCTGGTACGGATGCACGAAGCTGGCCTGACTAAGTACATGCGCTTGCCGATTCATGACGAGGTGGTCTTTTCGGTGCCCTATGCGCACAGGCTGAAGGCAGCCAAGATGACTGCTGAACTCATGGCGGAAACCATCAAGGGGCTTGAAATCCCCACCGACCCTGAGATTGGTGGTAGGTCGTGGGGGTCGCTGTACGAGCTGGAGCACACCAAGCACTGATGAATGAAGAAGGAGTACACCCTTGACCACGGCTGAAATCATCGGCCTTGTTGCCGAACTCTGCACCTTCGGATGGGGCGTCCTGGCTCTTGGGCTTGGCGTCATCAAGCCGACCGGTTGGGTTGCCTGCATTCTCAATATCTTTGCCAACCTGAGCTTCTTCTTTGTCGGCCTTTCCCTTGGCCTGGCCTTCCCGGTCGTTCAGGGCTTCTGGTCCGTCCTCTGGATCGTGACCCTGATCCGTGAATACCGAACCAAGAAGGCGGAGAAGGCGTGAGCCGCGCAGGAGACCAGGAATGCCCTGGCGACCACTGGATTGAAGACATCCCATGGGGCGACGAGGAGGAAGAATGGACGAGCTGACCGACCTTGAAGTATCCGTCCTCTACGACATGCTTGAAGAATGGTGGGACAAGGACCGGCATGGAGATCTGAACGGGGGCTGGGGGTACGACGAGTACCACCAGGAAGCCCTAGGAACTCTCGGGGAGAAGATAGTGTCCCAAGCTAAGAGGCGGAAGATTATCTATGTCTGAACTGGTGGCGTTCCTTGGGCAGATGAATCAGGGCAAGTCAGCCCTCGCCCTTCAGATGCATCACTCTCTGGGAGGTGATGGCCTCCTCTTCACCAAGAAGGACCGTGGCGGACACGGCGTCATCACCTCTCGTGTGGGCTTGAAGGCTCCGGCAGGTGAGGTGTCTCCTTCTATCGACCTGTACGACTACGTCTCATGGCTTCACCGTGCTTTCCGGCGAATCCCATACATCATCTGCGATGAGGTGCAGTTCTACAGTGAGAAGCAGGTCAATCACATGGCTGATCTCGTTGACGGGCTTGGTGTCGATGCTTACGCCTTCGGTCTGCGCACCGACTTTCAGGGACGCCTCTTCGAGGGCTCCAGGCGCCTCCTGGAGCTTGCCGACCGGGTGGAGGGGCTTCCCGTCAAGACTCTCTGCTGGTGCGGCCGTAGAGCGTCACACACGGCCCGCGTGAAGGATGGCGTGATGGTCTTCTTGGGGGATCAGGTCGAGATCGGGGACCTGGAGTACCGGAGCCTGTGTCGAGCGCACCACAGGGCGGGCCTGGCGTGAGCAGTGCAGAAGACCTCATGGCGCTCATGAGGCAGATCAACGAGACCGACAGAGACAAGGGACAAGAACTGTGATCGCGCTGGATAACCACTTCGATGATGACTACTACGAGGTTGAGCCGATGAACGTCGTTGCCGCGTGTGGTGGCTGCGGCATGCTGGTTCCGTCGGGAGAGGTGATGTCCGAGGAGCTTCGGGATGGAAACCTCGTGGACGTCTGCGACGACTGCTACGAAGACCTCTTTGAGAACGGCCTCATCCGAGTGGCGGCCAAAGTTTAGTTTCTTCATTTACTTGTGTCGTGGGTTGTCGTCGGTGATCTACCGTGCGTAATCGAGTTTTCTCCCCCTTTACCGTCGAGTAACCTGTTCTTCATGGGTAGTAGTGACATACGGGTGATTTACGGGTTCGAGGGGGCTTACGCCAGCGCTCCGGATGAGTGGCATGGCCTTCCTGTCATGCGGGGCGTGAACAAGCCGGTGCAGATCCTTGAGACGGTCACTTCCATCGATGAGGTTGGGGAGGCCGTCACGAGGCTCACAGGCTTCTTGTGTGAGACCTGGGAGGCGTGGATCGACAGGGGGTTCGTGGGAGGGACTGACTACCAGTACATCCGGGCGTCGGCCCGTCGTGATGACAACGGGAAGACCCTTGCGGTACGCGTCGTAGAGAGGTGCGAGGTCTCGCGGGAGTGGTACGAGACCCCCTCCCGGTTCATCGCGTCCGAGCTCTAGACGCACACCCAATCAGATAGAGAGACCCCCGGCCTCGGCCGGGGGTTTTGTTTGTTCAGTTACTTGTGTCGTGGGGAGGCGGTTCGTTGTGGATCTGATCGTTGAAGTTGTGGTTGTGGATGATGAAGGTAACGAGTACCCCTACACTCCTGACATCCTTGACTAGTCGTAAACAAAGCCCCCCGGCAGAAGCCGGGGGGCTTTTTGTGTTTTAGGAGGGGAATCCCTCGAAGGGGTTTGGCTTGATGACCAATCGACTCCGAAGATCCTTCGGGAGGAGCACCTTCATCTTAATTATCTTTTCGTTCCGGTTGGCTCCATATTCCCTGTGGAGGTGCACCTTGATGCCGCCTCTCTCCAGGGCTTCTTCAAGTCCCTCTATGCCCCTCTCTGCGTACTCCTCGGAGTATGTGCGGCCGGTACCCTTCACCTCCCATCGGTCCCTAAGTGCCTCCGGGGGAAGATTCTCAAGCTTCATCATGAGAGTGTTAAGCCTTTCCTCCGACATGACCTTGATGGGTTCGGTTCTCGTGAGAAGTCCACCCGGCTCCAGTCCGGAGACGTAATAGGCAACCTGCTCCTGGAGTAGCTTGGCCTCTTCTCGGATCTTGTCGGCCTTGTAGTAGATGCGCTCCTGTACTTCCCAGGTGCCGATAGCTGCGAGCGTCCTCTTGATTACCTCGGCGTAGATTTCCTCTGCCTTCGGCATCGGCTTCTTCTTGCATCCGGTGCACCTGAGGAGTGTGGGTTTGGGATTCCCGTCGGCCGCCAGCTTTCGGAATCGTGCTGCGACAATGGACCGGGTGCAGTCAGGGCAGATAAGGGTTTCCCGGAAGAAGGTGCCTCGGTCGTCAAACCTCTGCTTCGGCTTGGCCTGGCTATCCATGACTTCTTGAAGCTTCTTGAACAGCTCTTCTTCGAGTACCGGTTCAGCTATCTTGATCTTCTCACCTTCTGGGGTGAGGAGGTATTCCATCTCATGTCTTGTGCCTGGCTTGACTGTGGTTCGGTGGCCGGTAAGGGCGGGGTTTCTGAGGATGAAGCGAAGGGAGGTCTCAGTAAGGGTTCCTCCGCTCTTTCCTCGGAAGCCTGCTCGGCGGAGTGTCTTAACCAATCGGGTAGGTCCCGCGCCTTCTATTCGTCTCCTGGCTGCCCACCGTACGGCCTTGGTCTCTCGCTCGTTGAGCACCCGGCGGGGGATGCCATCCTCGCCTCTAACCGAGTCGTATCCGAAGACCGGCTGAGACTGGTTCCTGTCTGAGTTCATCTGGTGGTGTCGGTATGCGGCGCCCACACGCTTGGAAGTGTTGGCGGCCTCAATGTTGGCCATGAGGGCCATGAACTCTCGAATGGCCTCATTGATCAGGTCCAGGATGGGATCTCCTGTACCCGCCATGTCCATAAGTTTGGGCTCGGAGAAGGAGACCAACTTCTTGTCGTGGTCTTCCGCCCACTTGATCATGTAGGTGAGATCCTGGCGGCGCCGGATAAGGCGGTCCAGCTTCCAGAACATCAGGATGTCGTATTCCGGAAGTCGGTCAGTGAGCCAGGGGGCCAGTGCCTTTCGCTTCCAAGGGGCCAGCTTGGAAGCACTGACGTTGAGATCCTTGACTACTGCGACGACGCGCCATCCGCGCTTGTCGCACTCGCCACGCTGGTCTAGCTCCTGCCGGGCGGGGGAGGTGGTGTCTTCCGTGAGCAGGGATAGGCGTACCGAGATGATCACTCGGGGTGCGTTGTCCGGCAGTGCTGCTTGTCGAACCTCATGCAGCCGGAGTTCTGCCAGCTCGGATTCGGTCCACTCAGGGTTCAGCGCAGCAAGTATTCGCTCTTGGGTCTTCGAGGCCATTCACCGGAGGTTACACACCCGTAGACGGCGCAGTCGATCTACAACGATGCAGCCGCCTGTGACGGAGTTACACCGCCGTAGATGGAGGAGTCCGTCTACAGCCAGCTGCGCCTCGAACGCCACCCCGTGCCCACCTGGATCGTCGCCACCGCGGGCACCGGCGGCACCTCCGCGACCATCGCCCGCTATGTGCGCTACATGCAGCACGACACCCGCGTGTGCGTCGCCGACCCCGAGAACTCCTGCTTCTTCGACGGCTGGCGGAACCACGACCCGCACGCCACCAGCGACCGCGGCTCCCGCATCGAAGGCATCGGCCGGCCGCGCATGGAACCGAGCTTCGTGACCGGAGCCATCGACCGGATGATGAAGGTCCCCGACGCCGCCAGCGTCGCCGCCGTACGCGCCCTCGACCGGGCCATCGGCCGCAAGGCGGGCGGCTCCACCGGCACCGGGCTGTGGAGCGCGCTCAAGATCGTCGCCGAGATGGCGGACCAGGGCCGGCAAGGCAGCATCGTCACCCTCATCTGCGACCCCGGCGAGCGCTACCTCGACAAGTACTACTCCGACACCTGGCTCGCCGAACAGGGCCTGGACATCGCTCCGTACGCCCGGGCCATCGACACCTTCCTGAGCTCCGGCCACTGGTCGGACTGAAGGGCCGCCCCCGGGATCCCTGCCCGCGTTCAGGAACGACGGCCGTGCATCGCCGCGAGACGCCGGTCGAGACAGCGCACCGCGTCACGGAACGCGTGCCCGACGCCCGGCCTCGCCAGCGCGACCGCCAGGCGCACAGGCGCGGAGCCGTCCACCGCCACCGTCCACCGCACGACCGTGCCCGTGCCCACCGCGAGCAACTGCCAGTCCTCCGCCATGGCCCGCACACCCGGCGTGTTCGTGACGTCGACGCGGTACGCGTAGCGCCCGGACGGCTCCTCGGCCAGGACCGTCTCCAGGAAGCGCGCACCACCCAGCAGTCGGACCTCGCGGCCCTTGCCGCCGGCCCGCTCCACGGGCCGGGCCATCGTCACCGCACGGAACCACCGCGCCCAGCCCGGCACGTCCTCCGCCAGCGCGGCATGGACCTGGGCGGGCGCCGCCGCCATGTGCGCGACGAACACCAGCCGCAGCGGTGCCGTCTCCACGAAGTCGAGCCCCACAGGGCGGAGTCTGCGCGCCATCGAGCACCCCATCGGATCGGCCGGCCAACCGCGCCGCACACCCTAACCCCTGGGCCCTCGGATGTCTGCGCCGCCTCAGCCCTCGGCGCTGCCCCGCGAACTCTCCGCCACCACCAGCTCCGGCAGCCGCTCCGCGATCTCCCGGCGCGCCCCCGCCGGCAGCCCCGCGTCCGTGACCAGGGCGTCCACCTCCTCCAGAGCGGCGAAGGAACTTAAGGCCACCGTCCCCCACTTGGTGTGGTCCGCCACCACCACGACCCGCCGGGCGGACCGCACGAAATGCCGGTTCGTCTCCGCCTCCGCGAGGTTGGGCGTCGACAGCCCCGCCTCCACGGAGATCCCGTGCACCCCGATGAACAGCACATCGAAGTGCAGCGAGCGGATCGCCGCGTCCGCCACCGGCCCCACCAGAGTGTCCGACGGCGTACGCACCCCGCCCGTCAGCACCACCATCGCCGCACCCGGACGCGGCGAGGGCCCCGCGGCCGTCATCGTGCGCTGAGCACTGTGGAACACATCGGCCGCGCGCACCGAATTCGTCACCACCGTCAGATCCGGCACGTCCACCAACTGCTGGGCCAGGGCGAACACCGTCGTCCCGCCCGCCAGGGCTATCGCGCTGCCGTGCGCGGCCATCTTCGCCGCGGCCCGCGCGATGTCCTCCTTGGCCATGAGCTCCAGCGCCGACTTGGCCTCGAAGCCCGGCTCGTGCGCCGTCGCCTCGGCCACCGGCACCGCGCCCCCGTGCACCTTCTCCACGGCACCCTGCCGGGCCAGCGCGTCCAGATCGCGGCGGACCGTCATGTCCGAGACATTGAGCTTGCGCGTCAGCTCGTTGACCCGCACACCACCACGCCGCCGCACCTCGTCGAGGATCAGGGCGCGCCGCTGCTCCGCCAGGAGATTCTGGTTGTCGCTCACCGGCCGGTCCCTCCGCTCAGCACTGCCGAATCCGCGTGTTCATCCTCCCACGCACCTGTGACAACGCCCGTGCCTCACTCAGGCCATCGGCCCCGGCACACTCACGGCAGCGTCGGCAGGTCCCGCGGATACAGCAGCGTCAGGTCGTCGGTGCTCGGGTCGGCGAGCTGCGCCACCCGGCCCGCGTGCCGCTCCACCATCGCCTCGAACGTCTGCCGCGCCGTACGGCCGTTGCCGAACGCCGGACCCTTCGGGATCGCCGTGAAATATGCCAGCAACGCCTCCGCGGCCCCCTCCCCGATCCGGTACTCGTGCTCCTCCGCCTGCTGCTCCACGATGCGCAGCAACTCCTCCGGGGTGTAGTCCCCGAAGGTGATCGTGCGGGAGAAACGCGAGGCCACCCCGGGATTGACCGTCAGGAAGCGCCGCATCTCCTCGGTGTACCCCGCGACGATCACCACCACCGCGTCCCGGTGGTCCTCCATCAGCTTCACCAGGGTGTCGATCGCCTCGCGGCCGAAGTCCCGTCCCGAGTCCTCCGGGCACAGCGCGTACGCCTCGTCGATGAACAGCACACCGCCACGCGCCCGGTCGAACGCCTCCTGCGTCCGGATCGCCGTGGAACCGATGTGCTCGCCCACCAGGTCCACGCGCGAGACCTCCACCAGGTGACCGCGTTCCAGCACCCCCAGCGCGGCGAGGATCTCGCCGTAGAGCCGGGCCACCGTGGTCTTGCCCGTCCCCGGGGAACCGGTGAAGACCAGATGACGGCGCACGGAGGCGGCCTTCAGCCCCGCCTCCTGACGGCGCCGCCCCACCTCGATCATGTCGGTGAGCGCCCGTACCTCCCGCTTGACGCTCTCCAGGCCCACCAGCGCGTCCAGTTCACCGAGCACCGTCGCGGCGGGACGCCCGTCCGCCACGGGGGAGGGCGCCGCGCCCTCGGGCACCCGCTGTACCGGCACCGCGACCGGCGGCACCGACACCAACGGAACGGTCCGCTCGACCACCGGGACACCAGCGGTCCGCAACGACCCCGCCGAGGACGCCCCCAGCGTGAACGCCGCGCTCTCGTCGCTCGTGCAGCCCTCGCTGACCGTGCCTTCCTCGGCGAACTCGTAACCCCCGCGCGCACACCGCTCCGTACGGCAGCGCGTCAGCGTCGTACGGCAGCCGTCGATCACGTGGAAGCCGTATCCGCTGCTCCCCGTCACCCGGCAGTCGTGGAAGGAACCCCGGCCGCCCGCCGACACATAGAAGCCCGCCTCCACCGGCGAACTCACCGTGCACCGCTCGATGACCGGATCCGCGCCCTTGGTGACGATGACCCCCGTGGCCGTCGCGTCGATGGTGCAACCGGCCAGTGAACCCCCGCTCCCGTGGTCCCGGAACCAGGCACCCGTCGCCGCCGCCCGGATCCGGCAGTCCTCCAGCTGTGCGGTCGCCCCGTCGCTCACCGACACCGCGGTGTTGCGGACCTGCGCGAGGTCGCTGTCGACCACGTCCACCCGCGAACCGCGGTCCAGCACGAACAGCGCGTCCGGCACATCGCGCACCCGGCAGGAGCCCAGCACGGCGCTCGCCCCGTCACTGACCCACACCGCCGGATAGTCACCCGTGCTGTCGTGGATGTCGCACCGGTCCGCGTCCACCCGCGTTCCCGGATCCCACACGGACAGGCCGTTGCGCCCGAACTTGCGCACCGCGGTGCGCGTCATCGACAGCACCGACCGGGACCGCAGGTCCACGCCGTTCTCCGGCACGTCGTGGATGTCGCAGTCCACCAGCGTCAGCACGGCGTCGGTGTCCAGGGTCACGCCGTCACCGGACGTCCGGTGCACCTGGCAGTCGGTCAGGTAACCGGCCGCCCGCGACGCCACCTGCACACCCGCGCCACGGATCTCGTACACCTCGCAGCCGGCCGCTTCCAGCGCGCTGCCCTCACCCGACAGCGACAGCCCCGCACCCGACGCGTGATGCACCCGGCAGCGCTCCAGACGCGGATGCGCGCCCCCGCTCACCGTCACGCCCGACCGGCCCGCCGCCACGACCTCGCACTCCTCGAAGACCCCGGTCGCGCCGTCCAGCACACTGATGCCGACCCCGCCCGGATTCTCCACCGTGCAGCGGCGCACCGTCGGCCGCGAGCCGCCGCGCACCTCGATCCCGGCCGCCGAACGCGTCACGATCCGCAGATCCGCCAGCTCCGGCGCACCGTCCTCGACCAACAGCGCGGGCGCCGCCGCGTCCTGACCCTCGATGTGCAGATCCAGCAGCGCCGCGGAGGACCGCACGGTCAGGGCCACCCCCTCGGCCGGCGCGATCCGCACGGCCCCGGGCGAACCCTCGCTGCCACGCAGAGTGATCGAACGGGTCACGACCAGATTCTCCCGGTACGTGCCCGGCGCGACGGACAGCACGTCCCCGTCCGCCGCCGCCTCCAGAGCCGATGCGAGGGAGTCGTATTCGCCGGTACGCCGCCGCCATCGCGCCGTACCGGTGTGCGTCACCTGGACCGAGCCCTGTGCCATGGTGCTGCTGCGCCCCCACCTCGTGCTCTGTTCACCCGGGACGGAGATGCGTACCGGCCGGACCACCGTAGCGCGCGTGGGCCACGGAAGTTGACCGGTCAGCTGCCCGCGCCCGCCCGGCCCCAGGTGTGCCCGGCCTGTTCCCACGCGCGGTCCCACTGGGCGTACCGCCGCCGCACGATCCTCCATACGATCAGCCGGCGGCCGACCTCCACCAGCCCCGCCGATCCGGCGGCCGCCGCGGCGCCGGCGAGGACCGCGTGGACGGCCGCCGTGTCGTTGTCCATGGGGCGGCCCGCGATCCGGCCGCGGTCGTCCGTCCACAGCGGGAACCGGTGTCCCGCACGCGTCTGTTGCCGCACGGCGACCACGCCGGAGAACTGCCGGTGGCCGTCCGGGGACGGCCACCGGGCGACCACCCGGTGGTGGCCCTCGCGGCCCGCGGCCGTCTCGCGGTCGGTCTCGGTGGCCCTGACCGGAAGATTGCGCAGCGCCGTGGCGGTCACCAGGTGCCGGTGCAGCCGCTGTTCATGGACGGTCTGCCGGAGGCCCTGGTGTGCGAGCGAGCCCGTCACCCAGCCGACGGCCGATCCGGCCAGCAGCATCAGGA
Organism: Streptomyces sp. NPDC001407; assembly: GCF_042895325.1. NCBI lineage: Bacteria > Bacillati > Actinomycetota > Actinomycetes > Kitasatosporales > Streptomycetaceae > Streptomyces > Streptomyces sp. NPDC001407. Next base: position 191,179 of record NZ_JBIAWF010000004.1, read on the forward strand.
CCACCGCGACTGCCCCCACCCACGCTTCGAGGACGTCGGTGCGGCGGCGCAGCGGATTGAGCCGCCACCGCCGGGCGAAGATCGTCGCGCGCACAGCGCTCACCCCCTTCCGCGTCCGTAAATACCTCACACAGGGCATCGCATGCGGAGGAAGGCGGCGGAGAGAGCAAAATCACCCCCTCCGGAGGCGCTTCCTGGCGGCGCGTTGACGGGTGGCGTGCGGAGCGCGCGCCCCGGAGGAGGGCGCGACCTGCTCAGTCGAGGATCTCCACCTCGTCACCGACGCGCACCACTCCGGTGTGCTCCGGGATGAGGTTCGTCCCGAACACCAGAGAGGTGTCTATCCGGTGGTGCCGCGCGAGCGTCCGCAGCGGCTCCTTGCCGCGCTCCGCCGTCCGCTGGTCGGTGGTGGTCACCACGCACCGTCCGCACAGCTTCACGGCACGGAAGGTGACCTCGCCGATGCGGACGCGCCGCCAGTCGTCCTCGGCCCAGGGCGCGGTGCCGTCGACGACCACGTTGGGCCGGAAGCGGTTCATGGGCAGCGGGCCCTCGTCCGGGTGGTCACCCTGGGAGATCAGGGTGTTCAGCGCGTCGAGCGAGGCGAGCGTGGTGGCGAGCAGCGGATAGCCGTCGGCGAAGCTCACGGTCTCGCCCGGGTCGGCGTACGCGGGATCGATCGGGCGGCGCGTGGCCGGGTCGTCCATGTGCAGCAGCCGCGCCGGGGTGCCCAGATACGCGCTGAGCCACGCGTCCACGGCCTCCCCGGCGGGAACCCCCTCGACCTTGTCCCGGAACAGCTGCACCGTGACCGTGCCCCGCTCGGCCGGGTCGGGCACGGCGACGTCCAGCGGCGCGCACCCCGGGGCGCTGAGCCGGACCCCGCCGCCCGGCAGCGGCTCGGCGGCGGCCAACGCCACCCTCGGCTGCTGCCGTTGGGTGATCATGTGGCCGCTGTCGTCGGCCAGCATCCAGCGGCGGTCCCCGGCGAGCCCCCACGGTTCTACGGCCGCCTCCGCGACGGCACGGCCAGTCATCGACTTGACGGGATAGAAGTGGACCGCGGTCAGTGATGGCGTGGACATGAGGCCATCTTGCCACCCGGGCCGGGCGGTTGACCGAAGCCCCCCGGTCGGTCCCGCCCGAATCGGAAGTGCCGTCAGTAACCACCCTGATTCGGATACTGGCGGTTGTTGTACTGGTCGTCGTACGGCGCGGGGGCCGGGCGGGGCGCCACGGGGCGCATCGCCTCGTACCCGGCGGGACCCGCCGAGGCCGCCGCGGGCCGCTGCTGGTACTGCTGCGGGCCCGGGTAGCCGCGCGGCGCGGCCTGCTGCGGGATGTACGGCGCGGGCGCCTGCTGGAGGCCCGAGGGCTGCGGCGCGGGCGGCTGGTACCCGTACTGCGGAGCCTGGCCGGCATAGCCGGTCTGCGGTGTCTGCGGGGCCGGGGCGGCGGACGGCCCCGACGGCAGTGCGGGGAGGGCGGGCAGCTGGCTCCCGCCGTCGTACGGCAACGACACCCGGATGGGCGCGATCTGCGGGGTGCCCCGCTCGGCGACGAGGCTGTCGTAGATGGGGGTGTCCGGGAACGACGACGAGGCGTAGTAGCCGCCACCGTAGGTGCTGCGGGGGGAGGTCATAGCCCATAAGTTAAGCCCACGCCCCTGGCCGGGTCTATGCCAAGGTCCCCGCAACCCCTTTCTGACCTGCAAAGACGCAGGTCAGGACAGAAGTGACAGGTTGGGACACTCTTATCGGACCGGACGCCCCGCGCCACCCTCCCGGCGGCGCGGGGCCGTTGGCCGTCCGCAGGTCACCCGGCCTTCCTCAGGCCGTGCGCTCCTCGCCCCGGCCGGCGGACCACAGCGTGTGGAACGACCCCTCGCGGTCGGTCCGCCGGTAGGTGTGGGCGCCGAAGAAGTCCCGCTGCCCCTGGGTCAGGGCGGCCGGCAGGCGCTCCGCGCGCAGGGCGTCGTAGTACGCGAGCGCGGCGGAGAAGCCGGGGGTGGGCACCCCGCGGCCGACCGCCGTCGCGACGACCGAGCGCCAGGCGTCCTGGGCCTGCCCCACCTCGTCCGCGAAGCCCTTGTCGGCCAGCAGGGTCGGCAGCCCGGGGTCGGCCGCGAACGCGCTGCGGATCCGGTCCAGGAACGCGGCCCTGATGATGCATCCGCCCCGCCAGATGGCGGCCACCGCGCCGAGGTCGATGTCCCAGCCGTACTCGGCGCTCGCCGTACTGATCATGTTCCAGCCCTGCGCGTACGAGACGACCTTGGACGCGTAGAGCGCCTCCTCGACCCGCGCCGCGAACTCCTCGGCCTCGGCCGGGGAGAGGGGCTCGCGCCCGGGCCCGGGCAGCCCGCGCGCGGCCCGGCGCAGCTCGCCGTGCCCGGACACGGAACGGGCGAAGACGGCCTCCGCGATGCCCGACACCGGAACTCCGAGGTCCAGCGCGGTCTGCACCGTCCACCGCCCGGTGCCCTTCTGCTCGGCCTCGTCGGCCACCACGTCCACGAAGGGCTGCCCGGTGGCGGCGTCGGTGTGGGCGAGCACCTCGGCGGTGATCTCGATGAGATACGAGTCCAGGCGCCCGGTGTTCCAGGTGCGGAACGTCTCCGCGATCCGGGCGGGCTCGTAGCCGGCGACGTGCCGGAGCAGGTCGTACGCCTCCGCGATGAGCTGCATGTCGGCGTACTCGATGCCGTTGTGCACCATCTTGACGAAGTGTCCGGCGGCGTCGGGGCCGATGTGGGTGCAACAGGGGCTGCCGTCGGGGGCCTTGGCGGCGATGGACTCCAGGAGCGGGCCGAGGGCTTTGTAGGATTCGGTGGATCCGCCGGGCATGATGGAGGGGCCGTTGAGGGCGCCTTCCTCGCCGCCGCTGATGCCGGTGCCGACGAAGTGGATGCCTTTTTCCCGTAGGGCTTTCTCGCGGCGGCGGGTGTCGGCGAAGTGCGCGTTGCCGCCGTCGATGATCATGTCGCCCTCGTCGAGGAGGGGCGCGAACTCGTCGATGACGGCGTCGGTGGGGTCGCCGGCCTTGACCATGATGATCAGACGGCGGGGCTTCTCCAGTGCGGCGACGAACTCTTCGGCGGTCTCGGCGGGGACGAAGTTCCCCTCGTGGCCGTGTTCGTCGATGAGGGCGGTGGTCCTGGCGGTTGTGCGGTTGTGGACGGCGACGGTGTGGCCGTGGCGGGCGAAGTTGCGGGCGAGGTTGCTGCCCATGACGGCGAGTCCGGTGACGCCGATCTGGGCGGTGGCCTGGGGGGTGGAAGTGCTGGGCATTGCGGTGGTCCACTCCTGTCGCGTGCGTCGAAGGTTTGTGCGAGGCGTCAACGCCGGAGGGCTTGAAGATCTTCCCTTCGGACGTCCGGGCATCGCCCGGCCATCGTGGCACGCGGTGCTCGAGGGTGGCTGGGTGCGCGCTGGAGAGGGGGCTGGTCTGTCAGGTTCTTCGTGTGTGACGCTCTTCGTCCCTGGCGTCCGATTGTGTGGTTCAGACAAGGTGCAGGGGCGGGGCCGGGGCCGGCGCGGCAGGCTTCAGAGAGCAAGGCGAACCGTCCGAAGGCGCCATCTGGCGGTTGCGTGATCTTGGCGCTGACGGGCGGTCCGTGGCGGGTTCCGACGGGTCCGATGCTGACCTCTTGCTGACTTCGCTGATGGCTCGTCAGGTCGCCGGCGTCGCTCATGGAGGGCGCCGCGGCGCCCGCCGTGGCTGACGAGCGCTTCAGTCCGGTCCGGGAGCTTTCGATGGCGGGTGGGCTATCCCGCCGACAGACCCCGCAGCCGGCAACTTGGGCCTCGGCAGGCCGTGGTGGGCGAGCCCGGTGCGGTCCTTGGTGCGCTCGCCGAGCACCAGCGCACCGGCTTGGGCGGTGAGCTCGGCGATGATCTGGGTGTTGCCCACGGAGGTCTCCTACGGGTTCGGTGGCCCCGGTCGGGGGTGCCGGGCCGGGGTAGTTGTCCCGGCAGGCGGGGGTAGTCCGGAGGTAGCCGACAGGTGTTGTGGCAGGTCGACAGGCGGCTACCTGGCGAACTACCGTCCGGGGGCGCCGGTGGGGCCATTGCGGGGAGTTGGACTGTCGGTGGCCGGGAGGTCGTCCCGGTGGACCCCTGGGGAATGCCCTCGGGTGTTCTGACGGAGCGTCGTACGGGGCCCTGCCGCAGCGCACCGTTCACGGGTCCGGACCACTCCCCAGCCGTCAGGCGCGCCGACCTCGCGGAGGGCGGCCACGACCTCCCGCAGGAGTACCCCGTTCCCATCACCGACCAGGGCCTGCACGAAGAGAAGAGACGCCGCTGGGTCGAGGCGCGCGGCGCCGAGAGAAGACCCTCGGGTGGCGGTCCGGCGGGAGCCTGTTCTCCGTTCCCGGGTGGCTCGGCGGAGGACGGTGCGTGCATCCGGGCGGCGGCGCACCAGGCGCGTGCGCCGACCGGCATCGCGAACGGTGCGGCGAGGGAGCGGATTGTGGCCCACACGGCCGCGTAGCCGCCCTCCTGCTGTGTACCCGAGTCGGGTGAGGGCGGTACGCCAGTCCTCCGCCGTCAACCATGCCCAGCCGCGGCCCAGTAGCGCCGACGATCCGGCGCACAGGCCTTCCGCCGCTTCCCTGGGCAGCAGGCAGGGGGGCAGCTGCGTGATCCAGCCGGGGATTCGGCTGACCGCGGTAGCTTCCACAGGGACCGCTGGGGTCCTACAGGCCCGATGCCCAGGCGAGCGTGCTGCGGCGGCGTGAGTGGTGGGCGCGCGCGGGGAGCGGGCCCGTCCGCGCCGGTTCGTGGCACTGCCCGGTGGGCAGCCACCTGGGGTGGGGCAGGGCGGGGCGCCGGTCGCCGGGAGATGGAGGTACACATGGGCGCGGAGGTGTGCGACGGTTCCGGACTGCGGGTCCTCGCTCTCGAACCGGGGCGCTGGGATTCCTTCTGCGCGACCCTGACGTGGCACACCGGCGCGCCCGCCAAACCGTGCGCGGCGTGGGCACCGCTGCGGGAAGTGGTGGATTACGACCGGTCGATGCTCGTGTACGACGGCGAAGAGGTCGTGGGCACCCTGGCGGCGTTCCCTCTCCGGGTGACGACGCCGGGCGGGGCGCCGGTCACCGCGACCGGACTGACGATGGCCACCGTGCGGCCGACGCACCGGCGGCGCGGGCTGCTGAAGACGATGCTCCGGAGGCAGGCGGACGAGGCGTACGCGCAAGGCGATCCTCTCGTCCTGCACACGGTGACTGACCCGGGCGTCTACCGGACGATCGGTACCGGGTGCGCCACCCGGCAGATGTCGGTGGTCATCGACACCGCCCGGCCGGGCCTCTGCGTTCCCACGTCCGCCGACGCGGTGGTGCTGCGCCTCGTCGACCCGGAGTCCGCACTGGAGCGATGCGAGGCGGTGTACGCGCGGAAGGTTCCCGGGAGGCCGGGGATGCTGTCACGTCGACCGGAGTGGGGGCGCCTCCTCATCGGTGCGCCCGGGGCCGGTGCGCCGGTGCTGTACTGCGTGACGTCCGAGCTGGAGGGGGAGTTCACCGGCTATGCGAGGTACACGGTCGACGCCGACGTCGTGGAGGTCCTGGATGTCGAGGCACTCGACTCCGCCTCGTACGCGGCTCTGTGGCGGTTCCTGGCCGAACTTCACCTGACGTCACGGGTTTCGGCGTGCAATCGGCCGCTGGACGACCCGCTGCTGCACCTGGCGCCGGACACGCGGCAGTGCAAGGCGACCGTGAGCGACTCGCTTTATGTGCGCCTGATCGACGTGGGCAAGGCCCTCCAGGCCCGTACGTACACCCATCCGCTGGATGTCGTCCTGGACGTCGGGGACGCGTTTTGTCCGTGGAACGCCGGGCGCTGGCGCCTGAGCGGTGACGCCAAGGGCGCGTCCTGCGCCCGGACCTCGGACGCCGCCGAACTGAGCCTTTCCTCAGCAGAGTTGGCCAGTGCCTACCTCGGCGGTGTCGGCCTGCGGGCGCTCGCCGGCGCGGGAAGGGTGCGCGAGCTGCGCAGGGGAGCGCTGGCCGAGGCGTCGGCGGCCTTCCGCGGCGATCTCGCCCCATGGCTGCCCTTCGGCTTCTGACCGCGCGCCCCGGAGCGGGCCGTCCCGCGCCCGTCCCGCCGGCGGGTCCGGTCGTCCTCAGTCGCGTTGGCCGCGTTCGAGGACCAGCCCTGCCGAGCGGAGCGCCGACAGCAGCTCGTCGGCGTCGGCTCGCGCCGTGTCCATGTCGACGGCGTGCTCCTGGGCCAGGGCCGTCGCGGCCACGTCGAGGTCACCAGAGTCCAGCAGCACCTGCAGCACGGTCACCCCTGTGGGGTTGAGATTCCAGTAGGCGCCCTTGGCCTCGTCCAGCAGCACCATTCCGTATTCGGTCCGTGTCCAGGTGATGTGACCGGCAAGTGTGAAGGACATGATCCGCTTCCTCCTGCGTCCGTAGTGCGCCTGCGGGGGTTACGCCGGCCGGGCGAGCGAGCGCAGCCACGCCTCGCAGCCGAGCGTCGTGCTGTAGAGCATGTGATTGACGTGCGGCGGCACGGGGCGCAGCAGCGCGTCCCGCAGCGCCCCGGCGTCGATCAGCCCCCGGTCGGCGAGGAGCGATCCGTCGGCCAGGGCCATGAGTTCGTGCCGGTGTACGGCCATCCCCTGCAGCACCGGGAGACCGGTGGACTGGGTGCGCCCGAGGAGCGCGGAGGCGGGCACGACGCCGCGCATGGCTTCCACGATGAGCGCCTTGGGCCGGTCGGGCGCGCCCCGCTCACTCGCGTCCACCGCGAGGGCGGACTCCACGACGGAGTCGTCGAGGTAGGGGGCGGCCAGCCGGGTGCCGCCTCCGCGCGCAAGCTGCTGGTACTGACGGGTGACGGTCGCCGCCTGATGGACGGCGTCCAGAGTGACGTGAACCCATCGTGTCCGGCCCAGAGGCCGGGCCGCGCGGGACGCGGCGCGCAGCGCGTCCGCGATGGCGGTCGCGGCGTCACGGGTCAGCCAGGGCGGGAGGTGGACCGGACTTCCCCAGCCTAGGGCGGTATCGGCGAGGCGGCCGATGTCGTTCGCGTGCGAGGCAAGCCATTTGGGGTAGGAGCGGCGGTCGAGCAGCGCGCGTAACGCCTTCGTGCAGGAGGTGTCCGAACGGGCGGCGATCAGACGGGCCAGGCGCAGGGAGGCGTGCGGCTTCTCGCCGGCGAGCGCGTGCGCCCACTGGGGTGCGAGGCCGAGGACCTCGTCTCCGCCGAGGCCGGTCAGATGAACCTCCGCCCCGCGCCTCAGCCCGAGGTCGAACAGCCGCAGGAACCGTGCCCTTTCCCAGATGCGGAAGGCGGGTTCGTCCAGTGTCCCGGCCGTGTCGAGGACCCCCTCGTACGGCAGCGGGGCCTCGTCGGAGGGGAGCAGGACGTGGTCGACGTCGCGACCGGCCCGGCGCAGGGCAGCGACCGTGCGGACGGCGCACGGTGCGTCGTCGTCCATGGCGTCGGGGCCGGCCAGGGTCAGCGCCGACACGCGGGCGCCGTGGCGCGCCGCCAGCACGCACAGAGAGGAGGAGTCGACACCGCTGAGGTCCGCGGCGACGGCCGGGCGGGGGCCGGCCAGACGGGTCCGTACGGACTCGGACAGCGCCCCGGCGAACCGGCTGCCGCCCGCCAGGAGCGACAGGTCCTGTTCGGGGGGCCGCCACCAGCGGCCGACGCGGTGCCGCCCTGTGCTGTCCAGGAAGAGGGCGTGGCCGGGTTCGACCGAGTGGACCCCGTGCCACATCGGCTGCCAGGACAGCGGCCACGGCAGGGCCCCGAGGGGCAGTTGCCAGATGAGACGTTCGTCGTCGGCCCGTTCCCCCGTCAGCGCGGCGAGCACGATCGCCCGGTCGCCCGCCACGGTCGTACCGTCGAGGCGGGCGTGGAACACGCGCCTCAGGCCGGATGCGGTGCCCTGGACCCGCACGTCGCCGTCGATCGAAGCGATGAGGTGGAAGCTTCCCGGCACGGTGCCGGACAGCCGGTCCAGGCCGCCGGTGGACGACGCGCCGGGCACGAGACGTGCGAGCCGCCGGCCGTCGACCGCGTGCTCCCCGAACAGGGCCAGCCGTCCCGTGCGCCCGACGTCGACCGCGACGCATTCGCCCTCGGCCCACCGTCCCAATAGCCAGGGCCGGCCGGAACGGTGGGGAATTTGCCGGAGGCCCGGCAAGTCACGCAGAAGTGCGCCGGCGCCATGGATTGCGCTTTCACCGTCCGGCAGGACCAGAAACCACGAGGCGTTCTCACCGAGATCGGGAAATGCAACGCCCCCGGCCCCACTCGCAGATGGCCATCGTGCCATACCACCCCCAGGGTAACTCCCGTACATTGTCTGCCCTTTCGGGCCCCGGTCAACCTTCGGATGTCAGTGCGACCGCGAGAGAATCCGTTTAACGATGTTGCGGATTGGCGAGCCATGCAACGCCGGATACTGGCACGCCGGTCCGCAGAAACGGCGCGCCAGTAAGAAGTTAAGGGAGGTGAAACAGTGATGAAGAGCCATTACGAGAAGCCGACACTCGTCGCCGTGGGAACGTTCCGGAAGGTGACCGGCAAGGGCAACGCGACTCAGGGTGACTGGGCATCGTCGCGTTCGAAGGCATCGTCCTAGAAGGCACTGACCTAGAAGACACGGCCGAGACCGCCCCTATTCGGCGCACCGGGGGCGGAGGGGCGGGATGAAGGAAAGCCCGCTACGCCGGGCGGGCGGTGGGCCGGAGGCGCTGCCGCTCCCCGGTCAAGCGGAATGGGCAGCGCGGTGCGCGCCTATAGCGCCCGTATGTGCAGTGCCACCCGTGAGCAGTATTCGAGTGGGGGTTGAAATCCTGTGCGAACTCCGCCGAGCCCGCCTTGGTTCGTCGTCTTTCCGGACACACCCGAAGCAGCCTCCGCCGTGAATGCGCTACGACCGCCGGCGGTCCACGTTCTGCGTCATGCATCAGGCCGTGTGTGGATTCTGGGTGACTGGCCCGAGGAGGAATTGGCAACTGGTGAGGCAGGGGGAGTGCGACTCGCGGTACTGGGCCGGCACGGCGCCGGGAACGGCCAACTCCACCGGCACGCACGGGATATCCGCACGATCGCCGATGCGGACTCCGTCGCGAGAACTGTCGACGGCAGCGCGCATGTGATGGCCTCGGTGTCCGGTCACGTACGGATCCAGGGAACGGTGACCGGACTGCGCCGTGTCTTCTCCGCGCGTCTGAGGCATTGCACCGTGGCCGGCGACCGCCCCGACGTGCTCGCGCACCTGGCGAACGCGGACATCGACGACGAGGCCCTGGCCTGCCACTTGCTCGCTCCGCCCATGCCGAGCCTGGTCATGAGCCGCTCACTGTGGCGGGGCGTCCGGGGCCTGCCCACCAGGGACTGTCTCCTGCTCGATACGAACGGGCGCGCCGAGACCCGGCGGTGGTGGCGGCCCCCGCCACCGGAGCTGCCCCTGTCGCAGGGCGCCGCGCCCTTCGGTGAGGCGCTGAGCCGCGCAGTGGGCGTACGGGCCGCCGCAGCCCGCAACGTCAGCAGCGACCTCGGCGGCTTCGACTCCACGACCTTGTGCTGCCTGGCCGCTCGCCACGGCCCCGTGGTGGCCTGCACGGGCGGGGCCGACGACCCGGCCGCCGACGACCTGCCCTGGGCCCGCCGCACCGCCGCCACCGTTCCCGGCATCACCCACCTGGTGCTGCCCCTCGACCAGCTGCCCGATGCCTATGCGGGTGCGCTGGACTCGGACGAGCCGCCGGACGCCCCGTGCCCGACCCACGTCGACCGCGCGCGTTTCGCAGCGATCTGGCAGGCAGTCGCCCGGGAACACGAACCGGGCGTCCACTTCACCGGCTGCGGCGGCGACGAGATCGCCGGCGGCACCGAGAACCACGTGTACGACATGCTCCGCGCGCCGCGCTCCAGCTGGCGGACCCTCCGGGGCTTCAAGGCCGAAGCGCGCTGGTCACTGCGTTCAATGCTGGCCATGCGACGCGACAGGCGGCCGTACGGCCGCTGGCTGGCCGAGGAACTGGGCTGCGGCCTGCATCGGCCGGGGACACCGGACGCCCTGCCCCAGCCCTGGGGATACCCGGTGCGCATGCCTCCCTGGGTCACCCCGGACGCCTTCGGCTACGTGCGTACCGCGCTCAGCCGGCTCGCCGAGGAGGACGACCCGTGGTCCCCCTACCGTGGGCAGCACTGCGACCTGGACATGATGTTCGCGACCGCGCAGGAAGTGCGGCACCACATGCGCATCGCAGCGCGTCTGGGCTTCGCCCTCGCCGCCCCCTATTACGACGACCGCGTAGTCGAGGCCGGGCTGGCCGTCCGGGCGGAGGAACGGGTCACGCTCTGGACGTACAAACCCCTCCTCCCCGCCGCAGTGAAGGGCCTCGTCCCCGACAGCGTCTTCGCGAGGACCACCAAGGCCGAGGGCAGCCACGCCCAGTACACCGGCTGGCTCGCCCACCGGGAGCGGCTGCTCGCGCTCTGCGAGGACTCCCGGCTGGCCGCACGAGGGCTGATCGACGCCCGGCGACTGCGCGAGGCGCTCGGCAGGCCCCTCTCCGCCTTCGCCGACAGCCACATCTTCGAGTCGACCATCGCCTGCGAGACATGGCTGCGCACGATACCCGGAACCACGGAACCCCGCCCCTGACCATCGGCCCCTCCCCACCGGCAGGAAACACGGAGGCAAGCTGTGAGCATCCCCAGGGCCCTCCCTCACGACCCCTCGTCCGTACGGCCGCGCCAAAGGGTCACCGTCCACCTGGCCGTCTTCGCCGCACGCCTGCTGGCACTGCTGCCCCCTCGCCGCATCCGGACGGCACTCACCTGGCTCCGCCGGGGTGCGCGCCCCGCCACGTACCGCGAGGCAGGAGAGGCACGACAGGCGGTCGTCGCCACCAGCCTGGCGGCCGCAGGCGCCCGCAGTTGCGTGGTCCGCTCACTGGCCGTCGTCCTGCTGTGCCGCGGCCGCGGCCACTGGGCCACCTGGTGCGTCGGCCCCCGCGCGCTTCCGCCCTTCTCGGCCCACGCCTGGGTCGAGGCACAAGGGAAACCGGTCGGAGAGCCCTACCCTCCCGGGTACTTCCTCCACCTCGTCACCGTCGGGCCCGGGGACACCGCATGACGGCACACCGTGAAGCCATCACCAAGGCGGCGGAGCGCGGGCGATGAGCGCCCGCAGGATGCTGGCCCTGACACGGGAACACCGCGGCTCGATCGCCCTCTCGGCCGGACTGTCCCTCGCCGGATCGGCCCTCGTCCTGGCACAGCCGCTGGTGGTCCGGCAAGTGATCGACGGGGCCCACGCGCACGCCGTGCAATGGACGACGGTCGGGGGCCTGGCCGGCCTGTTCGCCGGACAGGCACTCCTCCGGACGGCAACCGGCTACACCCTCGGCCGCACCGGCGAAGCCGTCGTCTTCGGTATCCGCGCAGCCCTGATCGGGCACCTGCTGCGCCTCCCCGTCCCCGTCTACCGGCGACACCGCGTCGGCGACCTCATCTCCCGCGCCGGGGCCGACACCTCCGCCCTCCACACCGCGGTCGTCGCGGGTTGCTCCGACGCCGTCACTGGAAGCCTCGGCCTGGCCGGCACGGTGGTGCTGATGGCCTGGCTGGACGCGTCCCTCTTCCTGGTGGTCATGTGCGTGACCGCGGTCAGCGCGGCAGTGGTGCTGCCCGTGCTGCCCCGGCTGCGCAAGGCATCGGGGGAGGGGCAGCGCGCACTCGGCGCGATGGCCTCCGACCTCGAGCGCGCGCTGAGCGCCATCCGTACCGTACGGGCGAGCCGGGCCGAATCGCGGGAGACCGACCGCATCGTCGGGCAGGCACGGCTGGCCCGCGAGGCGGGCCTGCGCATGATCAGGCTCCAGGCGGTGGTGGTTCCGGTCAGTGAACTCGCAGTCCAGGCAGCACTCCTGGCCACCGTGATCGTCGGCGGCATACGAGTCGCCGACGGCACGGCGTCGGTCGCCGAACTCGTGGCCTTCCTGCTCTACTTGAGCTACCTGACCGTGCCCGTCGTCGCGCTGCTCAACGCCGCCACGACGCTGCAGCAAGCGGCAGGTGCCACGGCCCGGCTCGCCGAAGTCCTCGGACTGCCCACCGAGACCTCACCGAACGCGCCGGTTCCCCTTGCCGCGACCTCCGCCGGGCGGCGGCCGCCACAACCGTCCATGGCGGGCACGACGCCCAAGACAGGTGTAACGCCCAAGACGGGTGCAACGCCCAAGACAGGTACAACGGCCATGGCAGGCACAACGGCCCCCACGGCTAGCCCCGCCCTCGAATTCCACGACGTCTGGTTCGGCCACGACCCGCAACGGCCCGTGCTGCGCGGCGCGTCGTTCCATCTCCCCCGCCAGGGCCCGTCCGTCCTCCTGGGCCACTCGGGCGCCGGCAAGTCCACCGTCGTCGACCTCATCGAACGCTTCCACGACCCCGACCGGGGCCGGATCCTCCTCCACGGCACCGACATCCGCCACGTACCGCTGGCGGAGCACCGCTCCCGCATCGGCCTGGTGGAACAGGAGTGCCCGATCCTCTACGGCACCCTCAGGGACAACCTCTCCTATGCGGCACCCGGGACGGATGACGAGCACCTTCTCCGCGTCCTGGAGGAAACCGGCCTCGGCGCGTTCGTCCGCGGCCTGCCCAAGGGGCTGGACACCCCGATCGGCGAGCACGGCTGCACGCTGTCCGGCGGCGAGCGCCAACGCATCGCCATAGCCCGCGCCCTCCTGTCCCGGCCCTCCCTCATCCTGCTGGACGAACCGACCGCGCACCTCGACGCCACCGGTGAGGCGGCACTCCTGCACACCGTCCATCGGATCTCCCGGCACTGCGCCCTCCTGGTGATCGCCCATCGGCGCTCCACGGTTCAGGGCATCGGACGACGACTCGTCCTCAGGGACGGAACAGTCGCGACGCACTCGGGAGGACCTTGACAGCTGGGGACTGAAGGCCAACGCCCTTGTTCGACGGGAAGGTGACGAGACATGGAACACTCGGCAGACTCTGATCCGGTGCGGCTGGCCGAGACTGCGCCGACGGTACTGATGTAGCCGATGACCCTGTGCAATCTGGACTGCCGCTACTGCTATCTGCCGGAGAGGGCCCTGGCAAAACGCATGCGGCTGGAGGTGGCCGACGCGGTCCACGACACCGTCCGCCAGTGGTCACGCCGGCATCCGGTCGCCGTCGTATGGCACGGCGGCGAACCACTGGCCACCGGGCTCTCCCACTTCCACGCGCTGCTGGAGCGGTTCGGGCCCGGTGAGGACCATCCCGTCGTCCACGCCGTACAGACCAACGCCACACTCATCGATCAGGCGTGGTGCGAACTCTTCGCCTCCCGGCCCGTGTACGTGAGCGTCAGCATCGACGGCCCCGGCCCGGCCAATGCCGCCCGCGTGGACCACACCGGCCGGGCGAGCACGGACAAGGCCTTGCGCGGTATCGAGCGGCTGCGGAACCACGGGCTGCGCTTCAGCCTCATCTCCGTGGTGACGGATCCGAGCCCGCAGGCCGCGGCCGACCTGTATGGATTCGCCTGCGAACTGGGCTGTGACCTGCTCGGTGTCAACCTTGCCGAACGCAAGGGCGTGAACGGGGCCGCCGGGCACGAGCCGGGCCCCGCGGTGATCGCGTTCTGGCAGGAACTGGCCGCCCGCTGGCAGGCCGACCCCCGCATCCGCGTCCGCGAGCTCGAAGACGCCTACAGCTACGTCCGCGCCGAACTGACCGGCACCGCAGCTCGGCGCGCCGCCCTGCCGATCCCTCTCCTGCCCATGGTCACCTTCGACGGTGAGGTCGTCCCCGTCAGCCCGGACCTCGCCGGGTTCTCCTCCCCGCGCCACGGGCCCTTCACGGTCGGCAACGTCCTCCACACACCACTGGCCGGGCTCATGGCCGGAGCCGGCGGCGTCCCATGGGTCGCCGAGACGCTCGACGGCATCGCCAACTGCCGTGCCGTGTGCGAGTACTTCGCCTACTGCCGTGGCGGCCAGGCATCCAACAAATACTTCGAGACCGGATGCCTCGATGCCACCGAGACCGCATATTGCCGCACCAGCAGGATCAACCTCATGGAAGGGATTCTTCGTCATGCAGAACACGCCCACTCCTGAGCCGCCCGTCTACCGCCCCGCCCCGCTCACCGAGCGGATCGAAACGCACCGCGAGGCCCTGACCGTCCCCGCCGAGCAGGTCCGCGAGCGCGTGGGAATCGCCACCCTGGACATCTTCTGCCACTTCCTGGGTATCTGCTGATCGACATGTGAGCAGACGGGCCGGATGCCCGGCTGCAGCACCGAAGCCGGCAGCGGGCGCGCCTCGCCGCTGCCGGCTCCCGCGCGATGACCGCGCGGTCACGGCCGCGCGACGCATCACGCCATCGCGCTGAGAGGAAGTCCTCGCCGCTTCAGTGCGGCCGATCGCACTTGCCGAGATCGGTCTCCGCCGGCGGCTTTCCCTCCGGGGTCATGTAGGTGGCCCACAGCACCAGGGGATCGGACTCCTCGTTGCGCCCCTCGTGTTCGTCCCGAACCTTAGTAACTCTCAGTAAATAGAGAGCTTCCAGGAGGGGCATGCAGGATTGGCTCGGTCCCGTAGCCGAGTGGCGGGGGTCAGGCAGTCAGTCGGCGATGAGCACGCCCCCAGCGGCTGACCTGGCGGTGCGATGCTGACGAATCGCTGACCAGGCGACCGTCATAGTGCCTCTGACCTGCGCAGACGCTCAGCAGTGCTGAGTTGTGCACCATCTTGACGAAGTGTCCGGCGGCGTCGGGGCCGATGTGGGTGCAACAGGGGCTGCCGTCGGGGGCCTTGGCGGCGATGGACTCCAGGAGCGGGCCGAGGGCTTTGTAGGATTCGGTGGATCCGCCGGGCATGATGGAGGGGCCGTTGAGGGCGCCTTCCTCGCCGCCGCTGATGCCGGTGCCGACGAAGTGGATGCCCTTGGCGCGGAGCGCCTTTTCGCGGCGGAGGGTGTCGGTGAAGTGGGCGTTGCCGCCGTCGATGATCATGTCGCCCTCGTCGAGGAGGGGCGCGAACTCGTCGATGACGGCGTCGGTGGGGTCGCCGGCCTTGACCATGATGATCAGACGGCGGGGCTTCTCCAGTGCGGCGACGAACTCTTCGGCGGTCTCGGCGGGGACGAAGGTGCCTTCGTGGCCGTGCTCGTCGATCAGGGCTCTGGTCTTGGCGTAGGTGCGGTTGTGGACGGCGACGGTGTGGCCGTGGCGGGCGAAGTTGCGGGCGAGGTTGCTGCCCATGACGGCGAGTCCGGTGACGCCGATCTGCGCGGTGGCGTTGGGGGAGGGGGTGCTGGGCATTGCGGTGGTCCACTCCTGTCGCTGTGCGTCGAAGGCTGGTGCGAGCGTCAACACCACGGGATTCGAAGATCTTCCCGCGGGCAGCCGGGCATCGCCCGGCCATCGTGACACGCGGCACTCGAGGGTGGCTGGGCGCGCGCTGGAGACGGCCTTGGTCTGTCAGATTCTTTCGCGCGTGACGGCCTCAGCGCTTGTGGTCGGATTGTGTGATTCAAACAAGAGGTGAGGGCTGGTGTGCGACCGTGTGTATTGGGCTTCGGTGCCAGGTGGGACGTCCGAAGGTGCGGTACGGCGGCTGTGCGATCTTGGCGCTTACGGGCGGTCCGTGGCGGGTTCCGACGGGTCGGATGCTGACTTAGCTGACGCTCTGTCAGGTGAACAGGGCGAGCTCTTTGTGGGTGTCGAGGTGCCAGCGGGGGTGGTGCCCCGACGGACGGCGTGCAGTCGGCGGCCGACGATCTTGAGTGCCCTCATCGCACGATCACCGGATCGGCCGACGTGACCGTGAACCGCGAGGCGGGGACGAAGCCATTGGGGAGAGGGAACCGGGGCTCCCCGAGAGCGCGCCAGCACAGACGGCTGCCGGTGAAGGCTTCGCGGGCGTGGAGCCAGCGTTCGTTGTCGAGCAGGTAGCCCTGGCCGGCGCCCAGCGGCAGGCGGACCTGATAGGTGCTGAGCGCGCTTCGGAGACAGGGCAGGTAGCTCCGCACGATGGGGCTGAAGCGGGCGAGGCCGTCGAGCCTGAGCCGCACGGACACCCGGCCATCGGAATGTTCGGTGAACACCTGCGCCGGGTGGCCGTCCCCGCCGCCGAAGAACGCCGTGCGCTCCTTGCTCAGTGCGACGATGGCCTCGCGGCGGCGTGCCGCGATGTCCGCGTAGACCGCTCGGCCGTCGGTGAGCAGGCAGTCGCCGCCGTAGCAGGCCTCCCTCCCGCCTGGTGTGGGACGACGCGGGGCTGCTGGCGAAGTCCGCCGAGGCCGTACCGGAGTTCGCGGTCGCCCCGCTCCGCGACGAGTACCCCCAGGTCGCGGTCCGCACCGTGGCGATGTGCCTCGGGGCCGGCCAGGCCCTGACCGAGGCGAGCAGGAAGGCCGACGTCGTCGTCCTCGCCACCCACCGCCGTGACCACCGGGTCGGCCTCCAACTGGGGCCGGTCACCCACGCGATGCTGCACCACGCGCACTGCCCGGTGGTCCTCGTCCCGACCGACTGACATACGCCCACGAGGGAGACCGATCATGAAGCACCGGCAGATCCGCCAGGTCATGAGCCGCGAGGTCGTCACGGTGACCCCTGACACCCCGCTCAAGAGGATCGCGGAGCTGTTCGCGCGGAACGACATCAGCGGAGTTCCCGTCGTCGGCACCAAGGGCACGGTGCTGGGCGTGGTCTCGGAGTCCGACCTGGTGTTCCGGCAGACGGAGGAGAGCGGGCGACGGCGGCCGTGGCACAGGCGGTCGCCCATGGGCCCGCGCGGCCCCCATGGCAGGGCGGGGGCTCGTACGGCCGGGCAGCTGATGACCTCGCCCGCAGTGGCCATCGGGCCGGAGAGCACCGTCGCCGACGCCGCCCGGACCATGGCCGGACACCGTGTCGAGCGGTTGCCCGTCGTCGATGAGGAGCGCCGGCTGATGGGCATCGTGACCCGCAGCGACCTGCTGAGCGTGTTCCGGCGCCCGGACGCTGACCTCCGTGCCGAGGTCGTCGTCAACACTCTGTGGCTCGACCCGCACATGGTCGACGTGGTGGTACGGGACGGTGTCGTGACCCTGTCGGGCACGCTCGAGCGGCGCAGCGAGGCTGCCATCGCCCTTCGCCTCGCGGGCAGCGTCGACGGTGTCGTGGGTGTGGTCGACGAACTCGACTACCGGGAGGACGACTCCCGCACACAGCCGACGGAACAGGCCCTGCACGGAGTTGCCGGGGACTGGCTGCGCAAACTCTGAGCACTCCGCGAACCGAACAAGGCCATGACGCCACGGACGTCGGCCCGGCCATGCACGGGGCCGCTGTCCGGACCTGTCCACCCGGCACGGCGCTTTCGACGCCGTGCGCTGGTGGTCCTGATGCCCACCGCCCTCGCCGCGGCGACCGGTGACGATCCCACCCGTGCCTTGTGCTCCCCCACAGGACGGTGGGACCGACCGGCCGCCGCGGCCCTGCTCGACCAGGAGGTACCCGTCCGGCTCCTGCGGGCTTCCCAGGAGGACGACCTGGGAGGGTACCCCGAAGGCGGCAGCGTCATCCCCGCCCACGCCGAGCCGGCCACTGCCCGTGCCCTCTCGGACGCCCAGTCCACGGCCGGACGCGGCGTCGGAGCCGGTCGCGGGCATCGTCCACGCCCCTGCGTTCGGCCAGCTCACCCCTTTCGGCCCCGGCGGTACCGCGACCGAACTCCTCGCCGACCACTTGCTGTCCCGTACCCGTGCTCCGCCTGCCCGAGCGCTGAACAGGCCCTCAGTCCTGCTGGCGCCCCGACACCCCGGGCTCCTTCACCGCCCACTCCGCTTCCCACTGGGCGTATCGCCTGCGGTCCGTGAGCAGGGCGAAGCCCTGCCAGATTCCCCGGAGCACCGGCCGTGCCCCGGACCAGGTGAGCATCGACGACGTGTGTGCCGGTGGCCGTGTCCACGGCCCGCATCTGTGCGTGGTAGGGGAGTCGGCCTCCCGGTGCCTTTGGCTGGATCCCGTGGATCTACCGCTATGGCTGATGGCGACGAAGAAGAGTGACAGGGAGGGACTTCCGGGAGCAGGTATCCACTCGTCAACGTATTACACATAAGCGCACTGATGCGCTGTTCGGGTGAAATGCGTGCATGACCCCTGTTCGTGGTTGACGGGATGCGCTGTGGTGAGCTCATTCCCTGCATGGACAGGGGACTCCACAGAGAGGGAGTGGCTGTCGTGAACCTCAAGTCCCGGGCGAAAACCCATGGGTTCATCGCCGCAACAGCGCTCAGCGCGGCCGTGCTGGCACTCGGAACGCTGCCCGCCGCCGCGGACGGTAACAGCGCCCGAGAGCAGGCGAAGGCAAAGGTCGCCTCACCTTTCAGTCTGGTGACCAGCATCTCCGGCCGCTGTATGGAAGACCCCGGATATGTCCTCACCAACGGAACCCAGATCGCTCTCTGGGACTGCAACGGTGGTGCGAACCAGAAATGGAGCAGTACGGGATCGGGCACTGTGACCATCCAGAACAAGTGTCTGGACGTCGCGAACGGCGCTACCGGAGCCAAGACTCCCGGCACGAGGATCATCCTCTGGGACTGCAACGGGTCGCCCACCCAGAACTGGACCCTCAACACCGGCGCGACGGGCCCCATCAGGAACGTCTCCTCCGGTCTGTGCGTCGACACGGCCATGGGGACCGGTGGCGGTGGCGTTCCGCTCGTGGTGTGGAACTGTGTGAACAGTCCCAGTCAGGCATGGACACCCAAGTGAGGTCCGTGGTCCTGCATCACGGGTGACCTGGTGAACGAGGGCTGCGAAGGCACCGGTCATCGGAAAGGCCTGGTACCGCGCCTTCGCAGCCACGTAGCGCGGCGTCCGGGACGGTTCCGGGATGCGTCCGGCTGACTACAGCAACACCATGATCAGCAAGTCCATGGGTGCACCCCGGGCCACCCCATTGGTGCGAGGTGCCGCTCAGGCCGGGAAGCGACCCGGACCCGTGCCGGCCAGGCCGTTATTGCGCACAGCGAAGATGCGGGACGGCTTCTCGGGCTCTGAGCAGATTCGCGGCGATGCCGTGGGTCCAGTGACGGATTTGTTTGAAGTCCCGCCAGTCGCCGTCCAGTCCGCGTTCGGCCGCCGCCCGGGCGAACCGCCCGCGCGGCCGCGGGGAGAGCCGGCCGCCGAAGGTGGTGTGGCCGCGGGCCCCGACGCGCGCCATGGTGCGGAGCACACCGGGCACGGGCGGAATCTCCTGCTCGGAAGCGGTGTTGTCGAGACTGTGGGGTCCGCCGAGCGCTGGGAAGCGGTTCAGACGGGGAAGGCGCCCGCGTCGATGACCTCGGCATCGCGGTCGCACCACGTCGTCGAAGTGCCGTCCGAGCGTGCGCGGTTCCCGAAGGCGATGTAGGTGTGGCCGTCGGGCTGATGGCAGATGGTGTACCCGATGAAGGAACTGCCGTAGCACGTGATCGACGCGCCATGACCGTGGGCGCCTCGTTCGTAGTGCCACGCCTGGCAGGAGAAGTCAGGGGTGATGCTCGACGCGGAAGCCGGTGTCACGACGCCGAGCATGCCCCCGCCCGCGATGGCGATGGACGCTCCGACTGCCGCGACACGGTTGCGGATTCTCATGTGCCCTCCTGTCGATGTCGCCTTTGATTCCGGGTGCGTGTGCTGTCCAGGAGCTCGATCGCCGGGGTTGTTCGGGGTTCCGCCGTGGTCATCGTCCAGCGGCCTCGTCAGGAACCGTTCCACGTCCAGTCGGCGACCTCCGGAAGGTCCGTGCCGTGTTCCCGGATCCAGGAGTGGTGGCGGGTGCGTGCGTCCTCCATGGCCTGCCGCACCGCCGCGGCGCGCCCGGCCAGGCCCGGGACGCGGTCGATGACGTCCATGACGAGGCGGTAGCGGTCGAGGTCGTTGCGGACGATCATGTCGAAGGGCGTGGTGGTGGTGCCGATCTCCTTGTAGCCGCGCACGTGCAGGTGGGCGTGGCCGGTGCGGCGGTAGCTGAGGCGGTGGATGAGCCAGGGATAGCCGTGGTAGGCGAAGACCACCGGCTTGTCCGGGGTGAACAGGGCGTCGTATTCGGCGTCGGTCATGCCGTGCGGGTGTTCCTCCGCGGGCAGCAGCCTGGCCAGGTCGACGACGTTGACGACGCGCACGCTCAGGTCGGGGAGGTGGTGGCGGACGAGCTGGGCGGCGGCGAGCACCTCCTGGGTGGGGACGTCCCCGGCGCAGGCGAGGACGACGTCGGGCTCCCGGGTGCCGTCCTCGGTACCGGCCCACTGCCAGATGCCGGCGCCACGGGCGCAGTGGGCCCTGGCCTGCTCCAGGCCGAGCCAGTCGAAGGAGGGCTGTTTGCCGGCGACGACGACGTTGACGTAGTCGCGGCTGCGCAGCACGTGGTCGACGACGGACAGCAGGGTGTTGGTGTCCGGCGGGAGATAGACCCGCACGGCTTCGGGGCTCTTGTTGAGGATGTGGTCGATGAAGCCGGGGTCCTGGTGGGAGAAGCCGTTGTGGTCCTGGCGCCATACGTGCGAGGTGAGCAGGTAGTTGAGGGAGGCGACGGGGCGGCGCCAGAGGAGGCGGCGGGTGACGCGCAGCCACTTGATGTGCTGGTTGACCATGGAGTCGACGATGTGCACGAAGGCTTCGTAGCAGGAGAACAGCCCGTGCCGGCCGGTGAGGAGATAGCCCTCCAGCCAGCCCTGGCAGGTGTGTTCGGACAGGATCTCCATGACGCGGCCGTGCCGTTCGAGGTGTTCGTCGGTGGTCAGGGTCGTGGCCTGCCACGCCTTGCCGCTCGCGCGGAAGACGGCCTGGAGCCGGTTGGAGGCGGTCTCGTCGGGGCCCACGAGACGGAAGTCGCGGCGTTCACCGGTGGCTTCCATGACGTCCTCGAGCAGCTCGCCCAGGACGCGGGTGGGCTCGTGCAGGGTGGAGCCGGGCTTGTCGACCGGCACCGCGAAGCGCTCCAGCGGCGGGAGGGGCAGGTCGCGCAGCAGCAGGCCGCCGTTGGCGTGCGGCGTCGCACCGAGCCTGCGGGTGCCCTCGGGGACGCAGGCGAGCACCTGGGGCAGGGGCCGGCCGCGCTCGTCGAAGAGCTCCTCCGGGCGGTACGAGCGCAGCCACGCCTCCAACTGCCGCAGGTGCTCCGGGTCGTCGCGGACCGCGGCCAGCGGCACCTGGTGCGCGCGCCAGGTGCCCTCGACCGGGAGGCCGTCGACCTCCGCGGGGCCGGTCCAGCCCTTGGGCGTGCGGAGCACGATCATCGGCCAGCGGGGGCGCTCGGTGACGCCCTCCTCCCGGGCGGTGCGCTGGAGCAGCGCGATCCGGTCGAGTGCGGTGTCCATGGCATGTGCCATGGCGCGGTGGACGGCCGCCGGGTCGTCGCCGGTCACGTGGAGGGGCTCGTGGCCGTAGCCGCGCAGCAGCTCGTCCAGCTCGGGTCCGGGGATGCGGGCGAGTACGGCCGGGTTGGCGATCTTGTAGCCGTTCAGGTGCAGGATGGGCAGCACCGCGCCGTCGTGGACCGGGTCGAGGAACTTGTTGGAGTGCCAGGAGGCCGCCAGTGGCCCGGTCTCGGCCTCGCCGTCACCGATGACACACGCGACGACGAGGCCCGGGTTGTCGAACGCGGCCCCGTAGGCGTGGGAAAGGGAGTAGCCGAGCTCGCCGCCCTCGTGGATCGAGCCGGGGGTCTCGGGGGCGACGTGGCTGGGCACGCCGCCGGGGAAGGAGAACTGCCGGAACAGCCGGGCCATGCCCGCCGCGTCCCGGCCGACATCGGGGTACGTCTCGGAGTACGTCCCCTCCAGCCAGGAGTTCGCCAGCACGGCCGGCCCGCCGTGACCGGGTCCCCAGACACACAGCGCGTCCAGGCCGCGGGCCCGGATGACCCGGTTGAGGTGGGTGTGGACGAGGTTCAGCCCCGGCGAGGTGCCCCAGTGCCCGAGCAGCCGGGGTTTGACGTGCTCGGGCCGCAGGGGCTCCGTCAGGAGCGGGTTGCCCATCAGATATATCTGCCCGACGGCCAGATAGTTCGCGGCACGCCAGTGGGCGTCCAGGGTCCGCAGCTCCTCTTCGGTGGGACCGGTCGGTGCCGGGATCGGGATGTCCCGCATGGCTGCCTCCGCAAGGTCGGGCGGTTCGGGTCCGTGGCCGCCTCTCAGCGTGGCCCTCAGGGGCAGCGGGTCACCAGGGCCGGTCGGAGGCTGTCCGGGACCGTCCGGCCCCTTCCTGGGGGTGCGGTCCCGCGGCGTAGCGCTGGGGGCTCATGGGGGCCCGCGATTGACCTGACCGAAAGTGGGCTGCCTGACCGGCCCCGCCCGGTGTCGGCCCGGCAGCCTTCACCAGGCGACCAGATCCATGGAACTTCGACCGAGCCAGTCCGTGAACGACACGGGCCGACCGCCCAGGTTCAGAGGAAGGATCCGGTCGCACGTGGCCCGGCCGTCGAACCACAGTGAGCCCCGGTGCGGACCTGTGACAACGAGGAGGGTCGAGAAGTCACAGCCGTTGTCCTGGATGAATACAGCGCCGGACGTCTTGCGCTCCTGGAACACCTCGTACTCTGCGTCCCATTGCTGCCATGCCGCCTGGTAGGCGTCGTGGTCCGGGAAGTTCTCTTCCAGCGGCTCGCGTGCGTCCAGCTCGTCTTCGTCAGCACGGTAGGAGTCGGGATGCGGGAAGGCAGTGGCAAGGAGGTCGTAGTTGGTGCTCGAATCCCCGTGCCAGCCCCAGCCTGCCGCGGATCGGCACAGGCGGTTCACCGTGCCGTCGGCGCTCTGCCCGAGCAAGTGCTCCCGGTACTGTCCCGGGAACGCGATGCCCAGCTCCGCCTCCGCTTCCCGGATCTCAGCTTCGGACAACGGCGGCGCCGGGCAGGCGTCCTGCCTCGAGGGAAGACAGCTGAGCTCATCAAGGCGCCGCCCCCGGGCCGTGCGCCGGGCCTCCGCGATCCAATCGGTCGTCATACGGGTGAGGGTAGACGCGACCGGTCCACCGGGACGCGGCCGTGACATGGAGGCGCCCCGCCAGGTTCGTGAGGTGTGAAGTCAAGCAGTGGCGACGCTCGTCCACCTGCGGGAGGTGATGGCCAGGTCGCGGGCCGGTTCGCCCAAGGTTCAACCGCGTGCCACGACCGACGATGGGGGAGAGCCGCTTCGCTTCCGGCCGACCGTTCCGGGCAGACGCAATTTCTTCGCATTAGGCTGTCCCCATGAGTGCCCGAGCGACCACACGCCCCGGCGGGCGCAGCGCCCGCGTCCAGCAGTCCGTGCATCAGGCGGTCCGTGACCTTGAGGCGGAGGTGGGGCGGGAAGCGCTGACCGTGCCGCTGATCGCGGCCCGTGCGGGGGTCACGCCGTCCACTGTCTACCGCCGCTGGGGGGACCTGCGGGAGCTGCTGTCCGACGTGGCCGTCGAGCGGCTGCGTCCGGATGCCCCGCCGGCCGACCACGGCGGCCTGCGGGCGGACCTGGAGGCGTGGACCGTGCAGTTCGCCGAGGAGATGTCCTCGACGGCGGGTCGTACGTACATCCGCGACGCCCTGCTGGGCGACCCCGGGCAGGGCAACGCGGCGCGCTGCTCCGACTATGCCGCCGAGCAGTTGAAGGCCATCGGCGTACGTGCGGCCGGGCGCGGGGAGGCCGTGCCGGACCTGGAGACGCTGCTGGACGTCGTGGTCGCCCCGCTGATGTACCGGATCCTGTTCCGTCCCTCGGAGCTGTCCCCGGCGTACGCCGGCCGCTTGGTGGCGGCGGCGCTCGGTCGCGCCGGGTCCCCGCCGGGCGCCTAAAAGCTAAGGGATTGCGTTTTTGGGTGGCGCCAGCCTAGAGTGCTTAACGCAAAGCATTCGCCTTAAAGGCTCCCGTGCCGGCCGCGCACGACCTGACCGGGGCCTGCCCTTTCCCCCAGCACGCCACCCCGCCCGCAACCCCAGCGCCACCGGAAGGGTCCCACCCATGAGCACCGCCACCCCCCGTCAGGCCACCCCCGCCACCAGCACGGGATGGCGCCTCGGCGACATCGTCGTACGCCGCGTCGACGAGATCGAACTGCCGCGCCAGACCGGACCGTGGCTGCTGCCGGACGCCACCAAGGAGGTGCTGGACGAGGCGTCGTGGCTGCGCCCCCACTTCGCCGACGCCGAGGTCCCGCGGCTGGCCAGCCACAGCTTCGCGGTGGAAGCCGGCGGACTGCGGATCGTCGTGGACACCGGCATCGGCAATGGCAAGACCCGTGCCAACCCGGCCTGGAACGGCCTCGACACCGACTTCCCGGAGCGGCTGGCGGCGGCCGGCTTCCCGCCCGAATCCGTGGACCTGGTGATCACCACGCACCTGCACACCGACCACGTCGGCTGGAACACCCGCCTCGCCGGCGAGGACTGGGTCCCCACCTTCCCCAACGCCCGCTACGTCACCAGCCGCACCGAATGGGACCACTGGGCCGCCACCGACCTGGACGAGGCCCGCGCCCAGGTGTTCCGCGACTCCGTCCACCCCGTCCGCGACGCCGGACAGTACGACCTCGTGGACGTGCCCGAGCAGGGGCACGAAGTGGCGCCGGGCGTCCTCCTGGTCCCCGCCCCGGGGCACACCCCGGGGCAGGTCGCCGTCGAACTGCGCGGCAGCGACCGGCGGGCACTGATCACCGGCGACAGCATCCACCACCCCGTGCAACTGTCCCACCCCCACGTGCACAGCTGCGTCGACATCGACCCCGCCCAGGCGATCCGCACCCGCGCCCGGCTGCTCGACGGCGTGGCGGACACCGACGCGCTGCTCCTGGGCACGCACTTCCCGCGGCCCACGGCCGGCACCGTCCGCCGGGAGCACGGCCGCTACCGGCTGCTCGCCGAGCACGGCGGCGAGATCCCGGCCACCGAGGCCTGACCACACGACCGGTCTCCCGCGACCGGCGGTGTCCGGTCACACACGCACGAGCCAGCGGACCGGACAGCCGTGCCATCGAGCTGTCGCGGCACCGGGCAGCCGAGGCATTTGCAGCCACCTGACGCAAATCCTTGGCCTTTAGCGCCTTCGGATACCCCGCCGCCTCACTCTCGACCAAGAAAGAGAAGGTCCATGACCGCCGCCGAACTCACACCGCCGGAGGCCGCCCGCTGGGCCGCCCGCGCCGGGCTTGTGCTGCCCGCAGAACACCACGCCGCGGTCGCCGCCGTCGCCGACCACATCCACGGCGTCGTCTCCGTCCTGCGTGAGCTGGACTTCGCGGACGTCCCGCCCGCCGCCGCCTACCGCGCCGGACAGGAGCCGCACGATGCAGCCGTATGAGCTGTCCCTCGCCGCCGCCGCGGACGCGATCCGTGCCCGGCGACTTTCCCCCGTCGAACTGGTCGACTCCGTCCTCGACCGCATCGAGAAAGTGGAACCGCACCTCGGCGCCTACGTCACGGTCACCGCGGAGCAGGCCCGCCGGGCGGCGGGCGAGGCCGAACACGAAGCGGCGCACGGCCGTTACCGGGGACCCCTGCACGGCATCCCGATGGGACTCAAGGACCTCATCGACGTCGGCGGGATGGCCACCACGGCCAGCTCCCGGGTACGCGCCGGCCATCGCGCGCCGGCGGACAGCACGGTCGCCGCGCGTCTGAGCGCGGCCGGCGCGGTCCTGCTCGGCAAGACCCACACCCACGAGTTCGCCTTCGGCCTGACCACTCCGCAGACCCGCAACGCCTGGGACCACGGCCGCGTCGCCGGTGGTTCCAGCGGCGGCTCCGCGGTCGCCGTCGCCTCGGGCGCCGCGACCTTCGCCCTGGGCACCGACACCGGCGGGTCCATCCGGGTGCCCGCCGCGCTCAACGGGGTGGTCGGCCTCAAGCCGACCTACGGTCTCGTCCCCCGCCACGGCGTCACCTCCCTGTCCTGGTCGCTGGACCACGTCGGCCCCATCACCCGCACCGTCGAGGACGCCGCCCTCGTCCTGACCGCGCTGGCCGGACACGACCCGCGCGACCCCGCCTCGCTGTCCGTGCCCGCCACGGACTACCGGCCCGGTGCCGGCACGGATCTGACGGGGCTGCGCATCGGACTGCCGCGCACCTACTACTTCGACAACGTCGACCCGCGTGTGGAGACCGCCGTCCGGCACGCCGTCGGACAGCTGGAAACCCTGGGCGCACGGCTCGTCGAGGTCGACATCCCGATGACCCGCTACATCCAGGCCACCCAGTGGGGCCTGATGGTGCCCGAGGCCGGGGCCTATCACGAGAGCAGCCTGCGCACGGTCCCCGAGCTGTACCAGGAGGACGTCCGCATCCTCCTGGAGGCGAGCGAGCTGATGAGCGCCGGGGACTACGTACGCGCGCAACGCGCCCGCACGCTCATGCGCGCCGAGTGGGCCCGCACCCTGGAGGAGGTCGACGTGATCGCCGCCCCGAGCGTCCCGATGACCGCGGTCGGCGCCGACGAGGAGACGGTCACCTGGCCCGATGGCACGGTCGAGGGCGTCTCCGACGCCTACGTACGCCTCTCCGCCCCCGCCAACATCACCGGGCTGCCGGCCCTGACCGTTCCGGCCGGCCACGACCCGGCCGGCATGCCCATCGGCATGCAACTGCTCGGCCGCCCCCTCGGCGAGCCCACACTCCTGCGGGTCGGCCACGCCTACGAACAGACACAGCCGGCCCGGGAACTCGCCACGGCGGCCTGAGCGTGGCAGGCCCTTGGCGCCCGCCCCGGCGCTGCGGGCCTGCCGGACGTTCTCAGGCAGGCCCGCGGCCGTCGCATCGGCCCGGCGCGGGGCGCATCCGTCGGATACACACGCGAGTCGCGCACGACTGGCCCGGATGGTTGTCCTCCGGCCAAGAGATGGCAATGATTTTCATCTGGCGTTGATATGAAAATCGTTTCCATTTACGTTCGTGGGTGAGTCACGCACGCCGGAGCGCACCACAGCGCCCCCGGTACCGCCCGAAGGAGCCGCAATGCCCGCCACGCCCCGCTTTCCACGACCATCCGCACGGACCGCCCTCGTCGCCGCCGTGGCGGTCCTGACGGCCGTGACCGCCACGGCCTGTTCCACCTCGTCGTCCTCGGACTCGAAGGGGAGCGGCAGCACGTCGGGCGCGAGCGGTTCCGGCTCGGGCAAGAAGATCGAGGTGGTGGCGGCGGAGAACTTCTGGGGCAGCATCGCCACGCAGCTCGGCGGCGACCGTGTGCACGTCTCCAGCATCATCAGCAACCCCGACACCGACCCGCACGACTACGAGCCGAAGGCCGCCGACGCCCGCACGGTGGCCGGTGCCCGGTACGCGATCGTCAACGGGGTCGGCTACGACGCCTGGGCCGACAAGCTCCTCGCCGCCAACCCGGCAGGTGCCCGCACCGAGTTGAAGGTCGGCGACCTCCTCGGCGTCAAGGAAGGCGGCAACCCGCACCGCTGGTACGCGCCGGACGACGTCCACAAGGTCATCGAGAAGATCACCGACGACTACAAGAAGGCCGACCCCGCCGACGCCGCCTACTTCGACCAGCGCAGGACCGCCTACGAGACCAAGGACCTCGCCCCGTACACCAAGCTCATATCGGAGATGAAGAGCAAGTACGCGGGCACGCCGATCGGCGCCTCGGAGTCCATCGTCACCCCGCTCGCCGAGGGGCTCGGGCTGAAGATGCTCACCCCCGAGAGCTTCCTCGACGCGATGAGCGAGGGCACCGACCCCACGGCCAAGGACAAGGCCACCATCGACGAACAGATCAAGAACAAGCAGATCAAGGTCTACATCTACAACTCCCAGAACTCCACGCCCGACGTGCAGGCCCAGGTCAAGGAGGCCAAGGACGCGGGCATCCCGGTGGCCACCGTGACCGAGACCCTCGCCCCGGCCGACGCCACCTTCCAGCAGTGGCAGACCACCCAGCTCCAGGGCATCGAGGCGGCCCTGGCCAAGGCCGCCGGGCGATGACCGAGGCCATGGAACCGGCGGGCCCGGCCGCCCGGGCCCGGCCCCCTGCCTCCCGGCAGGCGGCCGAACCCGTGCTCGAGCTGCGCGATGCCGCCGTGCGGGTGGGCGGCCGCACCCTGTGGTCGGGGGTGAACCTCACCGTCGGACCGGGGGAGTTCACCGCTGTCCTCGGCCCGAACGGCGTCGGCAAGTCCACCCTGATCAAGGCGCTGCTCGGTGCGCTGCCGGTCGCGGCCGGCGAGGTGAGGGTCCTGGGCGCCCGGCCCGGTCGAGCCGGGCACCGCATCGGCTATCTGCCGCAGCGCCGCAGTTTCGACGCCTCGATGCGGATCCGCGGCACCGACGTGGTCCGCCTGGGCCTGGACGGCGACCGCTGGGGCGTACCGCTGCCCGTTCCCGGCCCGCGTCGCAGGGCCGCCCGCGAACGCGTCGCCGAGGTCATCGAGTTGGTGGGGGCGAGTGCCTATGCCCACCGGCCTGTCGGGGAGTGCTCCGGCGGCGAACAGCAGCGGCTCCTCATCGCGCAGGCTCTCGTCCGCCGACCGCGACTGCTGCTGCTGGACGAGCCGTTGGACAGCCTCGACCTCTCCCACCAAGGCGGCGTCGCCGCGTTGACCGGACGTATCTGCCACCAGGAGGGCGTGGCCGTGGTGATGGTGGCACACGACGTGAACCCGATACTGCACCACCTCGACCGGGTCGTGTACCTCGCCGAGGGCGGCTCCGCCACCGGCACTCCACAGGACGTGATCACTTCCGAGACCCTGACGGGACTGTACGGCACACCGGTCGAGGTGCTGCGGGCATCCGACGGGCGGCTCGTGGTGGTCGGGCGGCCGGAGCGGACCGAGGACGGTCATGCCGGCTGACCCGCTTCTGTCGTGGAATCTCGTGGGCGACGTGCGGCAGATGTGGTCGTACCCCTTCATGGTCAACGCCTTCCGCGCGGGCGCGATCGTGGCCGTGGTCTCCGCCGTGGTCGGGTGGTTCGTGGTGCTGCGGCGGCAGACCTTCGCGGCGCACACCGTCTCCACCGTCGCGTTCCCCGGCGCCGCCGGGGCCGTGCTCCTCGGGGTCAGCGCGGTCTCCGGCTACTTCACGGCCTGTCTCGCCGCGGCCCTGGTCATCGCGGCCCTGCGCGGCGCCGGCGACCGTGACGAATCCGCGCTGACCGGAACCGTCCAGGCGTTCCTCCTCGCCTGCGGGTACCTCTTCACCGCCCTCTACAAGGGGCTGCTGGAGGGGCCGCAGACGATCCTCTTCGGCACCTTCCTCGGCATCACCACCACTCAGGTGACCGTCCTGCTCGGCGTGGGGGTGGCCGTGCTCACGGTGCTGGCGCTCATCGGGCGGCCGCTGCTGTTCGCCTCCGTCGACCCACGGGTCGCGGCCGGGCGCGGTGTCCCGGTGCGGGCGCTGTCCATCGCGTTCCTCGTGCTGCTCGGGGCCGCGACCGCCGAGGCGAGCCAGATCACGGGCACGCTGCTGGTCTTCGCCCTGATGGTGATCCCCGCCGCCACCGCGCAGACCCTCACCGCCCGTCCGGTGGCGAGCCTGCTGCTGGCCGTGGTGCTGGCGCTCGCGGCCACCTGGGCGGGGCTGATCGCCGCCTACTACTCGCCCTATCCGCTGGGGTTCTTCGTGACCTCGTTCGCCTTCGCCGGATACGTACTCGCCCTGGGAGCCGCTCGGGGAGCGCGTGCGTTGCGCGCCGCCTTGCCGGGCCGGCCGGCCGGGGAGGCCGCCTCATGACCGCGCTGTCCCAGCCGTTCTTCCAGCACGCCCTCCTCGCCGGGACGCTGATCGCGGCCGCGTGCGGCATGGTCGGCTACTTCCTCGTGCTGCGCGCCCAGGTCTTCACCGCCGACGCGCTGAGCCATGTCGCGTTCACCGGCGCCATGGCCGCCCTCGCCATCGGCTACGACCTGCGGCTGGGGCTGTTCGCCGCGACGATCGCCATCGCGCTGCTCTTCGGCGCGCTCGGCCGCCGGGCCCGCCCGGACGACGTCGTCACAGGGAGCGTCTTCTCCTGGGTGCTCGGCCTGGGCGCGTTCTTCGTCACCCTCTACACCACCTCCCGCAGCACGGCCGACGGCACCGCGGGCGTCAGCGTCCTGTTCGGCTCGGTCTTCGGCATCTCGGCGGCCCACGCGTCAACTGCCGCTTTGCTGGCCGCGGGCGTCTGCCTGCTGATGCTGATCGCCGCCCGGCCGCTGCTGTTCGCGACGGTGGACGAGGCGGTGGCCGCGGCCCGGGGCGTCCCGGTCCGGCTGCTCGGCTACGGCTTCCTCGCCGTGGCCGGGGCGAGCGCGGCCGAGGCCACCCAGGCGGTCGGCTCCCTGCTGCTGATCGGCCTGCTCGCCGCCCCGGCCGGAGCCGCGATCCGGCTGACCGACCGCCCGTACCGGGCACTGGTCCTCTCCGTGTGCCTCGCGGTGACGGAGATGTGGGCGGGACTGTTCGCCTCGTACGCGGTACCGCGGATGCCACCGAGCTTCGCCGTCATGGCCACCGCCACCGCCGTCTACGCCGCCACTTTCCTCGTACGGCGCCCCGTCCCGCGTACTCGCTGAGACACGAGCGGAGGAACACCGCGATGGCGGACCACTGGCCGCACACCACCGTCCACGACATGGCACTGATCGGCCGTGCCACACAGCAGCGCGCCGTGGTGCTGGGAGCCCTGGTCGTGGTGGAAGGCTTCATCAGCGCCCAGGCCCTGTACAAGCGGCTGGTGGACGACGGCTCACCCGTCGGCCTCTTCACCGTCTACCGCACTCTCACCGCGCTCGCCGAGGCCGGCCGTGCGGACGTCTTCCGCGACGCCAACGGCGAGCGGCTCTTCCGCCACCGCCCCGGCCCCGGCCACCGTCACTATCTCGTCTGCGCCGAGTGCGGCCTCAGCCTGCCCGTCGAATCCGGCCCGGTGGAGAAATGGGCGGACCGGATCGCCCGGACCTCGGGGTTCAAAGATGTCCGGCACGCCGTCGAGCTCTCCGGCGTCTGCCCGGACTGCGGCCGGGAGGCGGATCGGGCACCGGCACCCTGAAGGTCAGTGGTCGTCCCAGTGCCCGTCGTGCTGGGCGTGACGGTGCCCGTCGTGGACGTAGTCCATGTGGTCGCCGTGCGGCACGGCGACGTGCCCGCACCCCGCGCCGTGCTGGTGGGTGTGCTCCTGGTGGACGGCGTGGCCGGTGGGCTCGCACTCGTCGGTGTGGTCCTCGTGCACGCGGTGCAGGTGCCCGTCGTGGACGTAGTCGATGTGGTCGCTGTGCGGCACGGCGACGTGCCCGCAGCCCGCGCCGTGCTGGTGGGTGTGGTTCGCGTGAGAAGTGTGCGTGCTGGTCAGCATGGCCAAGCCTTCTTCCTCCCCCGTGAACGGATGTGTCCGGTGGGAGAGCCTGCCCTTCCAGTGTCAATCATGCCGGTGATTCACGAAAGGTGGCGGAAGTCGGCCAGAAACGCGCCACTCGGCAGACGGCGACGCGGGCATCGGGCGGCCACTGCCTCGATGCGGTCGTCGCACCTCTTGCGGCCGTGAACCGGCAGGGTGTTCGCTCGATGGGAGCCTCAAAAATGAAGCCCCACAAGTGAAGAAGGAGCGCTGATCATGACCGTTCACGCGCCGACCTCGACGTGCAGCTCAGACTGCCAGTGTGGTCCCGGCTGCAACTGCGGATGCCAGTCCGGCGGTCCCTGCCAGTGCGGCGGTTAGCCGAACACCGCTCGCCGAGTGCCGTCCCGCCGGGGCAACCCCGGCGGGACGGCTGAGGCCCGGGGCCCGCGCCTCAGGCGTGGGCTGTCTCGAGCCCGTGATCGTGCTCGCAGACGGCGTCGTCCAGCCCGTGGGCGTCCCAGGCGGGGAAGGGATCCGACCATGGCGTCATGGGCTCATCCGGCCGTACGAGGCAGGCGGAGAGCGCCCGTTGCAGTGCGTCCGGGCGCAACGCGGTGCCGATGAAGACGAGTTCCTGGCCCTGCCCGCCCGGCTCGCGGGCGCCGGCGGGCTCGAAGCGGGCCACGGAGCCGGCCTGCGACCACAGCCCGGTCACCCGGTCACGTCCGGCCAGCCAGAAGAACCCCTTGGAGCGCAGCACTTGGCCATAGGCGCCGGAGTCGAGCTCCTCGGTGACGAACGCCCACAGCCGCCCCGGGTGGAAGGCCCGCTCGGCGCGGAAAACCGTCGAGGAGATGCCGTACTCCTCGGTCTCGGGTGTGTGGTCGCCGTTGAGCTCCCTGACCCACCCGGGCGCCTGCTGGGCACGCTCCAGGTCGAAGAGGCCGGTGCTGAGGACGGCCGACGGGTCCACCCGGCCGTGCTCGGCCGGCACGATGCGAGCGGCCGGATTGAGGCGGGCGAGCGCCGCCCGGAGCCGGCCGGCGTCCGCCGCGTCCACCAGGTCGAGCTTGTTGACCACGATGACGTCGGCGAACTCGATCTGGTCCATGAGGAGATCGCTCACCGTCCGCTCGTCCTCCTCGTACTGGTCGAGCCCGCGCTCGGCCAGGCCGTCGCCGCCTTCGAGTTCGGGGAGGAAGTTCGCGGCGTCCACGACGGTGACCATGGTGTCGAGCCGGGCCAGGTCGCCGAGGGTGGCGCCGTCGTCGCGGGGGAAGGCGAAGGTGGCGGCGACGGGCATCGGTTCGGAGATCCCGCTCGACTCGATGAGCAAGTGATCGAAGCGGCCTTCGCGGGCCAGCCGGTCCACCTCCTGGAGGAGGTCGTCCCGCAGGGTGCAGCAGATGCAGCCGTTGGTCATCTCGACCAGGCGCTCCTCGGTCCGCGACAGCGCGCCTTCTCCGCCGCGCACCAGCGCGGCGTCGATGTTGATCTCGCTCATGTCGTTGACGATCACGGCGACGCGCAGCCCGTCGCGGTTGGTGAGGACGTGGTTGAGCAGGGTCGTCTTGCCCGCGCCGAGGAAACCGGAGAGGACGGTCACCGGCAGCCGGTGATCAGCAGCCATGGCCCGTCAGCCCTCCGGGCGCAGCAGCCCGCGCTCGTACGCCTTCACCAGACGCTGCGGCACCAGATGCGCGGCGCCCTCGACGGTGACCGGCACGAGCTGGGTCGTGCTCGCCTTCCACTGGGCGCGGCGGTGGCGGGTGTTGGAGCGGGACATCTTCCGCTTGGGCACGGCCATGGGAAAGGAACCTCCGTCGTCGTTGCGTGGCGGTCACGTTACATGAAAATGGAAACCGTTACCAATTGGTGAGGGGTCTACACGCGGGCGCCATGAAGAAGGCGGCCCTGTCGCCCCCACCATGCGCAGATGCCCGCCCATTGCCCGGGCGGCTGGCGAGCGGGCAAGGTGAGGGACCCTGCGGGTTGCCGTGTCGAGGGAGCTGACTGTGTGGGATCCGTGTGTCCGGACGGCCGGTGCAAGGCGTTCGCGGCCCAGGCCGACGGCGCGGCCTGGGCGGAGGGCTCCGGCGTACTGGTGCTGGAACGGCTCTCCCACACCCGGGAGCACGGGCGCCCGGTCCTCGCCGTGATCGCCGGTTCGGCGGTGAACCAGGACGGCGCGAGCAACGGCCTGACCGCACCCAACGGGCTCGCACAGCAGCGCGTGATCCGGAAGGCCCTGGCCGATGGAGAATTGACGTCCAGTCAGGTCGATGTGGTCGAGGCGCACGGAACGGGCACACCGCTGGGCGACCGGATCGAGGCCGAGGCTCTGTACGCCGTGCACGGCGACCGTGACGAGGGGCGGCCGCTGTGGCTGGGCTCGGTCAAGTCGAACATTGGGCACACCCAGGCCGCCGCCGGGGTCGCCGGCGTCATCAAAACGGTCCAGGCGCTGCGGCACGGCCTGCTGCCGCGTACTCGGCACACCGACCTGGTGTCCCCGCCGGTGGCCGGAGAGGCCGACGGCGTACGGCTGCTGCTGGCGCCCCGACCGTGGCCGCGCTCCGGCCGGATCCGCAGGGCCGGGGTGTCGGCCTTCGGGGTCAGCGGCACCAACGCCCACGTGATCCTGGAAGAGGCACCCCTTGAGCCCTCTGCCCCGGCCGAGGACGCAGAGCGGCCGGGTGGTGACCGGGCACTGCCCTGGGTGCTGTCCGCCCGGAGCGCCCCGGCCCTGCGCGACGTGGCGCTGCGGCTGATACCGATTGCCGAGTCCGCGGATGCGTTTCATGCGGGCCGGTCCCTGGTCACTTCCCGGCCGTCGTCCTTCGAGCACCGCGCGGTGGTCGTCGCCCGCCAACGGGCCGAGTTGCTCGCCGGGTTGCGCGGCATCGCCGACGGCACCCTGCCCGCCCACGCGGTCGGCGGCCCGGCCCGCCCG
Organism: Streptomyces sp. NPDC001407; assembly: GCF_042895325.1. Lineage (NCBI taxonomy): Bacteria > Bacillati > Actinomycetota > Actinomycetes > Kitasatosporales > Streptomycetaceae > Streptomyces > Streptomyces sp. NPDC001407. Next base: position 225,419 of record NZ_JBIAWF010000004.1, read on the forward strand.
GAAACCGGCGGCACGGTCTTCGTCTTCCCCGGACAGGGCTCCCAGTGGGGCGGACCTGCTGACCGAGTCGGAGGTGTTCGAGCGGTCCTTGGTGGCCTGTGAGGAAGCCCTCGCACCGCACATCGACTGGTCCGTGCGCGCTGTCCTGCGCAGGGAAGCCGGTCAGCCGCCACTGAGCCGCGTCGACGTCGCACAGACGTCCCTGTTCGCCGTGATGGTCGCGCTGAGCGCCCAGTGGCAATCGCTGGGGGTGCGCCCGGACGCGGTGGTAGGGCACAGTCAGGGGGAGATCGCCGCCGCGTGTGTGGCCGGCGCCCTGTCGCTGGCCGACGCGGCCAAGGTCGTCGCCCGGCGGGCCGCCGCCGTCCGGGAGTTGCCGAGGGGACGGATGGCGGCCGTTGCCCTGTCCCGGGACGAAGTGCGCGGTCGTCCGGGCGTCGACCGGGGGAGGCCGTGGCTCGCAGCCGACAACGGCCCTCGTTCAACCGTGATTTCCGGGGAACCCGATGCCATCTGCGCCCTCCTCGACGAGCTCGGTGCACAGGGCATCCGAGCAACCGGCCTCGCCGTCGACTACGCCTCCCACAGCGCCCACGTGGACGGCCTCCGGGAACGCCTGTCGGAAGCACTCGACGGCCTCCGGCCCCGCCCCGCGCGGACGCGGTTCTACTCCACCGTCGAGCCGGGCCCGCTGGACACGAGGCGGCTGACTTCCGCGTACTGGTACCGGAACCTGCGCCGCCCGGTCGAGTTCCACAGCGCGGTCCGAGCGCTGCTGCAAGACGGCTTCTCCCGCTTCATCGAGGTCAGCCCCCATCCGGTCCTCACCTACCCGGTTCTGGAGACCGCCGAGTGGGCCGGCAGGTCCGTCTCCGTGGTGGGAAGCCTCCGCCGGGGCAAGGGTGACGAACGGCGCTTTCTGCTCTCCGCGGCGGAGGCGTACTGCAACGGCGTCCCGGTGGCCTGGAAGAACGTCTTCAGCGGTCGCGGGGCCCGACACCTCGACATCATCCCTCAGGAAGAACTGCACCCATCTGTGACTTGGCAGAGTGCGAGATCTGTACTCCATTGGGAGCGATGCCCGCTTGTGCGCGGACAACAATCGCGCCACGAATTCAGCAATCAGAACTGGCCACTCGTTAGATATCTCTTCCGCCACTGCATGCTCAACTACCCCACGCGTGTGGCGGAATGTCCTTGCCGTACTCGACACCGGTCTACAGGTATGGGATAGTCGGTTCAGATGTATCTCGTTCAACAGAATCAGGCTTTGTCGCGGGGTTGTGGGTTTACAAACGTGTACGTCCAGGAAGTTGCGCAGGTCCCCTGGCGTTAAGGAGCGTGAGTTGCCTATTTCCAGGCGCTTGATCTCGCCCGAGGGACGCATCTGGGAGACAGGCGAAATCGTGGCCCGCATAGTCGGTGCCGCCGAACTTCTCGCGCGCCGCGGCATCGAACCCGGTTCGCGGGTGATGATGAGCAGTGCCAATTCCCCGGAATGGGTGGTCGATCTGCTCGCACTCATTCACCTCGACGCCTCGGTGGTCCTGGCCGATCATCGAGCCACCCCGTCACAGCGGTCGCGGATCCGCGCGCAGGCGCGCGTGGTGCTCGAAATCAGCGACAGTACGGGCAACGCCGCGGCGCCACAGCCGGCTTCGAACACGGCGGCCATGCCCGATGTCGCGAACTGGGCGCGGCGCCAGGACGCCGCGATCTCGTGGTCGTCGGGTACGACGGGCAGCCCCAAGGGAATTGTTCGCTCCGGTCGCTCGATTCTGGACAACCTCGCACTCAGCGCGGAACGAATGGAGTACCGGCCCGACGACGTCTTCCTCCCCGTCCTGCCGTACTCCCACCAGTACGGTCTTTCGCTGGTCCTCTGCTGGTGGCTGGGCGGAGGCACGCTCGTGGTCTACGGGCCGGCCACGCGCCTGGACCGTGCGCTCGCGGTCGGCGTGGACCACGGCCTCTCCATCGTGGACGGGGCCCCGTCGACCTATTACAGCCTGCTCAACTTGCTCGACCGCCGTCCCGCTCTCGCGAAGACGCTGGAGACGGTACGAGCCTGGTGCGTGGGCGGCGCGCCGCTGGGACGCAACCTTGCGGCCCGGTTCCACGCCCGCACAGGCCGGCACCTGCTCGACGGCTACGGAGCGACCGAGGTGGGAAACATCGCGCTGGCGCCCCGTACCGATCCAGTCGGATGCGGCACGCCGCTGCCCGGCGTGGTCGTCGAAGTCCACGACGACCACGGCAGGCCGCTTCCCCACGGCCGGCTCGGCGAACTCGTGGTACGCAGCGACGGCCTGATGACCGGTCACCTGGGCGATGACGGTGAGATCATCCAGGTTTCGGGTCCCGTTCACCGCACCGGCGACATCGGCATGCTCGACGACGCCGGCCGGGTCTTCCCGGTCGGGCGCAAGCACGCCGTGCACCGTGACGGCCACACGCTCTATCCCGACCACCTCGCCGAGCGGGCCGAGTCGGCGGGCGCGCGGACGGAGGTCGTCGCCGTCCCCGACGAGCGTCTGGGCTGCCGCCTGGTGTTCGTGATCGCCGACCCGGACGATCGCGATCCCGCGTACTGGAAACGGGTGCTGCGCCCCGTGCTCGCCCGCTATGAGCAGCCGGACCACATCGTCGTGCTTCCCGCGTTGCCTCTCACGAGCACGGGAAAGCCCAACCTGGCCGTTCTGGAGAAGATCGCCATGACTTCGCTGCCCGCGTCGCACCGTATGACCGCTGACGGAACCGTGTCCGGCTCGGCCGTCAGCGCGACCGACTACCGCATTCCCTTCGGTAATCGCGTCGATGAGCTGCGCGCGGTGCGCAGGTATGTGGCCGACAACGAAGACGCGGTGATGAGAATTCTCACCGAAATATCGCCCCACCACACCGCGAGCGCGGAGATTCGTTCGTTCCTCGCCACCCTCGACGGTGCGGAGCAGGAGATTCGCCGGGCCCGGCCCGGCCGCGTGCCCAGGGCCGCGGTCTTCATGCCCTCCAACATGCCGCTCTATTCCTACGCCCTTTACATGCTCGCGGCGTCCCTTTACACCGACGAAATCACCTTTCGGCCGTCTTCTGAGATCAAGAGCCAGATGCAACGCCTGCACGCCCTGCTGGCGCCGGTTCACGGATTGCCCGTCAAGCTTTTCGAACTCAGTCAGCGTAAGTTTGCGACGGGGCCGGTGCGCGAGGCGGACCTCATCGTCTTCACCGGGAATTACTCCAATGCCGAGACTGTCCGCGAAGGGCTGGAGGAAGACCAGCTCTTCCTCTTTTTCGGTCGCGGCATCAACCCCTTCGTGATCGCACCCGGCGCCGATCTCAAGCGCGCCGTACATGACCTCGCGAAAATCCGGCTCTACAACTCAGGCCAGGACTGCTTCGGTCCCGACGTCGTGTTCGTCCCGCAGGGCCTCACCGAGGACTTCGTCGACCTCTTGTCCGCGAAACTGACTTCGCTGCGGTTCGGGCAGAACAGCGACCCCGTCGCCGACTACGGTCCGATCCACTACGACTCGGCGCTGGTGAACTGCTCGGACTACCTGGTGCGCCATGCGCGTCACATCCGGCACGGCGGGCGCATCGATCTGCTGTCCCGCAGGATCGACCCGACCGTGCTGCTGTGGGGCTTCGACGACAAGATTCCCCTTGCCGAGATGTTCGCCCCGGTCTTCAACGTCGTGGCCTATCCCAGTGCGAGGCGGTTGCGCGAACGGTTGTCAGGCCCCTACTTCAGCGAACGCGCGCTGGGAGCAATGGTCTACGGAAACGATCCGGAGACGGTGCAAGTCCTGGCCAAGCGTCACCAGACCTGCGTCGACCACACGCTGCTCGACGCCGAGGACGGCAACCGCCCGTTCGGCGGATTCGGGATGCGGGCGAACTACCTCTCCTACGGCGGCGAGCGGCACGCCGAACCACTGCTCATGTCGCAGGCCGTGGCGCAGCATCTCCCGACGGCCGCCCCTGTCACGGTGGGTGGGAAATGACCCGGGAGCGCAAGCGGTACGCCGACGCGTGGTCCGCGGTCGTCGACTTGCTGGTGGCGAACGGGGTGGACACCTTTTTCGGGCTGCCCGGCGATGATCTGGAGTTGCTTCGCGCTCTCGACGCCGCCGGCCTGGACCTCGTGCCGTGCCGTGACCAGCGCAACGCGATGTACATGGCGACGGGCTACGCGCTGCAGTCAGGCCGGCTCGCCGTATGCGCACTGGGCAAAGGGCCGGCCGTCACACACGCGGCCACGGGGCTGCTCGAAGCGCGGGAGTCCGGGGCACCGGTCCTCGTGCTCGCCGCCGGCGTGCCCGAACGGCGCCGGGGCAGCGGCGGATTCCAGGAACTCGACCAGGTCGCAGTGACGGCGCCCCTCGTGAAGTGGGCGCACCGGGTGGGGCATCCGGACCGGGTCGTCCCCGCCACGGTGACGGCGCTGACCCGAGCTGTGGGGCCGCCGCCCGGGCCCGTGTACCTGGAGATACCCGATGACGTCCGCACGGCGGAGATCCTCGTCACCGGACCGCGGCCGACGCTGCCCGAACCACTGGTCCTCGACTCCGCTCCCGTGACGCCGGGACCGGCACTGGTGGCGATCCGCGCGAGCCGGCGTCCGGTGGTGCTGGTGGGTGGCGGAATGCGGCACCGCAACGACGACGGCGTGGTCGAGCGCTTCGCCGAGGGCCTCGGCGCGGCGCTGTTCACCACCGCGTCCGGCCGCGGTGCCGTGGACGAGCGCCACCCGCTGTTCTGCGGCGTGGCAGGACTCTACGCCGCGGCCCCCGCCCGCGAGTTGTGGTCGTCCTGTGACCTGGTGGTGTCGCTCGCCGGGCGGCTCGAGGAGACCGTCGTCGAAGGCGGAACGCCGTGGCCCCCGGTCGCGGTGGTCCAGGTCAACGTCGATCCGGGCGGGCTGTCCGCCGAGTTCCCGGGCCCGCGCGTGCTCGGAGACGCCCGGCACGCCGTGCTCGGCTGGTCGCGGGCGCTGGAGACGGACGACAAGGCCGAGCGCGCGGGCGCGACCGAGGTGTGGGCGAACAGGATCGCCGCCGCCCGTAAGGCCATGTCGCTCGAGGTGGAAGCGGAACTGGCCCGCGCGGCGGCGCTGCCGGGGATCCGCGTCGCCGAGCTGCTCGCCGCACTCGACGCCACCGCCGGCGAGCCCCGCGTGCTGGTCCAGGAGAACGGGCTGCAGGACATGTGGTCCTATTGCTTCCCCTTCCACGTCGGTGGCGGGTCCGTCGTGCCGTCGGAGCAGACCCCCTTGGGCTTCGGAGCGGCCGCGGCCGTCGGGGTCAAGCGGGCCGCCCCGGGCCATGAGGTCACCGCGTTCATCGGGGACGGAGCGTTCCTCGCGGCCCGCGCGGACATCGCCGTCGCGGCTCCGGCCCACGGCGGCGTTCTGTACGTGGTGCTGTGCAACGGAGGCTACGGCTGGCTGGACGCCCAGCGCGCCCGCCTCGGCCTGGACGCCGAACGCTATCCCTTCACCCGCCCGGGCGCGCCGCCGCCCGTGGTGGACGGGCCGGACATCCGCTGTCGAGTGCTGCGCGACAAGGCCGCGCTGACCGACGAGATTCTTGCCGCCCGGCGGTTCTGCGCACAGGGAGGCACAGCCGTGCTCATGGTGCCGGTCGCCCCCGACGACGTCGCCCCGCCTCTCCGCGACGCCGGGGTGGTTCCCCAGTGACAGACGCGAGGGAGCGCGGTGACGCCGGGCGCCGGGTGATGGTCACCGGGTACGGGGCAGTGACGCCGCTGGGCCACAGTGCCGACGAGACATGGGCGGCCATGCTGGCCGGGCGCAGCGGCATCGACACCGTGGACGCGATAGACGTGACCGGTCTCGGCGTCCGGATCGGCGGCCAGGTCCGCGGATTCACACCCAGCCGCTACATGCCCCCGACGGTCAGTCGCCGCGCCGACCCGTATGCGCAGTACGCCCTGGCCGCGGCGCTGGAGGCGTGCGAGCACGCCGGACTGGTCGTCGACGACCGCCTGGCACCGCGGGTCGCCGTGATCATTGGCAGCGGCTACGGCCCGGTGGGGTCGATCTACCGCGCCGCGAACACGCTGCGCGACAAAGGGCCACGGGCCATCAGCCCCTTCACCCAGGTCACGACCGCCATGGACAGCGCCGCTGGCGAGATCACCATGCGTCTGGGCACACAGGGCCCCAGCCGTGCCCAGAGCACGGCGTGCGCCAGCGGCGCGGACGCGGTGGGCGCGGGGATGCGCATGATCAGCCATGGGGAGGCCGACGTCGTCCTCGCCGGCGGTGCCGACGCCTGCGTCACCACCATCGACCTCGCGGGGAGCGGCAACGCCCGCGCGCTGTCCCGGCGCAACGACGACCCGACCGCGGCGTGCAGGCCGTTCGATGCGCATCGCGACGGGTTCGTGATGAGTGAGGGAGCCGCGGTGCTGGTGCTGGAGGCCGCCGAGGTGGCCGGCAGACGAGGGGCGCCGGCCCTGGCCGAACTCACGGGTTACGGGGCGAGTTCCGACGCTCATCACTGGACCGCCCCGCACCCGGAGGGACGGGGCGCGTGCCTCGCCGTCGAGGAGGCGCTGCGCGACGCGGGGATAACGGGGGCAGACGTGGACTACGTCAACGCGCACGGCACCGGGACGTTGCTGAACGACGCCACCGAGACCGCCGTCCTGCGCAAGGTGCTGGGTGATCGTGTCACCCGGATCCCGGTCAGCTCCACCAAGTCGATGACCGGTCACATGATCGGTGCCGCCGGAGCGGTCGAGCTCGTGGCCACGATCCAGGTCCTGCGCACGGGTGACGTCCCGCCGACGGTCAACTGCGACGAGCCGATCGACCCGGACATCAACTTCGTGCCGCACCGGACGCAGCACCACGAACGTATGCGGATCGCTCTCAGCAACTCGTTCGGCTTCGGCGGCCACAATGCCGCTCTAGTGGTCCGGGCAGTATGAGGTTCCGGCCCGAGCACCACCTTTCGGAACCGCCCCCGAGCCCCGCCACCGTCATCCGCAGCGGGCCGCTGACCTGGGTCCAGCAGTGGCACTGGTTCGAACGCACCATTCCCGCAGCACGGCGGGTGAACCCGACGCCGCTCGCCGACCACTGCCACGTCCCGTCCTCGGCAACCCTCGCCGACGTCCACGTGGCGCTCGCGTCCCTCACCGCCCGCCACGAGGCACTGCGCACCACTGTCGACCCGCTCCGCCCGGTACAACACGTCCACCGCGCGGACTGGGCCCCGCTGCCGGTCGACTGCGTCGACGTCCCCGCCGTCGACGCCGACACCCTGGAGGCTGCCACAGCGGCGCTGGCCGCCCGCCCGATCGATCCAGAGCGGAACCCGCCCTGGCTCGCCAGGGTGCTGCTCGAGGCAGGAAAGCCGCGTGCGGTCCTGATGGCCGCCCACCACGTCCTGATCGACGGATGGGGACTGGCGGTACTGATCGGCCAACTGCACGACGAGCTGCGCGGCGGCGACACACCGGCGGAGGCAGTGACGCACCCGCTCGACACGGTCGCGGCCCAGCCCCCGGAACGCGCCCGCGCAGCGGAGCGTGAGTGGCTCATGCGTCTCGCGAGCAACCCGACCGGCGTGCTGGCCCCGTTCGGCGGGACCGACAACGGCGAGGGGCGCCACCGCCTCCAGCACCGCTCGGTGGCCGCGTACGACGACCTCGACCGCGTCGCCCGGCGATATCGGATCAGTCCGGAGGCCGTTGTGCTCGCGGCACTGGCCCACGACGTCGCCACCCGCACCGGCGAACACCGATTTCTCGCGTCGGTGGTGGTCTCCAACCGGGCCCGGGCCGCTCTGCGGAACAGCGTCGGCGTCCGGGCCCTGACGGTTCCGGTACAGATCGATCTCCGCCCGGGCGCGGCGTTCGGCGAGGTGGCCGCCTCGGTCGCCGCCGCCTGCGCCGCTGCCTATCGGCACGGTCAGTGGCGCCCCGCGGAGCTGGTCGCCGCCCAGGCGCGCATGGACCGTCGCCGAGGTGTCGTGACCGTACCCACCATCGAGTACAACTGCTACTCATGGCCACGCGGCTACCTGCTCCCCGAGCGGAACACCCCGCCGGACGGGGCCACTTGGATCAGCAGCGCGCCTGACGAGCCCTGCGAGACGCTCTACGTCGACCTCAGCCGCGACGCGGGGGTCGTCACCCTCGATGTCACCGTCGGGGATCACCTGCTCGACGCCGGGCAGGCCTTGGCGTTGCCCGTCCGCCTGTGCGGTCTCCTGCGCGCGCTCGCCGACGGTGCCGAGTGCCCGGTCCCGGCGCGCTCGCTCACACCGGCCGCCCCCGGATGGTGGCGCGCCCCGCAGGGATGGGTGTGCTTGACCAAGGTCGAAGACGTGTTGCGCGGCCATCCCGGAGTGCACGACGTGACGGTGGCGCCCAGCGGGGACGCCGCGGGGGAAGGCGACGAACCGCACCTCGTCGCACATGCCCGCATCGCCCCCGAGGTCACCCCCGAGGACCTGCACCGCCACGTCCTGGAACACCTCGGCGAAGTGCCCGGTCTGGTGGCCCCGGGCCGCTACGTCCTGACCCCGGCCGACCTCGAACCCGGCCGTCCGTCCGGCCAGTTCTGCACCGCCACCGGCGAAACGGGAACCCTCCGGGTCCCGTTGCGCCCGCCCGCGACGCGCGCCGAACGGGCTCTGGCCGCCGCAGTGGCCGCTGTCGGACCCGGCGGTCTGGCGGTCGGCTCCCTCGACAGTCCTGACGCCGTGGACATGAACCGTTGCCTCGCCGACCACGGAGTCACCCTGGTCGCCGTCCCTCGTCTGCTGGCGCTGCTTCACCGGTCCGGCTTCACCGGGATCGCGTCGGACGAGCTGGCAGGAACGGCATCGCTCGGCCATCTTGCCGCAGCCATGGAGCCCTTACCTTCCCGCGCCCATCGTGGAGGAGACACCTCACCATGACCGCGTCCCGCGCCCCCGCAACGTCCGTGGACCGCCTGGCCCCTTGGGCCTTCGCCGCTTTCGTCGAGGCGCACACTCACGACACGGCCTACCGCCCGCCGGTGGTGGACGGCCCCGTCGGGCCGACCATCGTCCGCAACGGCCGTGAGCTGGTGAACTTCGCCAGTATCAGCTTCCTCGATCTGGAGCGCCACGTCCCGGTACGACGTCATTTCGCGGAGGGGGCGCTCGCCCACGGCTTGAGCACCAGCGGATCCAGGATGACCCAGGGGATCTGCCGCCCGCACCAGGTGCTGGAGGAGACGATCGCCCGCCACACGGGCAAGGAGCGAGCCATCAGCTTCGCCACGGGGCTCCTGGCCAACATCGGGTTCGTCCATGCCATGAGCAGTTCCGCGCACTTCGACGCCGGCATCGAGGTGCGTAATCGCGACACCGATTTCATCGTGGACCGTGACGTCCACTGGAGCATCTGGAAGGGCCTCGAGGGACTTGACTACGGCCGCAAGGTCCACGCGTTCCGGCACAACGACGTCTTGGACCTGGCACGCGTCCTGGACCGGGTCCGGGCCCGCAAGACCGTGGTGATCGCCGAGAGCATTTATTCGGCCGACGGCACCATGGGGCCGATCGTGGAGATTCTCGACGAGTGCGACCGTCACGGCGCCATCAGCATGATCGACGACGCGAACGGCTTCATGGTGTACGGGCCCGGGAACCGCCCGTACGCCCGGGAGGCGGCGGCGATCCGGGAGCGGGCCGACTTCGTCATGGTGTCACTGTCGAAAGCCATCGGTCTGGAAGGCGGCGCGATCGCCGGGCCGGCGGTGGCCATCGACGCCTTCGAACTGCTCTCCGGCACCTCGATGTTCACGGCCGCCATCCAGCCACCCACCGCTCACGCCGCCGTGCGCACGATCGACGCCCTCGCCGGCAATCCGGGGATCGTCGACGACTACTTGGCGCATGCCGCCCGCTTCCGCCGGCAGATGCACGAGGCGGGTACGCCGACGACGCCGACCGAGTCGTACATGCTCTCGGTGCCGATCGGGAACGACGCCGCCGCCCTGCAGATGCGGGAGTGGTTCGTCGAGGACGGCTACCTCGTACCCGTCTTCTCCTACCCGGCCGTCTCACGTAACCAGGCGCTACTGCGCTTGTTCCCGCACGCGGGCCACACCGAGGAGCAGATGGACGGCTTCCTGCGTACCCTCCTCGGCTACCGGCGGCGCCTCGGGATCTGACGTCCCCGTTGAAGGGTTCACCACAGGGAGCAGGTGGTCATGAGTGTCCTCGATCGCTTCCGGCTCGACGGTCGCGTCGCCGTGGTCACCGGAGCCTCCTCCGGGCTGGGTGTCGCCTTCGCCACCGCGCTGGCCGAGGCCGGCGCCGATGTCGTGCTCGGGGCGCGGCGCGTCGAGAGGCTGGAGGCTGTGCGCGCGGCCGTCGAGGGGCTCGGCCGCCGGGCCGTCGCCGTGCGTACCGACGTCGCCGAGCCGGAGGACTGCCGCGCGCTGGCCGACGCGGCTGTGCACGCCTTCGGGCGGTTGGACATTCTTGTCAACAACGCCGGGATCAGCAGTGAACACCCCGCGACCGAGGAGACACCGGAGCAGTTCCGCGAGGTCATCGACATCAATCTCAACGGCGCCTATTGGATGGCCCAGGCCGCGGGCGCGGTGATGCTGCCCGGCAGTGCCATCGTCAACGTCTCGAGCATCCTCGCGCTGGTCACGGGCGGTCTGCCGCAGGCCGCCTACTCGGCGTCGAAGGCCGGGCTTCTCGGGCTCACCCGCGATCTCGCCCAGCAGTGGACCCCGAGCAAGGGCATCCGCGTGAACGCCCTCGCGCCGGGCCTTTTCACCTCCCCGATGACCGACGGCTACGCCGAGGGCTACCTCGAGGCGGTGATGCCGCGGGTGCTTTCAGGCCGCGTCGGGCAGCCCGAGGAGCTCGCCGCGGCTCTGGTCTTCCTCGTCTCCGACGCGGCGTCCTACATCACCGGTACCACTTTGACGGTCGACGGGGGCACGCACATCGCATAGTGCCGTGCGGCGTGGCCGCATGGGGAACGCGGAGCGGCCGCAGGGCGATTGCCCTGCGGCCGCTGTGTGTGGCGTTGTGGGCCGGTGCAGTCGGTGGGCGGTTGCGCACGCGATGCGCTACGCGGCTTCGGTGATGATCCGCTCCACCGCGGGGGAGCGGGGCCGGAAGACGTCGAGGACGCCGATGGCGCGCAGGGCGGGAGCGAGTTCTCGCATCTGCGTGACGACGGCCGTGTGCTCGGGAGTGCCCTCGGTGAGGTCGTCCAGCCGGAGGGCGTTGGCGACGAATGCGGCCACCGAGCCCTTGCGGACGGTAAGTCCGTTCATCGCGGTCGAGTCGATCCCCTCGGGCAGGACGTCCTCGGGGCGTACGGCGGGCTGGTGCGGGTTCGTGGACGAGTGCGACATGGCCATCCTTTGCGTGTTGAATGCACGTGCTTTCTGCACGCATTCGAAGGTAGCAGGACTCCGTGCTTTTTGCACGTACCATCGAGGTGTGAGTGAGAAGACGCATGACAGCGCGTCCGCCGCCCGGGTGGCCGCGGCCATCGGGGCACTGACCCTGCGGGCCACCCGCGCCGGACTCTACGGCCGGCTGGCCTCCGGGGTGGAAGGCGTGGACGCCACGACCTACCCGGTACTGTCCGGGATCGCCCGCGTGGGCCCCGTCACCGCCACCAAGCTCGCCGAGGCGATCGGCATGGACCGCACCGTCACCACCCGCTACGCCACCAGGCTTCAGGAAGCCGGGCTGATCACCCGTCGCCCCGACCCCGCCGACGCCCGCGCCACCAGACTGGCCCTCACCGATGCGGGCGAGCATGCGGTCGCGGCGCTGCGAAGGGCTATGGAATCCTTCCTGGCCGAGGAGATGGCGGCATGGCCGCCGGGTGAGGCCGCCACCTTCGCCACGCGCCTGGAGCGCCTGACGGAGTCGCTCGCCCAGGGTGAGGCCGGCCGTCCGTCAGGGGCGGGCGGCTTGTCAGGGTGATCGACGAGCGTGCGGACGTGACCGGGGAACGGGCACTCGACGCTCTCCTTCGTGCGTTGACAGTGGTCAGCCTTGCCGGCGGAAGTCCAGCATGTGGAAGACCTTGTCGTAGCGGTGTTCGCCGACGGCGACGAAGCCGGGCAGGCGGCCGTATTCGGTGAAGCCCAGAGACCGGTAGAGGTGCAGGGCGTTGGCGTTGTCGCCGCGGGCGTCCAGGGTGAGGACCTCGATCCCCGCTTCCCGGGCGTCAGAGATCAAGGCAGCGGTCAGCGCCCGGCCGACGCCACGGCCGTGGGCAGCGGCAGCTACCGCGACCTTCTCCAGATCGGCGTGGGGCCGATGGGTGGGCCGGGCGTAGCGGAGCCAGTACCCCAGCCCGACGAGTCGACGGCCGAGGTAAGCGGCACGCAGGGCCGCGTCTCCCGCCTGTACCGCGGAGACGACGTGGCCGAGCAGTTCCGCCACCTCTTCCCGCGAGGGCGGTTCGACCCAGCCCAGCGCGGCACCTCCAGCGACCAGATCCGCCAGGATCCGGTGGGCCGACTCCGCGAACCGGGCCTCCAGCTCCGGATCGGACGTCAGCTCCGTGGCATCGAGGACGGCGGGCTCAGTGGTTACACCGCTGGTCATGATCGGCAGCATAGCCAGGCCAGGGACCGGCCGGGGCGCCGACGAGGTCTTCGCGGGCGTCTGCGCGTTCGACTGTCATCAACCAAAAATCTTCCACGCGCATTGAGAAACATCCACATCAACAGCCGTAAAGGTCTGTATGGGGGTGGTGCACAACCCGCTCACCGCGCGCGTCGCCGACCGGATCGTGCTGCTGCGGGAGGGCAGGGGCGCCGCCGCCGGCAGCCACGACCAACTCCTCGCCCGCGACCCGGTCTACGCGTCCTGGCACCGGCCGCACCGCGAGCCCGACGCCCGCCCGTCCGTGCGCGCACTCGCCGGAATGCTCGACGCCTTCTCGCCCACGGAAAGGCGGGCCGTCGGACCGCCGGAGTGACCGGTGACGGCCGTTCGGCGCACGGCCGTTCACGCGGCGGAGCGCGGCATCGTGCGGCCGCCTCGCCCCTCGGCGTCCGGGGGCTGCTGACGCGGCGTTCCGGGCGGTCGGGGTCGGTACCGGCAGACTCAGCCGGCCGGGGCGCCGAGTGTTGTCAGGATGTCGTCGAGGGTGTGCTCGAAGAGCGGTCCTGGGTCGGTGAGGGCGAAGTCGAGGTGGCCGAAGACCTCGACGGCGACGGCTCCGTAGAGGCGGGCCCAGCAGGCGACGAAGACGTAGACGACGTCCAGCGGCACCGGTTCGCCGGAGAGGTGCTCGTGGACCTCCCGCAACTGGGCGGCCCAGGCCGGGTCGAGGTCCTGGGGCACCTCGATGGTCCCGCGGTGCCACAGCTGGACCATGAGGTCGAGGACGACGCCGCCGAAGCGCCAGCTGGGGTCGTGGGCTGCGGAGCCGGGCGCGGTGTCGGCGTCCGTGACCGGCTTGGCGAACAGCAGCCCGAACTCGTGGGGATGGGCGAGGGCCCAGCGGCGCAGTTCCCGGCCCACCTCACGCAGCCGCCGCCCGGGTTCGCCCGCGGGGTGACGGTCGCGGGCCGCGGCCAGGGCGGCGGCCAGCTCGTCGTAGAGGTGCGAGGTCAGCGCCTGGACGAGGTCGCGGTGGCTGCCGTGGTAGCGGTACAGGGCGGGCGCCGTCATGCCCATCTCGCGGGCGATGGCCCGCAGGGTGACGGCGGCCGGCCCCTCCTCGACCAGCAGCCGTCGGCCGGTGCGCAGGATCTCGGCCAGCGCCTCCTCGCGGACGCGATGGCGACGGCCGGCAGGGGCTCCCGATTTCGACGTGCTCGTCACGACCCCGCGACCTCCCGCTTGACAAAGTTAACGCATATAACTTTACCTTCTCCCGAAAGTTAACGGTGTTAGCAAACCTTCCGGGGGAGTTCTCATGCGGTACGGAATCGTCCTGACCTACACGGTCACCGAGCGGTGGCTGGCGCTGTCGCGCCAGGAGCGCAACGCGATGCGCGAGGCGCATCTGGAGCCGGTCTTCGCCGCCCACGCCGACCGGGTGAGAGCGCGCTTCTTCGACGCCGAGGCGTTCACCGGCCGCTTCTCGGACTTCGTCGTGCTCGAGACCGAGGACCTGGGGGCGTACTACTTCCTCGTCGAGGCCCTGCGCGACACGCCTGTCATCAGCGGGGGCTACCTCACCTTCGGTGAGGTGCTCCTCGGGGTCGAGGACGGCTTCCACCAGTATGAGCAGGCCCTGGGCAGCGGGGCGGCGTCCGGTGACTGACCGGTCCCGGCAAGCAGCCGTTGCGTGAGGCGCTCACCGTCGGCCGGCTCCGCAGGGACCTACGCCCCCAACGGCGTCGCGTCTTCCGTGCCCGTTCCTGCGACGGCGTTCACTGTCGACGACAGCGGCGACGCGGGCCGGTGTCCGGGCCGTCGACCCGCGCCGGACGGCGACGGGGCTCGTGTCGGCTCAGGCGAACAGCCTGTCCAGGTGCTGATCGACGGCCGTGAGCGCCGCCTCCGGGGTGATGACGTCCAGTTCGATCAGCGGCGTGAAGCCGGTGAGAGCCAGGAGTAGATCGGTCTCGACCGCCGGGTCGCGGTCCGGCCGGATGTGCCCGTCGGCGATCGCCTGACGTACCAACTGCTCGACCAGGGCACGCCCTTGGACGAGCCCGCCACGCGCCCGCGCGTGGACCTTCTCGTCGTGCAGCGCCTCGAGGACGTAGGCGGCGCTCATCCGGCTGGTCGCCCGGGCGTCGGCGTGCAACGGGAGTGTCTCCGCGAGCATCAGCCGGAGCACGGCGCGAGGGTGCGGCGCATCGCCGAGCTCCTTCAGGCCCCGGCCGACGCGCAGTGACGTCTGCTCGGACGCGAAGTCCATGGCGAAGGAGAGCATCGCCTCCCGGGAAGCGAAGTAATGCTGCAGGCTTCCGTGGGAAATGCCCGCCTCCTGCGCGACCTCGCGCAGCGTCAGGTGCGCGACCCCGCGCTGCTCCACCACGCGCCACAGCGCGCGGGCGATCGTCTCGCGGCGTTCGCGGTGGTCCACCTGCTTCGGCATCGTCAGCTGCTCCCCCGGGAGTCGTTTTCTTACGGTTGACATAATACAGCTGGCTGATAAGGCTGGGGGCTCTTCGGAGGAAGGGGAGCGACATGCTCGAACAGCCGACGGCGCGCACCACGGAAGGTGTTGTGCGGGGTCGCCGCCGGGCGGGGCACGCGGTGTTCCGCGGCATCCCGTACGCCCGGCCGCCGGTGGGAGACCTCCGTTTCGCCGCACCCGCTCCGCCCCCGGCCTGGGAAGGGACGAGGGAGGCCGCGGAGTTCGGCCTCGCGGTCCCGCAGGCCGGTCCGGTCGGTGTGAGTCCGGCGGACGGCACCGACTGGCTGACGCTGAACGTGTGCACTCCCGATCCGGGCGCGGCGGGACTGCCGGTGCTGGTGTGGATCCACGGGGGCGCCTACATAGCGGGGGCGTCGAGCGACCCGATGTACGACCCGACGGCACTGGCCGGGGCCGGGCTCGTCGTGGTGAGCATCAACTACCGAGTGGGTGCCGAGGGCTTCGCCCTCCTCGAAGGGGTCCCGGCCAACCGTGGATTCCTCGACCAGATCGCGGCACTGCACTGGGTGCGGCGGAACATCGCCTCTTTCGGAGGGGACCCCGGCAACGTCACCGTGGCCGGGCAGTCCGCCGGAGCGGGGTCGATCGCCGCGCTGCTGACGATGAGGCCGGTGCGCGGCCTCTTCCGGCGGGCCATCACCCACTCGGTGCCCGGCTGGCACTGCACCCGTGCGCTGGCGGAACAGGTCACCGCGACGCTCGCCGGCCGGCTCGGCACGGCGCCGACGGCCGCGGCGTTCTCCGACGTCGACCCCCGGCGCCTGGCCGACGAGCTGACCGCACTCAGCGCCGGCCTCCCCGGCAACCGGGCGAGCTGGGGACGGTTCTCGCAGGCAGGCATCGCCGTCTGTCCCGTGGTCGACGGCGACGTACTCCCCGAAACGCCCTGGTCCGCGCTGACCGCCGGTCGCGCGAGCGGAGCCGAGCTCCTCGTCGGCCATACCCGCGACGAGTTCCGGCTGTTCAGCGTCATGACCGGACGGCTGGGCACGTTCACGGACGAGGACGCCCGTACCGCCCTGGACCTGTTCGCCCCGGCACCGGACGGCGCGGGCGCCTACCGCGCCGCCCGCCCAGCGGCCACCGCGGAGGAACTGCTGGAAGCGGTGTACTCCGATGCCTTCTTCCGGATGCCCTCCCAGCAACTGGCCGAGGCGAACGCCGTGGCCGGGGGCGCCTCGTTCCTCTTCGACCTGCGTCTCGCCTCCCCGGCGCTCGGCGGGATCCTGGGGGCCTGCCACAGTCTCGACGTCCCCCTGGCTTTCGGCACGCTGGACAGCCCCGCCGGCAAACAGCTCCTCGGCGACCGGCCTTCCCCCGAGGCCGTCGCGGTGTCGGAAGAACTCCGGCGGGCATGGGTCCGGTTCGCCTCCACCGGCGACCCCGGTTGGGCTCCCTACCGTCCCGACCAACGGCTCACCCGCGTGTTGGACGCCGAATCGGAGACCGTGCCGTATCCCGGGCAATCCTCCCGCCGGATCTGGGAGGGCCGGCACCCGGCCCCCTTCGACCTCGTCCAGAACCGGTCAGCCTGCCCGACCGCTACGTAGTGGTGGGTGCGGTTGGCGTAGCGGACCCAGTCGGCGGCCTCCTGGGGGCCGCCCGGCTTGGGGTGCTCCGGGGTGCTGGGGGCGGCCTCGGTGTCGGTGGGCCGGCCTCGTAGTTGACGTGGACCAGCATTCCCGCGTGCGCGGCCCGCGCGAACTGATTCGGAGCTGAACTTCGGGGTGAGGCCCTGGAAACCGCCGTTGTCCGGCCCGTTGGGGTCGGGGCTGAGCCGGCCGCCCTTCCCGAAGTGGTAGAGGCCACCGGCGCCGCCCGCGTTGAACGAGAGCGTGTGGATGCCGGGCTTCTTGATGAGCTCGGGGGTGTCGGGGCGGGGCAGCAGGGGGTTCCAGAAGGGCGCGTTGACGCCGATGGCCGTCGGCGAGACGGTGTTGGTGACCGTCCCGCCGACTGTGGCGTCCACCGCGGCCGGCCCGGTGAGGGTGACGACGGCCAAGGCCAGTGCCAGTGCGGTGACGCGCTTCGGCATGGTGGTGCGGTGCTCTCACCATCCGGTGGTGCGAGATCATCTTCTCGTGCGAGGACGCCGGGCAGTAGGGCGCTCTGTCACCGGTGCACCTTGACGGATGTCATGGGCGGGCCGCGTCCCGCTGACCGGCCCGCGCGAATTCCAGCGGGTGGCGGACGGATTCCGGGCCGCGGACGCGGGTGCCGAAGACCACCAGCTCGCAGGCGTCCTCGGCACGGCAGTCGACGGCGTGGCCGTCGATGCTGGTGAAGGTCGCGGAGAGGGTCACCGTCTCGTCGATCCGGCCGTCGTCGCCGGTCGCAGGCGGCCGTGTGCGGGCGCGGCAGCCCGAGGTGTCGGCGGAGCCGGTGGCGCACTCCATGACGAGCACGTGGTACTGCGGTTCGTAACCCCCGCCCGTCGCGTGCACCGGCTGGCCGTCGACCAGGCCCTCGTCGGGTGCGACGTCGAGGGTGGGCGGATCCTCCGGGCGGCCGTGCGGGCGGAAGTGCAGCGCGGTGGTGGTGAGCAGGGCCCCGGTGTTGTCGGTGAGGGCCAGGGAGCAGGGGTTGTCGGCCGGCGCCGTGCGGCAGTCGACGTCCCCGGCGGTCGTGCTGAGTTGGGCGTACAGCTTCTTCGGCGACTTCCGGTACGTGCCGTCCGGATACACGCGGAACTGGCGCCCGGTGGCGTTGTCACAGGTGGTCACCGATGCCGAGGGACCGCACTGCTTGACCCACACGCGTTCCTTCGGCGGGCCGCCCGCGATCGTGAACTCGACGATGTCGCCGTCCAGGAGGCCACCCGTCCGGTTCACGTCCAGTCGCGGACCGGCCGCGGGGGCGGCGGCCCGCCGCGCGTGGGCGGAAGCCGGGGGCAGCAACTGCCAGGCGCCCCAGCCCCCACCCGGTGCCGACTGCTGGACCTCCCACGTGCGGTCCCTGTTCCACTCCCGGGCGGTCAGACGGAGCCTTCCGTCCGCGAGCTGTTCCACGCTGCCCGGCTGGCCGAGCCCGGCGTTCGGGTCCGGGAGCGGCCCGGTGGACCGGACCGGGCCCCAGCCGTCGTCGGGCGTCCGCTGGTGCCGCAGCTCCATCGCGCTGCCGTTGCCCGGCCCGGAGGCGAAGGCGTCGATGCTGCCGTCCCGTTCCTTGAACAGCACGACTCCGCCGTGGTACGGCGACGGCGCGAGACCGAAGGTCTCCGGGGCGCTCCAGCCGCCTTCGCCGCCGTCCTCCACCACGTGGCAGAACGTGCCGAAGGTGGGGAACAGCAGTTCCAGATCGCCCGCCGAGTTCTCGATCGCGGCGACGGAGTAGTTCTTCGGGCCCACGGTCGTCGTACCCACCCGCTGCCACGGCCCGTACGCGCCGCCCGGCGCGTCCTGCTCACGGTGCCAGACGAAGGGCAGGCCCCTGGTCGCGGTGGTGTCGTAGAAGAGCTGGAACTGGGCTATCCGGCCGTCCGCGCGGGGCACGGAGACCAGGCTGCCGGACACCGGGCTGCTCGCCAGGCCCTCGGCGCCCGGGTCCGTCGAGCACGCCGCAGCGGAGGCCGATCCGGAGGGTGACGCCGGTGCCGGCGTGCTCGCCGCGGCGGGGGCGGCCACGGCCCCGGCACAGGCGAGCGCCAGCGCGACCGCACCGTGCGCGAGCGTCCCAATCCGTCTGCCCCGCAGCCCTCTTCGTCGTAAAGCCAGTCGTAACGCCATCCGTTCCCCACCTCTCCGATCGACCCCATGCGGCAGGGGAGCATCTTCGTGGCGCGAGGTGGCCGCTGCCAGCCTGTGATTTCGGCCAGATCCCCACGGCGGGTCACCGCGCAGAGGTCACGCCGAGAGTCCTTTGTGGAGATTCCGAATAAGCAACCCATGTCCGAAATAAGAGGACATCGTTAGACGGGGCGGAGCCGACAAGCCCAACTCCGCCGAAAGGGAGCCTCATGAGCGCTGTCACCCAGCCCCCGCCCGCGGTCCGCGAACTGCGCTACGCCGCGGACCTCACCCTCGCCGACGTGGACGCCCTGGAGGCGTTCCTCACGTCCCGGACCGACGACGTGCGGCGTGCCCACGGCTTCGGCAACGGCGTCTACTGCACCGTCGTGTCCTTCCAGCACGCCCTCTTCCTCCTGTGCCGGGAACTCCGGGACGTGTTCGAGTGCGACGACGGTTCGCGCGGCGTGCTGCGCGCGAAGTTCCGCCTGTGGAACCAGCTGTGCGGAATCGCCGGCCCCTGGGCCGACACCGTCGGCTACGACAGCGCCCGTTGGCGCCGTGCCGACGGCTACGACGCGGTGGGGGAGGCCGGGAGCGTGCGGTACCGGCGCAAGCGGCTGTGGTGACGCGGCCCGGGCCGGACCCGAGCCGCCGCGGGCGCGAACTCCCCCATATGTAAAGATTCCCCCATGGGTCAAATCGACATCATTCCTATGCAGCTGTCCCATCTGGACGGCGTTCTCAACCTCGGGTACCGCGCGTACGACGTCGACGCGATGCCGTACACCTCGTGGTCGCTGTCCACCGTCGCCGTGCACTGGGACGCGCAGCCGGAGGCCTGCTGGGTCGCCGTGGACGACGAGGGACTGATCGGGTTCGTGCTCGGGTCGCTGTCCTACGACGAGCGTGAGGACTGGGGGTATCTCGAGTGGATCGCGCTCGATGAACGCGCGCGGGGCAAGGGGGTCGCGAGCGCGCTCGTCGAGCGGTGCTGCGAGGCGCTCTTCGCGGCCGGTGCCTCCCGGATCATCACCGACGTGGAGAGCAGCAACAAGGCGTCGGCGGCCCTGATGCGCCGAGGCGGCTTCACCGAGGGCGTCACCGTGACCCTCTTCGTACGGACCAGCCCCGACAAGCCGCCGGCCACCACCCACGCGCCGCGGGACCCGGCCCGCGCCCGGCTGCGGCGCGCCGCGCGCGCCACCGGTACGCGCTGACCCGTCGCCGGCGCGGTGTCCGTTGCGCCGCACCGGGGCAGAGATCCTCCCGCCCGAAGCGATCCCGAAAGCGATCCCCGAGCGATCCGCAAGCGATCCGGTAGGAGGACGAAGTGGTGACGGACCGGCATGCCCACGCGATGACGTACACCGACGCCGACGCCGTGCGGCTCTACGAGCAGGCGCTGGACAGCCTGCTCTTCTTCCGCGGGGACGTGGCGGCGGAGGCCGCGGCCGTGCTCGACGTCTCGCCCCGGTCCGCCATGGGCCACGTCCTCGGCGCCTACCTCGGGCTGCTGGGCACGGAGGAGAAGGACGCGGCCGAGGCGGCCGCGGCGTTCGACGCGTACCGCCGGACCGTGCCCGTGGCGGACCTGGACCCGCGCGAGCGCATGCACGTCGAGGCCGCCTCCCGCTGGCTGGACGGCG
Source organism: Streptomyces sp. NPDC001407 (assembly GCF_042895325.1). NCBI lineage: Bacteria > Bacillati > Actinomycetota > Actinomycetes > Kitasatosporales > Streptomycetaceae > Streptomyces > Streptomyces sp. NPDC001407. The sequence goes on from NZ_JBIAWF010000004.1 coordinate 245,913, forward strand.
ACATGCGGCACGCGGGCCGAGTCCTCGCCGAGCTCGCCATGGCCTACCCCCGGGACGCCCTCGCCCTCGCCGTCGGGCACCAGCTCGACTTCTTCACGGGCGACGCCGCGCTGCTGCGCGACCGCATCGGCGGAGCCCTGTCCTCCTGGGACGCGGACGATCCGCACTACGGCCTGCTCCAGGGCATGTACGCCTTCGGCCTGGAGGAGGCCGGCCACTACACCCTGGCCGAGCGCGTGGGCCTGGAAGCGGTGGAGCGCAACGCGCGGGACGTCTGGGGCATCCACGCCGTCGTGCACGCCTACGAGATGCAGGGCCGCTACGAGGACGGCATCCGCTACCTCGACGCCCGCACGGACGACTGGTCGAGCGGCAACTACCTCAACGTGCACAACTGGTGGCACTACGCCCTCTACGTCATGGAGACGGGCCGCGTGGAGAAGGTGCTCGCCGTCTACGACGCCGCCGTCCACCACGAGGGCTCGGCCGGAGCGGCGATGGAGCTCCTCGACGCCGCGTCGCTGCTCTGGCGGCTGTACCTCGCGGACGAGGACACCGGCGGCCGCTGGCCCGCGCTCGCCGACGCCTGGGCGCGACGGTGCGACGGCGCCTACTACGCCTTCAACGACGTGCACGCCGTCATGGCCTACGTCGGGGCCGACCGCACGGCCGACGCCGAACGGCTCATCCGCGACCGGGAAGCCTGGCTGCGGGATGCCGCCGCCGGGGGCGCGGGCGGGTCCAACGTCCCGATGACCGCCGAGATCGGCCTGCCGGTGTGCCGGGCACTCGTGGCCTACGGGCAGCGGCGGTATGCCGACGCGGTCGCCCTGCTGCTGCCCCTGCGGCGCCGCCTCCACACCTTCGGCGGCAGCCACGCCCAGCGGGACGCCCTGCAGAAGACGCTCGTCGAGTCCGCCCTGCGCGCCGGGCACCACGACCTCGCCCGCACGCTGCTCAGCGAACGCGTGCACCTGCGGCCCCGCTGCCCCTACGACGGCAACGCCTGGGCCCGCCTCACCGCACGGACCGCTCGCTGACCCGACGTCGGACCTCTGTGCGACCAACTCGCCACCAAAGCACAGGAGTTCCATGATTTCCATGGGTGTGAGTGAACGGAAGTGTCACGGGTAAGGTCTTGAGGCTTGCTGTCAAGCGGAATATGATGCACGGGCAGTGACAGGATCCCCGTGCGCGCAACTGTGCGCGGTGAGGCCGGACTTGCTCCACCGGCCGGGTGTGTACCACAGTGATCCGGAACGTCATGCTGTGGGGAAGAAGCGCCTGCGGAGGCGGGAGCGATCGTCCTTGCAACCGGCTCCCTTGGCGTCGTCCAGCTTTCTCAAGTCCCTGATGGGGAGCCGCGTCCGTGGTGCAGACCGTGATCGGTGTCAGTCCTTTCGGAGAGGCCGACGCGCGGCTGGTCGCTGCCGTTCGCAGAGCCGGTGGGCTCGGAGTCCTCGACCTCGGGGACGGGGGCCGCCGCGCCCGCGAAGCCCTCGCCCTCGCCCGCCGCTGGACGGGCGGCGCCTTCGGCGTACGTCTCCCGGCAGGGTGCGCGCTCGCCCCGGACGACCTGAGCGACCTCGGCGGCACGGGGCCGCACACCGTGCTGCTCGCCCCGGGCGCCGAGTGGCCCACGGGCCGCGGTGTCACCGTCCTGGCGGAGGTCCGCTCACGGGCCGAGGCCCGTGCCGCGGTGCGCAGGGGCGCGGCCGGCCTCGTCGCGCGCGGCAGCGAGTGCGGCGGCCCCGCCGGTGAGCTGTCCACCTTCGTCCTGCTCCAACACCTGCTCTCCGCCCCGGAGACGGCCGTTCCCGTCTGGGCCTGCGGTGGCATCGGGCCGAAGACCGCCGCGGCCGCCGCCGTCGCGGGAGCCGCCGGCGTCGTGCTCGACGTACAGCTCGCGCTGCTGGAGGAGGCGGCCACACCGCCCGCCCTCGCCCGCCTGCTGCGCGCGGCGGACGGCACCGGGACCGTCCTCGCCGCCGGAGAGCGCCTGCTGGGCCGCGACCGCCCCGGCCTCGCCGCCGAACTGCGCGACCGCCCCGTCCCGCTCGGACAGGACGCCTTCCTCGCCCGCCGCTTCGCACAGGACCACCGCACGGTGGGCGCCGCCGTACGGGCCGTGCGCGAGGGCATCGACCGGGCGCTGCGGGACCACGCCCCGGCACGGGCCTTGCTCCCCGGCTCGGCCCTGAGCCGCTCCTTCGGCACCGAACGCCCCGTCGCCCAGGGCCCGATGACCCGGGTCAGCGACCAGGCGCGGTTCGCCACGGCCGTCGCCGACGGCGGCGGCCTCCCGTTCATCGCGCTGGCCCTGGCCGGCCCCGAGCGCGCCAGGGCCCTCCTGGAGGAGGCCAGGACCGCGCTCGACGGACGGCCCTGGGGCGTCGGCGTCCTGGGCTTCGCGCCGGACGACGTACGCACCGCCCAGCTGGAGGCCGTGCGCGAACTACGGCCCACCCACGCCGTCCTCGCCGGCGGCCGCCCCGCGCAGGCCGCCGACCTGGAGGCCCACGGCATCCGCACCTTCCTCCAGGTCCCCACGCCCGGGCTGCTCGGCCAGTTCCTCGACGCCGGGGCCCGGCGGTTCGTCTTCGAGGGCGCCGAGTGCGGCGGCCACGTCGGCCCCAGCAACTCCTTCCCGCTCTGGGAGGCCCAACTGGCCGTCCTGGAGGACTTCCTGGACTCCGGGCCGCAGGAGATCGAGGTGCTGTTCGCCGGCGGGGTGCACGACGAGCGGTCGGCGGCGATGGTGGCGGCCCTGTCCGCCGGGCTCACCCGGCGCGGCGCCGCCGTCGGCGTCCTCATGGGCACCGCCTACCTCTTCACCCGCGAGGCGGTGGAGTGCGGCGCGGTCCAGCCCCTCTTCCAGCGCACCGTGCTCACCGCGGAGAGCACCGTCCTGCTGGACACCGCGCCGGGACACGTCACCCGCTGCCTGCCGAGCCCGTTCACCGACACCTACCGCACGCACCAGGACGAGCTGCGTCGGCAGGGAGTCCCCAGACGGCAGGCGTGGGAGCGGCTGGAACAGCTCAACCTCGGACGGCTGCGCATCGCCAGCAAGGGCGTCGAGCGGGTCGGCGGTGAACTCCGCGAGGTGGATGAGGGACGGCAGCGCGACGAGGGCATGTTCATGGCCGGGGAGGTCGCGGTGCTGCGCGACACCACCACGACCGTCACCGCACTGCACCGCGAGGTGACGGACGGGGCGGCGGCCTTCTACGAGCGGCGCGTCGCCGGACTCACCGGTGACGCGGCCCCCGGGGCGGCTCGCGAGCCGCAGCCGCTGGACGTCGCGATCATCGGCATGGCCGGCATGTTCCCCGGCGCCCCCGACCTGCCCGCCTTCTGGGCCCAGGTGCTCGGCGGCGCGGACGCGGTGACCGAGGTGCCCGAGGGCCGCTGGGACCCGGCGCTCCACTACGGCGAGGGGGCGCCCGCGAGCGACGTCTCGGTCTCCCGGTGGGGCGGCTTTCTGCCGGGAATCCCCTTCGACCCCCTGCGGTTCGGCATCCCGCCGGCCTCGCTCGCCTCCATCGAACCCGTGCAACTCCTCGCCCTGGAGGCCGCCCGGCGGGCCCTCGCCGACGCGGGCTACGAGCACCGCGACTTCCCGCGCGAGCGCACCGGGGTGGTCTTCGGGGCCGAGGCCGGCGGCGACATGGCCAACGCGACCACCCTGCGCACCGTCCTGCCGTCCTACCTCGGCGGACGGCTCCCGGACGAGCTGGCCGAGCAACTGCCCACGCTCACCGAGGACTCCTTCCCCGGCATGCTCGCCAACGTCATCTCAGGCCGGATCGCCAACCGGCTCGACCTCGGCGGGGCCAACTACACCGTGGACGCCGCCTGCGCCTCCTCCCTGGCCGCCGTCGACGTCGCCTGCAAGGAGCTCGTCACGGGCGCGGCGGACCTCGTCCTGTGCGGCGGAGCCGACCTGCACAACGGCATCAACGACTACGTGCTCTTCTCGTCCGTGCACGCGCTGTCGCCCACCGGCCGCTGCAAGGCGTTCGACGCCGGCGCGGACGGCATCGCGCTGGGCGAGGGCGTCGCCTGCGTGGTGCTCAAGCGGCTCGCCGACGCGCGGCGCGACGGGGACCGGATCTACGCCGTCGTCCAGGGCGTCGGAGCCTCAAGCGACGGACGGTCCCTCGGCCTGACCGCGCCGCGCCCCGAAGGCCAGCGCGCGGCACTGGAACGGGCCTACGCACAGGCCCGGATCTCCCCGGCCCGGGTCGGCCTGATCGAGGCGCACGGCACCGGCACCGTGGTCGGCGACCGTACCGAACTCGACGTCCTCACCCGCGTGTTCCAGGAATCGGGCGCCGAGCCCGGCGGCTGTGTGATCGGCTCGGTGAAGTCGCAGATCGGCCACACCAAGTGCGCGGCCGGGCTGGCCGGGGTGATCAAGACGGCCCTGGCCCTGCACACCGGGGTGCGCCCGCCGACCCTGCACATCCAGCGGCCCAATCCGGGATGGCGGCCGGAGAGCAGCCCGTTCGTCTTCCACCGGCGGACCCTGCCCTGGGCCGAACCGGCCGGTGAACGGGTCGGCGGAGTCAGTGCCTTCGGCTTCGGCGGCACCAACTTCCACGTGGTCATGCGCGGATGCGACGGCGAGGCGCCGCCACGACGGACCGCCGACGCCTGGCCCGCCGAGCTGTTCCTCTTCCGCGGCGACGCGGCGATCGAGGAACTGCTGAGGCTCGCGGAGGCGAACGCCTCCGGCGGGACCGGCGACGCACCGCGCTGGACGCCGTGGCGGCTCCGGGACCTGGCCCGCACGGCGGCGCGCCGCGCCGGGGACCCGGCCGCCGGTCCCGTCACCGCCGCCGTGGTCGCCGCGGACCTCGACGAGCTGCCCGCCCTGCTGCGGGCCGCGCTGGCCGGACAGACGGCGCCCGGCGTCTTCACGGCCGGGGCCGGGGGAGAGGACGGCTTCGCGGCCGGGACCGCGGGAGCGGAGGGCTTCACGGCCGGAGCCGAACGGGCCGGCGGCAAGCTGGCCTTCCTCTTCCCGGGCCAGGGCAGCCAGCGGCCCGGCATGCTGGCGGACCTCTTCACCGCCTTCCCGCAGACCCACGAGCGGCTGCGCCGCGCCCCGGTCGCCGCGATGTTCCCCCCGGCCGCGTTCGAGGCGGCCGAGCGGGACGCGCAGCGCGCCCGCCTCGCCGACACCCGCCGGGCCCAGCCCGCCCTGGGCGCCGCCTGCCTGGCCGTCCACGACGTGCTGGCGGACCTGGGCATCCGCCCCGACATGGTGGCCGGCCACTCCTACGGCGAACTCGTCGCGCTCTGTGTGGCCGACGCGTTTCCCGCCGAGGCTCTGCCGGAGCTGAGCGAACTGCGCGCCGAGGCGATGCTGGGCTCCGCCGGGGACGAGCCGGGCTCGATGGCCGCCGTCACGGCGGGGGCGGCCGCGGTGGAAGCCGTACTCGCCGGGGCCGGTCTCGCCGGTCAGGTGGTGGCCGCGGGCCACAACTCCCCGTCCCAGACGACGGTCTCGGGCCCGGCACAGGCGGTGCGGCAGGGAGTGACCGCACTGGAACAGGCCGGTTTCGCCGTGCGGCCGCTCGACGTGGCGTGCGCCTTCCACAGCCCGATGATGGCCGGCGCGATGGAGACGTTCGCCGAGGTGCTCTCCGCCCGCCCCCTGCGGGCACCCGCGATCCCCGTGTGGTCCGGCCTGACCGCGACCCGCTATCCGGCGGACACCGCGGAGCTGCGGGCCCGCCTCGCCGGGCAGATCGCGGCACCGGTGCGGTTCATGGAGCAGATCGAGGCGATGTACGAGGCCGGTGCCCGGGTCTTCGTCGAGGCGGGGCCGGGCACCGTGCTCACCGGGCTGACGCGCGCCGTGCTCGGCGACCGGCCGCACCTGGCCGTCCCCTTCGAGCCGCACCCCGAGGAGGGGCTGCGCGGCCACCTGGAGGCGCTGGCCCGGCTGGCGGTCTCCGGTGGCGTACAGGTGGACGCGGAAGCGCTGTTCGCGGGCCGGGACGCGGTGGTGGCCGAGCCCGGGCGGCTGCCGGAGCGCCCCGGCTGGATCGTGGACGGGCACCTGGTCCGCACCGCGGACGGCGGGCTGCTCCCCGGCGGGCTGCGGCCGGCGCGCCGGATCGCGCCGCTGACCGGGGTCAACGGTACGGAAGGCGCAGGGAGGGTGGGCCGGGAGGCTCTGCTCCAGGACTTCCTGCGCGGCAGCCGTGAGCTGATCGCGGCACAGCGCGACGTCCTGCTGACCTACTTCGGAGGGGCGGGGGAGGCCCCGCCGCCGGTCACCCTGCCGGAGCCGGCTCCCGTGCCGGCCGCGGTGGCGGCGCCCGCGCTGCCTGCTGAACCCTCGACCGAAGGGGAGCCGGATCTGTTGCGCACGGTGCTGTCGGTCATCAGCGAACGGACCGGCTATCCCGTGGAGATGATCGATCCCCAGCTCGACCTCGAGGCCGACCTGAGCGTGGATTCGATCAAGCGGACGGAGATCGCGGGCGAACTGGCGAAGCGGGTGGGCGGCGCCGGGGCCGGTCCACGCGGCTGGGACGACGCCGACCTGGAGAGCCTGACCCGGGCGCGTACCGCCGCGTCCATCGCCGCATGGATGACCTCGCGCACGGAAGGCCCGGCCCAGCACGTGGACCAGGAGCCGGACGGCACCGCGGCGGACGACCCGGCCGGAATCGCGCCCCGGCGGTACGCACTACGACGCCTGGCACTGGACGACGCCCCCGCGCCGGACGGCTCCACGGCCCTGCGCGACAAGCGCCTCCTCGTGCTCGGCGCGAGCGCCCGCGTCGCCCAGCCCCTGCTCGCCCGGCTCCGCGAGCACGGGGCGCACGTCACCCACTCCGACGCGGTGCCCGGCCAGGACACCGTGCCGCTGGACGGCGTCATCCTGCTGCCCGGCCCCGTGCTGCCGAACGCCTTCCCCCTCCTGAAGGATCTGCTCGGCCGCGGGCCACGCCGGCTGCTGTGCGTACGGTGGACCGAGGACGGCGACCGCGGCGACGGCCTGGGCGGCTTCCTCCGCACCGTGGCCCACGAGTATCCGGACACGACCGCCCGCCTGGTGACCCTCCCCGGCGAGCGGGACGCCGGCCGGACGGCCGACGCGATCCTCGGCGAACTCCTCGCACCCGGCCCGGCGCCCGTCGTCGAACGCGCCGAGGACGGCCGGAGATTCGGCATCGAGCCGCAGGAGGCCCCGCTGGGCCGGCTGCTCACCGACGACGGGTCCACCGGGCAGCGGGCGGCCGAGGCACTCGGGCTCGGCCCGGAGTCCGTCCTGCTCTTCGCGGGCGGGGCACGCGGCATCGCCGCGCGGACCGCCGCCGCCCTCGCGGCGGCCTCCCGCTGCCGCATCGAGCTCCTCGGCCGCACCACCACGGCCGACGCCCCCGAACCGCCCGGCATCGCGGGCGTCACCGGACGCGCCGCACTGCGCTCCGCGCTCGCCGCGCGCGGCGGGCTCCGGCCCGCGGAGATCGAGCGGGAGGCGGGGATCGTCCTGGCCCGCCGCGAGATCGAGGCGACCCTCGCCGGCATCCGCGCGGCCGGTGGCGAGGCCGGATACCGCTCCGTCGACCTGCGGGACGCGGAGGCCGTCGAGCAGGCGGTCAAGGAGACCCACGCCCGCTACGGACGCGTCGACGGCCTCGTGCACGCCGCCGGGGTCATCGAGGACAGGCTCGTCGCCGACAAGGACCCGGCTTCCTTCACCCGGGTGCACGAGACGAAGGCCGAGAGCGCCCGCACGCTGTTCACCACGCTGCGCCGGCTCCCCGAACCACCGCGCTTCACCGTGCTGTTCGGCTCCGTCGCCGCCGTGTACGGCAACCGGGGGCAGGCGGACTACGCCGCCGCCAACGACGCCCTCGCCGCGCTCGGCCGCCAGTGGCACCGCTCCACGGGCACGCGGGTCCTGACCGTGCACTGGGGGCCATGGGCCCCGGACCGCGTGCACGGCGGGATGGTCGGACCGGAACTCGCCCGCGAGTACGCCCGGCGCGGCATCGCCCTGATCGACCCGGAGGAAGGGACGCTCGCCCTGCTGCGCGAACTCACCTGGGGTGACGACGGCACCTCCGAGGTCCTCTACACCGCCTCGGGGTGGTGACGGTGAACCTCCCTCTTCCCCGGAGCGCCGCGCAGGAGCCGGTGGCCGTCACCGGCATGGCGGTCACCCTGCCCGGCGCGGAGGACCTCGACCGGTACTGGCACAACCTCCGCACCGGCGTGGACGCCATATCCGAAGTGCCGCCGGGGCGCTGGGACCAGGACGAATACCGCTCCGGTGCCATCTACTGCCGGCGCGGCGGGTTCATCGACGACCGGCTCACCGGCTTCGACCCCGCCGCCTTCGGCATCATGCCCGGCTCCGTCCCGGCCATCGAGCCCGACCAGCTGATCGCCCTGCGCACGGCCGCCGCCGCGATCGCCGACGCGGGCGGCCTCGCCACCGCGGACCCCGCGCGGGTCGGCGTGGTGCTGGGCCGCGGCGGCTATCTGACGGCCGGGCTCGCACGGCTCGACCAACGGGTCCGTACAGCGGGACAGTTGACCCGCACCCTGCGGGAGCTGCTGCCCGGGATCGGCGAGGAGAAGCTGGCCCAGGTCCGTACCGCCTTCGAGAACGCCCTCGGGCCGGACAGCCCCGACGCCGCCATCGGCCTCGTCCCCAACTTCACCGCCTCGCGCATCGCCAACAGGCTCGACCTGCGCGGCCCCGCCTACACGGTCGACGCCGCCTGCGCCTCCTCGCTGCTCGCGGTCGGCCAGGCGGTGGGCGAGCTGGCCGCCGGCCGCTGCGACGTGATGCTCGCCGGAGGTGTGCACCACTGCCACGACGTGACCTTGTGGTCGGTCTTCGCCCGGCTCGGGGCACTCTCCCGGACCGAGCGGATCCGCCCCTTCCACCGGGACGCGGACGGCGTGCTGATGGGCGAGGGCACCGCGGTGGTCGTCCTCAAACGGCTCGCCGACGCGGTGCGCGACGGCGACCGCGTGTACGCGGTGGTGCGGGGCGTCGGAGTGGCCGGTGACGGGCGGGCCGCGGCCCTGGTCAACCCGGACCCGGAAGGACAGACGCGGGCGGTCCGGCTCGCCTGGGCGGCGGCCGGGGTGGACCCCGCCGCCCCGGCGGCGATCGGCCTGCTGGAAGCGCACGGCACGGGCACCCCGAACGGCGACGCCGCCGAAATGACCACACTGCGCCACGTGTTCGGCTCCTCGCGCGCACCCGACGCGGTGATCGGCTCGGTCAAGTCGATGATCGGCCACACCATGCCGGCGGCGGGCGCGGCGGGCCTGGTCAAGGCGGCCCTGGCCCTCCACCACCAGGTGCTCCTGCCCACCCTGCACTGCGAGGACCCCCACCCCGCCCTGCTCGCCACCCGCTTCCGCCCCTCCCCGGTGGCCCGCCCCTGGGACGCGGAGGTGCGCCGGGCCGGGGTGAACGCCTTCGGCTTCGGCGGCGTCAACGCCCACGTGGTCCTGGAGGAGTTCCGCCCCACGGCCGCCAGGAGGCGCGCCGCGTCCACCCCGCTCCGGGTCGCCGAGCCCGATCCCGTCCTGCGGATCGCCGCGGACACCACCGAGGAACTGCGCACGCTCCTCGAAACCGAGGACGCCCGGCTGCGCGCGGGCGGGACCATCGGTGCCGGAGGCACCCGGCTGGCCGTGGCCGGGCCCGGGGCCGAACGCCTCGCGCTGGCCCGGAAGGTGACCGCCCGCGGCCGGGCCTGGGGCGGCCGCCGCGACGTGTGGTTCGCCCCCCGCCCGCTGCTCGGACCGGCCGGCGGCCGCACCGCCTTCCTCTTCCCCGGCCTGGAGGCCGGGTTCACCCCGCAGGGCGAGGACGTCGCCCGCCACTTCGGACTGCCCCTGCCCACCTGGCAGCAGGCCCGCGTCGGCGCCGTGGGCGAGCACGGCGCCGCCGTCGTCGACGCAGGACGGCTGCTGGCCGGCGCCCTGCGCCGCGCCGGTGTCGTCCCCGACGCCCTGGCCGGGCACAGCGTGGGGGAGTGGACCGCCATGGCCGTCGGCGGCATCTTCGCCGACAAGGAAGTGGACGCCTTCCTGCGGGACTTCGCCCCCCTGGCCCTGCGCGTCCCGGACCTGGTCTTCGTGGCCTTCGGGGCGCCCGTAGCCCAGGTGGAGGCGGCCCTGGCCGGGATCCGCGAAGTGGTACTTTCCCACGACAACGCCCCGCACCAGTGCGTGGTCTGCGGCCCAGCGGCCCAGGCGCAGAAGGTGACGGAACGACTGCGCCGACAAGGCGTCCTGGGCCGCGTGCTGCCCTTCGCGTCCGGCTTCCACACCCCCATGCTGGCCCCCTACCTGGATCCGATCCGGGAGGGGATGCGGCGCTTCACCCTGCACCACCCCTCGGTGCCGGTCTGGTCGGGGACGACCTGCGCGCCGTTCCCGGACCGGGAGCCGGAGATCCGCGAGCTCGCCGTGCGCCACCTCCTGGAGCCGGTCCGGTTCCGCGGCCTCGTCGAGTCCTTGTACGCGGCGGGCTTCCGCGCCTTCGTCCAGGCCGGCCAGGGCCAGCTGCCGGCCCTGGCCGGCGACATCCTCGCCGACCGCGAGCACCTGGCGGTCACGGCCGGGAGCACCGACAGCGACGGCCTCGGTCAGCTGCGACGGGCCGTGGCCGGACTGTGGGCGTACGGGGCGGAGCCCGACTTCGCCGCCCTGACCCACGGAGAAGGCCGCACCACCACGGCCGTTCCACCGTCGTCCGGGCCGGGCGTACGGCTCGGCCTGGACGCCGGCCCGGTCCACCTCGAACCCGCCACCCGGGACCGGCTCCGGGCGGCGCTGCGCGGCGCGCTCACCGGCCCGCCGACGGCGGCCCCCGGAACCGGCCGACTGGCGGACGCCGCACGGCAGTTCCCCGAGGCGGCACAGCTGCGCGCCCTGCTGACCGAGACGGCCGACGTGGCGGCGGACCTTTTCAGGGCCGCGCACGAGGTCCCTCGCCCCACGGCGGACACCGTCCGGACCACCACGCTCCGCGTGGCCCTCGACACCATGCCGTACCTCGTCGACCACTGCTTCTACCACCAACGGCCGGACTGGCCCGACATCGGCGACCGCTGGCCGGTGGTCCCCGCGACCACCATGATCCGGCACATGACCGACGCGGCCGCCGCGCCCGGCAGCGGTGTCACCGTCGCTGTCCGCGGGGCGCGGTTCCTGGAGTGGCTGGTCGCCGAGCCCGCCGTCGACGTGACCACGACCGTACGGGCCGTCCCCGGGCAACCGGGCCGCCACACCGTGGAATTCGGCCGGTACGCGCGCGCCGGGACCGAGACGGCGGCCCGCCACCCGGCACCGCCCGCCCGCTGGCCCGTCCCGGCCGACGAGGACGCGCCCACCGTCACGGCCCGGGAGATGTACGAGGAACGCTGGATGTTCCACGGCCCGCTCTTCCAAGGTGTCACCACCGTCACCGCGCTCGGCGCACGGCACGTCCGGGGCGTCCTCACCGCTCCGCCCGCACCCGGCGCGCTTCTCGACAGCGCCGGACAGCTGCTCGGCTACTGGCTGATGGCCACCCACCCCGACCGCACGGTGGTGCTGCCGGTCGGGATCCGCGAGCTCCGCTTCCACGGCCCCGAACCCGCCGCGGGCCAACGCCTCGACTGCCACATCCGGATCACCAACCTCACCGAGACGCTGCTGGCAACGGACATCCAGCTCAGCCACCACGGCACCGTCTGGTGCGAGATCAGCGGCTGGGAGGACCGCCGGTTCGACTCCCCGCCCGCCACCGACGCCATCCGGCGCCGGCCGGAGCGCGGCACGCTGGCTCAAGTCCAGCCCGGCGGCTGGCACCTGGCCTTCGAATACTGGCCCGACCCGGCGTCCCGCGAGCTGATGATGCGCAACGTGCTGGGCGGTGCCGAACGCGACGCCTACGCCGCCCGGCCGCCGCGCGGCAGACAGCAGTGGCTGCTCGGCCGGATCGCTGCCAAGGACGCCGTACGCCACCACCTGTGGCAGCACGGCGCGGGCCCGGTCTTCCCCGCCGAGGTCCAGGTGCGTAACGACGACAGCGGCCGCCCGCACCCGGAAGGGACGCACGGCCGGGAACTGCCGCCCCTGGACCTGACTCTCGCCCACTGCGCGGAAGCCGCCGTCGCCCTGGTGCGCCCGGCTGGAGCCGCGCCCACCGGCATCGACATCGAGGAGATCACCGAGCGGCCGGAGACCACCCGCGACGCGGTCCTGGCCCCCGAGGAGCTCCGGCTCTTCGACCGCCTCGGCGGTGACGCGCGCACCCTCACCCGCTTCTGGGCGGCAAAGGAGGCCGCGGCCAAGGCCGAGGGCACCGGACTGCGGGGCAGACCGCGCGACTTCCGCGTCGTCACCGCCGACGGCGACCGGCTGACGGTCCGCACACCCTCCGGCCGCACCCACCCCGTGTCCCTCGCCGAGGTCGGCAACCCGGCGGGCCTGCGGCCCCGCCGCTACATCGTCGCCTGGACCGAGGACGGCCCCAGGCAGCCCCACGAGGAGAATCCTTCATGACCACCACCCCCACGTCCGGCGCCGTCACCCCCCGCCCGGGGCCCGGCGAGTGCGCCGTCCTCGCCGAACTCACCGAGGCACTGCACCACGTGGTCCCCGAGCTCGGCCTCGAAGGCACGGCCGTCACCATGGACACCCGCTTCGTCGAGGACCTCGACCTGGAGTCCATCGACCTGGTCACCCTCACCGGCGAACTCGCACGCCGCTACGGCGAACGGCTCGACTTCCCGGCCTACTTCGCCTCCCTCGAACTCACCGAGATCATCGAACTCTCCGTCGGCCACATGGTCCGCTACATCGCCGGACGCCTCGGGTGACGGTCCGCCGCCCGCGCCTGAACACCCTGCGCATCGGCCCGGCCGGGCAGGAGGCCGTCGTCCTGGTGCACGGCATCGCCATGGACAACCTGACCAGCTACTACTTCACCGTCGCCCCGCTGCTCGCGGCAGCCGGGCACGACGTGGTGATGTACGACCAGCGCGGCCACGGCCGCAGCGAACGCCCGGCCACCGGTTATCACTTGGAGGACTTCACCGACGACCTCGCCGCCCTCCTCGACGGCATGGACACCGCCGGACCGGTCCACCTGGTCGGTAACTCCTTCGGCGGCACCGTCGCCTTCGACTACGCCCTGCGCCACCCCGACCGGGTCGCCAGCCTCCTGGCCGTCGAGTCCGAGCCGCCGACCGCGGCCTGGGCCGTCAAGATGAGCCGTCTGCTGGCGGACACGGCGAACCGGCTCCGCGACGAGCGGAGCCTGCCCTGGCTCGAGCACGCCTACGGCCCGCACGAGGCCCGGCACGCCCGCCGGGCCCGTCCGCTGCTGCGCGCGACGACGATCGCCGAGGACATCGCGGCCAGCCGCATCCCCGCCGAGGAGCGCTGGCGGACCCTCGACCTGCCCGTGCTGGCGGTGTACGGAAGCACCTCCGACCTCGCGGGCACCGCGCCTTGGCTGGAGTCCCTGCTCCCCGACTGCCGCACCCACCAGGTGGCGGGGCACGGCCACTCGGTGCTCGTGGGCGACCCACGGGCCGTCGGGGCGCTCATGCTCGACTGGATCGGGACGGGCCACCGCCACCGGGCGGAGGGCCTGCGGGTATGAGCCGGTTCCTCTTCGTGGTGCCGCCGCTCGTCGGGCACGTCAACCCCGCCGTCGCGGTGGCCGCCGCACTCACCCGGCGCGGACACCGGGTCGCCTGGGCCGCGTACCCCGGCATCGTCGAGGAGCTCGCGGGACCCGGCACCGAGGTGCACGCCTGCGACGTGCCCAGCCGGCTGCACCGGCCCCCCGAACTGCGCGGGGTCGCGGCGCTGCGCTTCCTGTGGCAGGACTTCCTCGGGCCGCTCGCCCTGGCCATGGCACCCGGCGTGGAACGGGCCGCCGTCGCCTTCCGCCCGGATGTGATCGTCGCCGACCAGCAGGCGCTCGCCGGGGCCTTCGTGGCCGAGCGGCTCGGCATCCCCTACGCCACCTCCGCCACCACCTCAGCCGAGTTCTCCGCCGCGCTCGGCGGAACGCCCAAGGTCGAGGCATGGATCCACGACCTGCTGGCCGGGCTGCGCGGCACGCTCGGCGACCTGGCGCGCACCCACGACCCCCGCTTCTCGCCGGACCTCGTGCTGGCCTTCACCACCCCCGCTCTGGCGGGAGACCACAGCGCGCCGCCACAGACCCGCTTCGTGGGCCCGGCCCTCACCCGGCGGCCGGAACCGGCACCCTTCCCCCGGGAACGGCTGGACCCCGGGCGGCACACCGTCCTGGTCTCCCTCGGCACCGCCAACACCGACCTCGGCGCCCGCTTCCTCACCGAGTGCGCCGCCGCTGTACGGGACAGGTCACGCCATCTCCAGGCCGTCATCGCCGACCCGGGCGGTGTGCTCGGCGGCACCTCGGACGACGCCGTGCTGGCCGTGCGCCGGATTCCCCAACTCGACCTGCTGCGCCAGGCGTCGGCGGTCATCTGCCACGCCGGCCACAACACCGTCGCGGAGTCCCTGCTGCACGGCGTGCCGCTGGTCGTCGCCCCGATCCGCGACGACCAGCCCGTGATCGCCGCACAGGTCACCGCGGCCGGCGCCGGGGTCCGGATCCGGTTCGGCCGCGGCGACCGCCGCACGATCGGCGCCGCCCTGGACGACGTGCTCACCGCCCCGCAGTACCGCGCGGCCGCCCGCCGCGTCCAGGAGTCCTTCCGCGCCGCGGGAGGCGCCGCCGCGGCGGCCGCGCACCTCGAAGAACTCGCCACCACACGACAGGGAGAACCAGGAAGCCCATGAACCGGACCCAGGAGGTCGCCCAGCTCCGCGTGGGCTACCAGCGCGAACTCGCCGACGGCACGGACCGTTTCCACGGCCCGAAGAGCACCACGTGCCCCTGGTGCGGCTCCTCCCGGCTGCGTACGAGGCTCCGCACCACCGACCTGATCCAGCGCAAGCCCGGCACCTTCGTCCTCGACCAGTGCCGTGACTGTTCCCACTCCTTCCAGAACCCCCGGCTCACCGCCGAGGGACTGGCCTTCTACTACCGGGACTTCTACGACGGCCTGGGCGCCGCCGGCGCGGAGATGCTCTTCGGCCGCAAGGGCAGCCGCAAGCGCTACGAAGCCAGTGCCCGCGCCCTCCTCCCGTTCGGCCCGTCCCGTCGCTGGCTGGATGTCGGCACCGGGCACGGCCACTTCCCCGAGGCGGCCGGGACGGTCCATCCCGACACGGTCTTCGACGGCCTCGACCTCGGCGAGGGCGTCGACGAGGGCGCGCGGCACAGCCGGATCGCCGAGGCGCACCGCGGCCTTCTCACCGAGCTCGCCCCCAAGCTGGAGGGGCGGTACGACACGGTGAGCATGTTCCACTACCTGGAACACACCACCGACCCGCGCGCGGAACTGACCGCCGCCCGCACCGTGCTCGCCCCCGGCGGCCACCTGATCATCGAGGTCCCGGACCCGGAGAGCGCGATGAGCGCGGTCCTGGGCCGCTGGTGGCTGCCGTATTTCCAGCCGCAGCACCTGCACCTCATGCCGCTCGCCAACCTCCACCGAGCACTGGAAGAACTCGGCTACACCGTGGTCGCCACGGCACGCCGCGAGCCGCACATCGCGGCCGACCTCATCGCCGCCGCCGCGCTCCTCCTCAATCGCGTCCTGCCGACCGCCGACGACCCCTGGCACCCCCGGCCCCCCAACGACCTCCAGCGGAAGGCCCGTAAGGCCATGTTCTGGTCGGCCGTCCCCGCGCTGGTCGGTGTGTACGGTCTGGAGCAGCTGCTCACACCGCTCCTCAGGCGCACCCGCTTCTCCAACGCCTACCGGATCGTGGCACGCAGCGGAGCGGCGTAGGCGGACCGGGCGCCTGCGGCGGGGCCGCCCTGACCGCCGTCCTCGGCGGCATCACCATCGCCAGCGCCCTCGGCGTCCCCGCCGGCACCGTCATCGCCGCCTTCTCCGACTGGCGGGCCACCTTCCTCTTCGTCGCCCTCCTGAGCCTCGTCGCCCTCCTCGGCCTCGCCCGCGCGCTCCCCTCGGTGCCGCCCACGGCGGAGGCGCCCATCGCCGAACGCGCCCGCGCGGCCGTCCTGCCCGGCGTGCCCGCGGTCCTGCTCGTCAGCATGCTGACCTTCTGCGGCATGTTCGCGCTGTACGCCTATCTGGAGTGGACCGCCCAGCACGTCGCGGGGCTGCACGGCGCCGCCGTCGCCTTCGTCTTCTTCGCCTACGGCGCGTGCGGCGTGGTCTCCAACCTGGTGACCGGCGTACTGATCGACCGCTTCCCGCCGGCGCGCCTCGCCCTGCTCTCCGCCTCGGCCCTCGTCCTGGTCATGGGGTTCATGGCGCTCCTGGCCCAATCCCGCGCACCGGCTCGCCGCGGACGTCCGCCTTGGCCACCGTCAGATTGTCGTCGGCGAAGACGAACTCCGCTTCCACGCGCCGGCCGGCCAGCACGTCCGCCAGCCAGTGCCGCGCGTCGTCCCACATCGCGCCGAGCGGCAGCCCGTCCACCGGGTACCACGACGGTGCGATCTCCTCGCACTCCCGGGCGATGCCCTCGGCCCGGTCGGTGAGGAACACCGCCACTTCCTGGTCGTAGTCCGGCCGGGCCGGGAAGCGGAAGACCAGTCTCGCCGCGTGCCGCAGGTCCGCCTCGGCCGCCACCAGCGAGGACTCCTCGGCCAGTTCACGCACGGCGGCCCGCGCGGGCGTCTCCCCGGCCTCGACATGGCCGCCCAGGCCCACGACGTTACCGGCGCCGAAGCCCCGCTTCTTGCGGCCGAGCAACACCTCCCGGCCGCCGGTGGCGGTGGTCCGGGTCACCAGGCACAAGCACATCGATGTCAGCGTCATCCCGGCATCATCGCGCACCCCGGCACCCCGGTCGGCCGCTTTCGGCCGAGAGGGGCGGCCACGGCGACGGCGCGCCACGGAGGACCGTGACGCGCCGCACGAGCGGTGCCTGAGGTTCTACGCCAGGCTCGCCGACTGGGCCACGTTGTAGACGGCCCGCTCCTCGTCACCGAGGTGGGTGGAGCTCATGTTGGGGCCCTGGACCCAGCCCAGGAGGCCGATGATCTGCCCCGGGTCGTCGTAGCGGGAGAAGACGGCGGTCTGGAGGCCGGCGCCGGTGGCGGGGTCGAAGTCCTGCAACACCGCGCCGCCACTGCACCCCGGTGACAGCGCGCCGGGCATCACGTCGCTGTAATAGACCGGGTCGGCCCAGGGCGTGCCCTGGGCGACCATGAGGCTCCGGCCGTCGAAGGTCCGCTGGAGCTGCGGGGAGACGTTGCCGGGGCGGTAGTAGTTGCGTTCGTTGATGGTCGGGTAGCCGAAGACGTACTGGGTCTGCTGCTGCGGCTGGTTGAAGCCGATCCGCTGGCCGCCGGTGACCTGGCCGATCGGCCGCGGGTCATCGGGGCTGGCCACCAGGACCGCGGCCATGTCGTGCCCCAGCAGCCAGTCGGCGCTCTGGCTCCAGGTGTTGGTGAACCACTCGCGGGTGACTCCCCAGACGCCGTACGGAGCGATGTCCTTGCCGGGGAGGGCCGTGCTGGTGGTGTGGCGGGGCAGGCTCGCGCCGTTGAACCCCGGCACGAAGACCATGTTGGTGGCGACGACGTTGCCGAAGCCGATGTTTACCGGGGTGTGGATGCGCAGGCAGTGGGCGGCGGTCACGACGACGCTCTGGTTGGCGCTGTCCACCACGTCGCCGGAGCACGCGTCCTCGGTGACGGCGCCGGTGTCCACGTCCGTGAACTCCACGAAGAACTTGCCCGCGGTGCGGGAGACCAGCCCCGCCTTCCGCGGCCAGGGCTTGCCGAGGTCGTCCCAGCCTCCCGGGGGCGGGGTCGCGTCCTGGTCCTCGTGGTTGAGGCCGACGGCCGCCATCTTCGCGAGGGTCCAGTGCTCCACCTCGGCCCTGAGCTTCTGCTGGTGGTCCGCCCCGGCCGGGACCAGTGGGCGGAGCTCGAACGCGGTGTCGTCGGCGTGCGCGGCGGGCGCCGCGGTGAACAGAGCGGCCAGCAGCGCGAGCATGCCGAGCAGGGTCGCTGTCGTACGTCTTGGCGGTATCCCTATGGACAAGATGGACAAGGCTTTTCCCCTTGAGGGTATGGAGGGAGGCGGATCCGGTGTGACGCCGGACGTCGGCCGAGGCGGGCCCTACGGGTTGGTCGTCACCTCGAAGCCCGCGCCGAAGACACCGCCGGGTGTGGCGGCGTCCCGGGCGCGCAGGTCGGCGAGGATGTTCGCCGAGCTGGTGTAGAGGAAGGGCGGCAGCGACAGGGTGAACCCCTTGGTGATGCCGGCCCAGGGGCCCTCGGCCTGGAAGTTGTTGTCCGTGGAGGGGAGAGCGGTTCCCGGTACGTGCCAGATGGCAGGGCCCCCGGAATCGCCCAGCGTGTTCGTGGCCGCCGAGAGGTAGACGCCGTCCTCGTTGTCCATGACCGTGCCGTACCACACGCCCGTCTGGCCCGACGTGACGATCTCGCCGGAGCCCGGGGCGAGCAGCCGTTCGTTGTCGAGCGCGGGGCCGACGGCGTTGGGGCTGGCGGTTCCGCCGGGGACCTTCAGCTCGCCGGTCTGCTTGAGGTACGGGCCCTGGGAGGAGAGGGCCGTCCGCGGGACCAGGTCGATGACCATGTAGTCCTTGGTGACGTGCCCCGTCATGGAACCCTCGGGGTCCTTGAAGTAGCGCACGTATCCGATGGGTCCGAAGCCGATGTCCGCCCGGTCGTAGACGGGCTGGATGTCCTCGTGGAGCTCGCGGTCGGCGTACCGGGGGTCGGTGATGCAGTGGCCTGCCGTAATGGCGATCTTGTGGCCGTACTTGTCCGTGCCCACCGCGCCGATCGTGCAGTAGTTGTTCGGCGCCGACGTGCTGAAGACGATCTGCATCGCGTTGTGGACGCGCTTGTCCTGCGGGCGCGTCCCGGCGTGCGCGGCGCCTGCCCCCATGGTCCAGACGACCGCCAGGCCGAGCAGGAGCGTGAGCAGTCTCTTGGTCATGTGCGGAAATCCTGTCTGCCAAAGGCGCGGGGTCAAAGGCGCGGGGTCAGGCGGACGCGAACGCCGCTTCGAGGCGCGGCACGAGGTCCACGAGGTCCTGTGCCCAGCAGTCGTAGGTGTGCCCGCCGTCGCAGGTGCCCCAGCCGGAGCCGTTGCCGTAGTTCACGTAGTGGTACGGCAATCCGAGCGCGTCCAGGTGGTCCTTGGCGTGCTCCGTCGCCGACTGCACCCAGAACTCCGGCTCGGCGGGCTCGCCGCGGCCGTCACCGGTGTAGAGGGAGATGCCCATGCCGGCCAGCCGGTCCATGTGGGTGGACGGATCCGCCTCGTTCCAGCGCCAGTCGGCGTCGAACACCGGATACGGCGTGCCGAAGACCGCGTCGCTGGAGACCGCGGGCCCGAAGTCGAGCGAGCAGGTGGGGCCGCTGGAACCGCAGAGCGCGGCACCGATGTCGGTCAGCGTGGCGACGACGGCCGCCCGCATGACGGCGTGGTCCCTGGAGAGGTCCACGGCGCCGGAGAGGGCCGCGGCCTGGCTGAAGAGCTCGGGGTGTGCCTGGGCGTAGTGCAGGGAGCCGAAGCCGCCCATCGACAGGCCCGCGACGGCCCGGCCCTTCTTGGCCGCGACGGTACGGAGGTTGGCGTCGATGAACGGGATCACCTGACTGATGTGGAAGTTCTCCCAGTTCTGCGCGCCCGCGGCGGTGTCCTGGTCGAGCCAGTTGCTGTACCAGCCGCGCCGGCCGCCGTCCGGGATGACCGTGATCATCGACTTGGCGGCCGCGAGCGCGGGGTAGGCCAGCCTCGGGTTGACCGGGTCGTCGGAGGCGCCGTGCAGGAAATAGAGCACCGGGTAGCGCTTGGCTGGCTGGTCCGCGTAGTCGGCGGGCAGCAGGATCCGGATGTGGTGCTCGCCCGCGACCTGCGGAGTGCTCACGGTGACCACGAAGTTGGTGGCGGTGCCGGTGACGGGCCCCGTCTGGGTCAGGCCGAAGCCGTCCGTCATCTTCGGCGGGCCCGGGGTGCCGGCACGTGCGGAAGGCGCGCCCACCAGAAGGAGGGCGGCGGCCACGGCGGCGACCGCGGCCTTGGCCCGCAGGAGCCGGGCCGGCAGGACTGATCTCATCGGTTGTCCTCGAAAGTGGGCTGGATGCCGGGGGACTCGTGGTGCGGCCGGTCACCCGGAATCCCACCGCAGGGCTTCACGCGGCGCCATAGGCGGAGGTGGCGCACTTGGGCCACTGGCGCAGGTACGCCTACTCCCCAGTAGGATGCGCTGCCCGACGGGGGTACGGGAGGGGAGTGACGTGCACGACGTGCTGGATCCGGACTCCGACCGCGGCCGGGTCTACCGGTCCCTGGTCGGTCATCCACGGGAGTCCGCCGAGCGGTTGGCGGCCCGGTGCGGACTCGGCGAGGCCGTCGTCGGGGCGGTGCTCAAGGAACTCGCCGCCGAGGACATCGTCGTCATGACGGACTCCGGGGCCGGGGAGGCGACCTGGGAGGCGCTGCCGCCCATGCAGGTCGTCGAGGCGCTGGCGCAGCGCGACGACGCCGCCCGGGCCGCCCGGCGTCAGGCCGGCGTGGAGCTGGAACGGCTCTACCGCTTCGCCAGGAAGGAAGCCGGACACTACGGCGCGCTGGAGGTCGTCGAGGACGCCGCGCGCATCATGACGGTCAGCCGGCAGCTCCAGCAGTCGGCGCGCCATCAGATCCGGGTCATCGACGTGCCGCCGTACTCCGGGACCCCCGAGCACTACCTCGAACAGGAGGTGCTGCAACGCGAGCGCATGGCCGCCGGAGTCGTCTACCGCACGATCTACCACGGGTCCGCCTTCGACGACCCGATCGCCTGGCCCAACATGGCGCGCATGATCTCGGCCGGGGAACAGGCCCGCACCCTGGACGATCCGCCGATGAAGCTCGCCATCAGCGACAGCGACCTGGCCGTGGTCACTCTCGCCGCCGACGACCACCCCGGTGTCGTCTCCCTCCTGATCCACCCCTCCAGCCTGCTCCGGGCGCTGTCCAACGTCTTCGAATCCCTGTGGCGGCTCGCCGTCCCGGTGTCGGCGGCGGGCATCGGCACGCAGATCGACGCCCGCGACCGCCAGATCCTCACGCTCATGGCCAGCGGCGCCACCGACGACGCGATCGCCCGCCACCTGGGCCTGGGTCGCCGCACCGTCGTGCGCCGCGTCTCCGTCCTCCTGGCCAAGCTGGGCGCCACCACCCGCTTCCAGGCTGGGGTGCAGGCGGCCCGGCGCGGCTGGCTCTGAGGCGCCGGTGGCCCAAGTGGGCCACGCGTACCGCCGTCCACGGCCCTGGCCCATCCGGCGGCGTGACGGTATGCAGGAAGTGTGGGAGTGTCTTGGGGCCGCGGGGGCGGCCCGGGCGTGACAGCCGTGGACGGGGGTGTGAGGAGGGACAGTGAGCGGGATAGTGATCCACCTGCCGCAGGGGAGCGGCGAGGCCGGCGGGGAGCCGGGAGGTGACGCGGTGACGTTACGGCTCGGCCCGGGGGAGGTGGCCCGATTCGGACGGGGATCCGCGACGACCCCGGTCGAACTCCGCCTCGCCGACGCCGCGATCTCCCGGCTGGCCGGCGAGATCCGGGTGACCGACGATCATTGGCAGCTCAGCAACCACAGCGCGACGCAGAGCTATCTGGTGGAGAACCCGGAGGGCGCGGGGGAGTACCTGAGAGTGCCGCCCCGGCGGGCCGGAGCACCCATCCCCTTCGAGTTCTCCCGCGTGGTGCTGCCCACCCGCCGCAGCACGACCGTCGCCTTCCAGGTGTTCGCGCCCGACCACGTCTACCTCGACCCGGACGGCATGGGCGGCCCGTGGGGGAGCCGCACCGTCACCGCGTACTGTCTGGACGAGACGGCGACGTACTTCCTCGTGCTGGTCGCGCTCTGCGAACCACGGCTGCGTGACGAGTCGCCGGTCGCCGTGCCCACCACCCCGCAGATCGTCGAACGGCTCAGGTGCCACGCCGCCGGCGGCGGCCTCACGGCCCGGGCCGTCAGCTCCCACATCGACTATCTGGCCGAGGAGAAGATGCGCATCAGCGACCCGGCCGGATGCGAACCCCGCAGGGAGGCCCGGCGCAACGGCAAGCGGGAGGCGATCGTCGGACTCGCGCTGCGCTTCGGGCTCGTACGGGAGGAGCACCTCGCCCTGCTGCCGCCCCGCGCGGGAGCGGGCACACGGGAGCGGGAGACGGCGGGATGAGCCGCGGCGGCGCCCACCGACACGGCCGGCGGACCGGAGGCGGGGATGGTGCGGAATCCCGGTGACACTTCGGAAGACGACGCCATGGAACAACTCCCGCGCGGCTACCGCGTCGGCGGCTGGGAGGTCACCGCACCGATCGCGTCCGGTGGCTGGGCGACGGTCTACGCGGGCCGGCCGACCGGCGGCGGCACGGGCCCGGAAGAGGTCGCGCTCAAGTTCCTGACGACCGACGGGCTCGCGCCCCGGCAGGCCCACAAGGTCGCGGAAAGCGCCCGGCGTGAGGTGGAGTTCGGCCGGCGCAACCGCCACCCGAGACTGATCCGCCTGCTGGACTCCGTCGTGCTCAGCGAACCGGACCGGCCGCCCCTGGACGGGGCGACCGTGCTGGTCATGGAGCGCGCCGAGTGCAGCCTGCGCGACCGGCTCGGCACCGAGGTGACCGAGGCCGAAGGCGCCCGGCTGATCACCGGGATCTGCGAGGGCCTGGCCCACCTGCACCACGCCGGCTGGCTGCACGGCGACCTCAAACCGGACAACGTCCTGCTCATGCCGGACGGTTCGGTCAAGCTCTCGGACTTCGGCCTCGCCACGGAGCTGACCGGCACCCACGCGTACGCGCCCCCGATGGGCACCTTCGACTACCTCCCGCCCGAGCGCTGGAGGGCCCCGCTCGGCGAGCACGGGGTGCGGGTCCGCCAGAGCGCGGACATCTGGGCCCTGGGCATCATGATCCACGAAGTGTTCGCGTCCGGGGCCTCGCCTTTCCCCGGTGCCACGCCGGTCTCGCGCGCCGCCGCGGCACAGGAGTACGCCGAGGGCCGCGCACCGCTGCGCATGGACAACGCCGTACCGCCGTTCTGGCGCGCGCTGGCCGCCGACTGCCTCGCCCCCACCCACGACGGGCGCGCGGCGCACACCGCGGCCGGCCTGCTGGCGCGCATCACCGCCCGGCAGGAAGCGGAATCCTCCCGCCAAACCGGGCGCTCGGCCTCGCGCCCGGCGGTGTGGCGGCGCCGCAGGGTCCGTGCCGCGCTCGTGGCCGTCGCGGTGTGCGGGGCGATCGCGGGAGGCTGGTCGTACGCCGTCCACGGCTCCGGACCCCCCTCGCCGGCCCGGTCCGGGGAGCCCGCCGCCACGATGGCCGACGCCGCCGGTCGCATCCGGGTGTTCAACGTCGAGCAGCGCTGCGGCGACCGTACGGACCGGCAGCCGGAGTGCAGCCTCGGCCTGGCCATCGATCCGCTCCGGCCCTACACCATCGACAACGTCGTACCGACCCGGGTGTGGCACGGTGACGTCCTCGCCGTCGACTGCCAACTCCCCAGCGGCATGCCCATCATCGACGAGGCGGGTACGCACTCCGACCGGTGGTTCCGCGTCCGGCTCCCGGCCGGCTCCGCACGGCCCACCGCGTGGCTGCCCGCCGTGCGGACGAAGGACCGCCCCGCGGTGCCCCAGTGCCCGCGCCCCACGCCGGTGCGGTGAGCTCACGGGCGCCGGGGCCCTCGCGGGGCGGCGCTGACCGTGTCCCCGTACGTCACGCATGCACGCCCCCTCGACGCGGCGGTGGATGCCGGGATTCACGGCACACCCAGCTCTACCGGAAACCGCCGGGCGCCGTCACTCCGGATCGTTCCGGATGCCGTGCCCCCGCGCCCCGCGACTATCTTGCGGGCCGTCGGCCCCGGGACGGAGGCGGGCTCCCTCCCGGGCAGCCGACGCGCCACGACGACCAGGAGGATCGAGTTGAGCGAGCACCGCCCCACGCGCAGAGGTGTCCTGAAGGCCGCCGGAGGCATCTCCGCGGCACTGGCCCTGGGCGGCGGCACCGTCCTCGGGACGGCGGGGGCCGCGCACGCGGCCGGCGACGGCTTCGGGCTGCGCATCGTGGACCGCGGCGAGGGCGACCCCCGCATGTGGTACTACCGCTTCGCGACCGCCGAGATCGGCTGGAACCCCGGCCCCGCCGTCAACGTCCTGCTCCCCGACGACTACCACACCAGTGGACGCAGGTACCCCGTCCTCTATCTGCTGCACGGCGGCGGTGACGGCCAGGACTTCATCACCTTCGACCGCCCGCCCCTGAACATCCGCGCCTGGACGGCCGGGAAGCCGCTCATCGTGGTGATGCCCGACGGCGGGCACGCCGGCTGGTACTCCAACCCGGTCAGCTCCTTCGTCGGCCCCCGTAACTGGGAGAGCTTCCACATCAACCAGCTGGTCCCGTGGGTCGACGCGAACTTCCGGACGTACGCCGAGTACGACGGCCGCGCCGTCTCCGGCTTCTCGATGGGCGGCTTCGGCGCGCTGAAGTACGCGGCCAAATACTGGGGCCACTTCGCCTCCGTGAGCTCCCACTCCGGCCCGGCCAGCCTGCGCGGCCCCGCCGGCGGGATCGCCGGTGGCGTCGTCCACTGGGCCAACGCGTCCTCCGCCGCCATCGAACTGGGCGGCGGTACGGTCTACGGCGTGCCGTGGGACCAGAACAGGGTCAGCATGGACAACCCGTGCGAGCGCGTCGAGAGCTACCGCAACAAGCGCATCTACATGGTCGCCGGCACCAGCCCCGAACCCACCTTCTGGGACAGGTTCAACGAGACCGCCGTCCTCGAGACCCAGCGCGAATGGCGCGGCTTCCTCGACAGGGCCGGCATCCCCCACGAGTGGTACGAGGACCCGGGCGGCCACTACGTCCGCGAGAACCGCTTCAGGGACGACCTCGACGGCATCATCGGCCGCCTCCGCAAGGCGTAGCACCTCCAGCACGTCCAGTACACCCGGCACACGCCCGGCCCGCGCCGACGGGCCGGGCCCGCCCCACAGAGTCCAACCGCACGGGGGTCGGCCGGACCCGGGGCGCGCCGTGCGTGGCGGGGTTGACGTGGCGGGCTCGTGGCGGTTGCGTGGTGGTCCCAGTCGACGGCGGCCACCGGCCCGGTCCGTGGCTGTCACGCCTACGAGAGGGTCACCCGATGCCCGGAGTGGACGGCATGCGCGCGGTGCCGATGGAGCGGCCCGGAAAGCCGGAAGCGGTGCTGCGCGTTCTCGACGCCCGCTCCGGCGGGCAGGTCGAGGTCGGCACCGGACACCGGAGCCCGCTGCGTGTCTTCGTCCAGGGGGCGCGGACCGGCGCCGCCGAGGAACCGTCCGGCCTGCGGGCGCGCCTGGTCGCCGACGTCCTCCTGCGCACCGCCGAACTGCACGGCGGGCAGGCGCTCCTCGGTCTCGTCCGCTCCGGTGGCACCCGGGAGACCCCCGAGGCGCGGGCAGCCGTGCTCGGCATCCGCCCGCCCGCGGCGTCCGGGACGCCGGAAGAGATCGCCCAGGCGCTGGGCGGCCGGGCCCATGTGTACGTCACCGCCGGTCAGGAGACCGCGGAGCAGGGCGTCACCGTGCGGGTCGGGGCAGTGCGCCCCTACGAGCAGCCGTCCCCGATCGGCCTCGACGCACTGGCCCTGCGGCTGGCCCTGCTGACCCACCCGCACCACGAGCCCGTCGCCCTCACCCCCGACGAGCTCGCGGCGGCGCAGCGCACGCTGGAGCGGTGGCGGCGCTCGGTGGCCGACTGGGCGCGGGCACCGTCGAAGCCGATGTGCGCCGAGGCCCTCGGCCGGGCCCTGGCGGGCCTGGAGGCGGACCTGGACGTCCCGGTGGTCCTGGACGCGCTGAACCGGCTGGAGTCGGAGGCCGGGCTGCCCGACGGGTCGAAGTTCGAGACGTTCACGTATCTGGACCGCGTGCTGGCCCTCGAACTCACCCGCGAAATCGGCCACGCCGCCTCGTACGACCCGCTGACGTGAAGGCGCGCCCCCGCCGACGGCTGCTCGTGCTGCGGCACGCCAAGTCCGCGTGGCCGCCGGACGTCGCCGACCACGAACGCCCGCTCGCCCCACGCGGCCTTCGCGACGCGCCGGCGGCGGGGCGGTGGCTGTGCGAGGCCGACTGCCTGCCCGATCTCGTCCTGTGCTCCACCGCCCGCCGCGCCCGCCGGACGTGGGAGCTGGCGGCCGCGCAGCTGGGCACCCCACCGCCCGTACGCCACGAACCGCGCCTCTACGGCGCGGGCGTGGCGGACCTGCTGGAGGCCGTCCGCGAAGTGCCCGCCGACATCGGGACGTTGCTGATCGTGGGCCACAACCCGGGTCTCCAGGAGCTGGTCCTGGCGCTGGCCGGTGAAGCCGTCGGCGACGCCCGGCAGCGGGCCGGGACGAAGTTCCCGACCTCCGCGATCGCGGTGCTGACGTGGCGCGGGGTCTGGGCGGACCTCCGCCCGGGCACGGCGCTGCTGACCGATGTCGCCGTGCCGCGGGGTGCGAAGCACTGAAGGCGGGGTGCTACATCCAGATCGTGGCGGTGGCGACGGTGACGGCCCGCCCCGGCCGGCCGGGGTCGCCGTAGCGGACCTCCACGCGCGGGTGCGACCGCATGAAGCCGCTGTCCGCGATGACGACCCGGCCCGGCTCGTCGACGGTCCGCACCGCGATGTCCGTGTCGAGGAAGGAACCGAACTCGCCGGTGGCGGGCGCGTAGACGAAGAACCGCCCGCCCGCGTAGTGCCGCGCGGCCGCCTCGTCGTCGAGGACGAGCGCCCAGTAGCCCACCGGGTGCCCGGCGGGGTACATCACCCGCTGCTCGGCCTTCAGCCCCCGCAGGTCGATCCACTCGAAGGGGTTCCCGTCCGCGCGGGTCGCGGCGGGCGCGGTGGCCGCCCGCGGTGTGGCGGCCTGCGCGCCCGACACGAGCGTGGCGCTGAGCGTCGCGGCCGCCAGGGCCACCGTGACGGTGCGGAAGAGGGTACGAGAGGACACGGCATCTCCCATTCAGGTGCGCTTGTCGAGGGCATGCGGCAGGGACGGCGTCCAGGTCCGTACGCGTGTTCCCGCCGCCACGCCCGGTGATCATCCAGGCGGCTTCCGGTTCCTGGCAACGGCGCGGCGCGGGATCCGGCCACCGCCCCGCCGGGCCGGCGTCCGGCCGGATGCGCGGGGGCGGGCACCCGGAGAGACTGGACGGGCGGCGCGCCCGGCGCCCGACGAAGCCCCGGCCCGAGGAGGCCCGCCGTGCCCAGCGAGAGCGGTCCCACGGGCGTGCCCCGCCGGACCCTCCTGTCCGGCGCCGCCGGGCTCGTGGCCGGGGCGTCCGCGTGCTCGTCCCCGAAGAGGAAGAGCGGGAGCGGCGGTTCGGGCTCCCCGTCGCCCGGCGGCACCGCGCTTCCGCGCGCCACGCGGTGGCGGCCGAGCACGTCGGACGTCCAGCCGGACGTGAAGCTGCGCGCCGCCCAGCTCGTCGAGGCGCTCGGCACCTGGCGGCCCGGCGGCGCGGGCGCGGCGCGGGCCCGGGAGCGGACCGCGGCACTCGGCCTGCCAGCCGCGCTCGCCGAACAGGCGGGCTCCCTGCTGGCCGCGGCGGACGAATCCGTCACGCAGGCCATCGACGCGCAGTACGGCGGGATCCTGGCGGACACGGCGAGCGTGCTCGTGGTCTGCCGCCAGTGGACTCGCACAGCGGGCGGCCCCGGTCAGGCCCGGTGGCACGACCGTGGACGTGCGGCTCTCCCGCGCCCGGCCGCGCTGGACGGTCACCGCGCTCCACCCCGCCGCCCCCGGCCCGGCCGCGGCCTCGCTGCCCGGCGAGGCGCGCCGCGTGCTCGGCGACCACGGCATCGGCCTGGCACCCGCGGCCGAGGCGGACGTCCGCGGTGGCGGCGTGCACACCAGTGTGCTCACCGCGCTTCTGCGGCTCGCGGGCGACTACCGGATGGAGGTGACCGTCCTGAGGTCGGGCCACCCCCTCGACGTCTTCGGCACCGACCGCCCCAGCGACCACCCGCCGGGCCGCGCCGTCGACGTATGGCGGATCGACGGCAAGGCCGTGGTCGACCCGGCGACACCGCGCACCCTGATCGAATCCTTCATGCGCGACGCCGCGGCGGCCGGTTCCTACAACGTCGGCGGGCCTCTGCCGCTGACCGGCGGGGCGACCGCGAACCAGTTCTTCTCCGACGACACCCACCACGACCACGTGCACATCGGCTTCGACAAGTGAGGCTTGCGCTGGAGCGCACTCCAGCTCGTAACGTCTGCCGCGGAAGGCCACCGACCCGGCCCAGAAGGGGACTTCGTGCGATACACACTGTTCGGCAGGACCGGCCTGCGGGTGAGCGAGCTCTGCCTCGGCGCCATGACCGTCGGCGAGGACTGGGGCTGGGGCGCCTCGAAGGAGACGAGCGGCCGCATCCTCGACACCTACGCGGACGCGGGCGGCAACTTCGTCGACACGGCCGACATCTACACCGACGGCAGCTCCGAGACGATCCTCGGTGAGCTGCTCGAAGGCCGCCGGGAGAGTTTCGTCCTGGCCACCAAGTACACCTGCGCGACGCGCAAGGGCGACGTGAACTCGGCGGGCAACCACCGCAAGAACCTCGTCCAGTCGGTGGAGGCGAGCCTGAACCGGCTGCGCACCGACCGCATCGACGTGCTGTGGGTGCACGCGCGGGACAACTTCACGCCGGTCGAGGAGGTCATGCGGGCCCTCGACGACCTCGTACGGGCCGGGAAGGTGCTCTACGTCGGAGTCTCCGACTGGCCCGCGTGGGAGATCGCGCAGGCCAACACGCTGGCGGAGCTGCGGGGCTGGACCTCCTTCGCGGGTTCGCAGCTGTGCTACAACCTGCTGGAGCGGACGCCGGAGCGCGAACTGCTCCCGCAGGCCCGCGCCTTCGACCAGGCGGTGCTCGCCTGGGGCCCGCTCGCGGGCGGCAAGCTCACCGGGAAATACCTCCGCGGCGGGACGGGCCGCCTGGACACCGACCCCAGAGGCTACGCCGGGCCCCGGAACGAGGACGAGGTGATCACCGCGGTGCTGGAGACCGCCGAGCAGGGCGGCTGGAGCCCGGCGCAGGTGGCGCTGGCGTGGCTCCTGGGGCGGCCCGGCAACATCGTCCCGATCGTCGCCGCGACCAAGGAGAGCCAGCTCGCCGACAACCTCGCCGCCACACGGGTCGAGCTGGACGCGGACGCCGTCCGGCGGCTCGACGAGGTGAGCGCGGTGCCGCTGGGCTTCCCCCACGCCTTCCTCCGCGAGGACGGCGTCCAGGAGACCGTCTACGGCGACCGCCGCCAGGCCATCGACGACCGGCGCTCGGCGTACCGCCGCACGACGACCGGGATCCGGTAGCGGCCCGGCCCTGCCGACGGCCGGGGAGTCACAGCCTGGTGGGGAGGTAGGGGCCGGGTCCCTTCAGGGTGCGGTGGATGGGCGCGGTCGCGGTGTGGCGCAGGCCGGGCAGGGCGGCCACCGACTCGGTGAGGTAGCGGTAGAAGAGCTGGGCGGACGTGACGGCGATGCTGGCGTAGAGGTTGGCCGTGCCGGTCACGGCGGCGGCGAAGGCCACTTCGGGGTGTCCGGCCAGCACCGCCCCCGCCTCGGCGAGGCGGGCCGGGTCGATCTCCAGCCACAGGGCGGCCCGGAAATCCCGGTGCAGGACGTCCGGGTGGTACTCGACGTCGAAGTACAGCACGCCGGCCGTCCTCAGCTCGGCGATGCGGCGGCGCACGGTCGAGGTGGACAGGCCGGTCGCGGCGGCCAGTTCCGCGGGCGCCGCCCGGCCGTCCCGGGCCAGCAGGTCGAGCAGCTGCCGGTCGCCGTCGTCCAAGGTCACCGGAGCGGCGTCGGCGGCGGCCTCCGGCACGGCCGGGGGAGTGAGCGCCGCGACCTGGGCGGCCGTCAGCGGCCCGCTCTTGTTGATCGCGCTGAGGTCCTGGCCGAAGTAGACGTGCAGCAGGCAGTGCGCCGAGACGTCCACCACCTGGGGAGTGCGCGGCAGCTTCTGCAGGAGCAGCGGCTCCTCCAGGCCGGGCCCGCGCGTGCGCATCGAGCAGGAGATCTCCGTGCCGCCGGAGCTGAGGCTCACCCAGCTGGTGTCCGTACGCCGTGCCATCGCCTCCCCGATGGACGCGGCGGCGTCGGGCGTGCACCGCACGCGCACGATCCAGGGGGAGTCCCCCAGCCGCAGGGGATCGGTCAGGCCCAGCACCCGGAGCTTGCCCGCGGACCGCAGCCGTGACCAGCGGCGGGCTGCGGTCTGGTCGGAGACCCCGAGGGCGTCGGCGATCTCCCTGAACGAGGCCCGCCCATTGATCTGCAGGGCCTGGGCGAGCGCCATGTCCTCCTCCGACAGCTCGCGGTCGATGCGGCCGGGACTGTCGAGATACGTCTTCATGAGCTCCATGATGTCGGATCTGCGCAAAAGGGCGATGCCGGCTTATGGGATCGACCGAGGTGTCCCACACTCGCCGGAGGGATCGCGCCGAGACCATGCGCTCGCTCCCGGTCCCGGACATCGAGCTCGACCCGAACGGAGAACCTGACATGCGCAAGTGGTGGCCGCTGACCGCGGTCTGCCTTGGCGCCTTCATCCTGCTGGTGGACGTGACCATCGTGAACGTGGCACTGCCCAGCATGGCTGAGGACCTCGACGCCTCATTCACCTCGCTCCAGTGGGTGATCGACGGCTACGCCCTGGCCCTCGCCGCCCTGCTCCTGGCCTCCGGTTCCCTCGCGGACCGCTTCGGCCACCGGCGGGCTTACGTCTACGGCCTGGGGCTCTTCGCCCTGGCCTCCCTGGTGTGCGGCCTCGCCCCCACCGCGGGTGTGCTGATCGCCGCCCGCGTGGTGCAGGGCGCCGGAGGCGCCGCCATGTTCGCCACCGCCCCCGCGCTCCTGCTCACCTCCTACCAGGGCAGGGACCGGGGTACGGCCTTCGGCGTGTGGGGCGCGGCCAACGGCGCCGCCGCCGCGGCGGGCCCCCTGCTCGGCGGCCTGCTCACCGAGCACATCAGCTGGCCCACGATCTTCTGGGTCAACCTGCCGATCGCGGCCGTCGCCATCGCCATGACGCTGCGCGTGGTCCGCCCCGACCAGCGGCGCGAGCTGTCGTCCGGCCACGGCGGACCGGCCCGTATCGACGTTCCCGGCGCGATCGCCTTCACCGTCGCCGCGGCCACCCTCACCTACGGGCTCATCCGTGGCGGGGACGCGGGCTGGACCTCGGCCGAGATCCTGGCGACCTTCGCCGTCACCGTCCTGGCGCTCGTGGCCTTCGTGGTCGTCGAGCACCGCACGGCGCGGCGCGGTGGTGTGCCGATGCTGGACCTGGCACTGCTGCGGCGCCCGTCGTTCGCGGGCCTGATGAGCGGTGCGCTGCTGCTTCAAGGCAGCGCCTTCGGGTGCCTGGTGCTGGTGTCCCTGTGGCTGCAGTCCGTCCTGGGCCTCGGCCCGGTCACGGCGGGTCTCGCCCTGACGCCGCTGGCGGGGGCGTCGTTCCTCGTGGCCGCCGTGGCGGGCCGGCACATCCAGCGGCTCGCCCCGCGCCTGCCGATCGGCATAGGGCTGCTGTTCGTCGCGGCGGGCATGCTGCTGCTGCGCGCGGGGATGACGGCCGACGCGGGCCGGGCCTCCCTCATGGCGGGCCTCGTGGTCACCGGGATCGGCGTGGGCCTGGCCACACCGGTGCTGGTCTCGGCCGCCACCTCCACCGTGCCGCCGCAGCGGGCGGGGATGGCCGGCGGAGCGGTCAACACCTTCCGCCAGCTGGGCATGACGCTGGCCATCGCCGTCCTCGGCGCGGTCTTCACCAGCCGGACCGCCACCGCGCTCGCCGGGTCCGGAACGGTCCCGGACGCCGACGAGGGCGCCGCCGCGCTCGCGGCGGGCCAGGCGCGGCACATGATGGACGCGGCGCCTGCGGCCCACCGGGAGGCGGCGGAGCACCTGGTGCACCAGGCGTTCGCCGCGGGGCTCGACCGGGTCTTCCTGCTGTCGTCCCTCGCGGCGGCGCTCGGCGGGCTGATCGTGCTGGCTCTGGTACGACCGCCGAGCCGGCCGGCAACTCCTGGCGGCGGTGCGGCAGCCGAGCCGGAGGGGCGGCCCCGGCGGGACTCGGTGTCCTCGGCGGTGTGACGCCTTCGGTGGTTTCAGGGGTACGAAGCGGTAGGGGCGGGAGTGGTGCGTGTGGCGCCACGGCCCGCCCCGCCCGCAGACTTGACCGTCACGCCGTCACGCCGTCACGCCGTCAGGTCGTCACGCCGTCAGATCGTCAAGGAGCGCACCATGTCCGCCGCGAACGCCCGCCCGACGTTCCTCCTCGTCCACGGTGCCTGGCACCGGTCCACGTGCTGGGCCCCTCTGCGGGACGCCCTCGCCGCGCACGGCCTGCGGTCCCGCACGGTCGACCTGCCCAGCGCCGGCCCGCAGGGCACGCCCACTGCCGGCGTGTACGACGACGCCGAGGAGATAGCCGCCCAACTGCGCCGGATCGAAGGCCCGGTTGTCCTCGTCGCCCACTCCTACGGCGGCATTCCGGCCGCCCAGGCGGCCACCGAAGGGTCGGACGTCGTCCACGCGGTCTATCTCGCGGCCTACATGCCGGCCGAGGGCGAGTCCCTCCACGGCATCCACGGCCGCGACCAATCCGGGCCGGAGGACCTCACCGGTACCTCGCCCGTCTTCTTCGACCCCCGCACGGCGCTGTACGGCGACATGCCTGAGGACCAGGCCGAGCGCGCCGTCGGCCAACTCGTCGAGCAGAGCCTGCGGTCGTTCCAGCAGCCGGTGACCCGGGCGGCGTGGCGCACCGTGCCCTCCACGTATGTGATCTGCGAACGCGACCGGGCGCTCCCGCCCACCCTCCAGGAAAAGATGTCCACCCGCGCCACCCACGTGAAACGCCTCGCCACCAGCCATTCCCCTTTCCTCTCCGCCCCGGAGGAACTGGCCGCCCTGCTGCACGAAATCGACTGAGGCTCAGCCCAGCCGGTCACCCCAGCCGCTCTGGATCATCGTCTGGAACGCCCAGGAGTCCCCGCGCCTGACCAGGATGTCCGCGTAGCGGAGCCGCTGCGTGTGCCCCTGGCTGGTCATCACCGAGTCGGTGAAGACCACGGCGATCGCGGGGCCGAGGAAGACAGGGGTGCGGGTGGACTCGAAGGTGATGTCCTCGGCGCCGTCACCCATCACCCGCCCCATGGTCCGGACGAACCGCTCCCGGTCCCACTGCCCACTGGTACCCTGCCCGCCCGCGTCGTCACTCACGAGGTTGAGCGGAAAGACAGCCAGATCAGCCATACGCTCGACGTCACGCCGCCCGGCGTCGTCGTCGTATGCGGCGAACCACCGCTGGATGCTCGCCAGTTCCTCGTCCGTGGGCTGGTAGGCGGTGTCGGGCAGGATGGTCATGCTGTCTCCTTCGTGCGACCAGGGGATGCGTGTATTCAAATTTGATTAGCGAGAAGGTAGCTCGCCGGGGCGCGCGCCGCAAGGCGGTCCGCCATGCCTAGGTGCCGCGAGTCCGAAGTCGAGACGATGGCTCAGTACACGTACTCATGGCCGCGTCATAGCCTCTGCCGCACGATGCTGTGCATGACGCAGCGAAACCACCGCCTTGGATGGCGTCGGGCCGTCCGTACGTTGGCGGCTGTAGGGCTGGCTCTGGGCGCGGTGACGGTCGCCTGGTGGTTCCGGCAGCTATGGGAGGGTGATCCGTACCCCGTCGCGGATCCGGCCGCCACGGCCAGGCAGTTGGACCAGCGGACTCAGGCCGTCTACGACGCGCTCGACCTGCCGCAGGCGCAACTCGCCACCGACTGGCCCGGCGGCCTGAAGGCGTCCGGCGGCGCTTGTCCTTACCGAGGGCTGCGTCACTGGCGTGAACAACTGAGTGACTCTCCGCCCAGCGAGCCACGCGTTGTCAGTGTCCGTGGCGAGTGGGTGCTGACAGGAGTCTCCCGAACCCAGGCCGAGTCCGCTCTTGAGCGCGTGCGGAGGGTAATGACGCGGCAAGGCTGGAACGTCACCACGTACGAGAGGTCCCTCCAGCGGCTCCAGCTGGGACTCACGCCTCCCGGTGCGGCCAACTCCATCGCGGTCGAGGCGTACGACGGCGACCGCCTCCAGGTCGTCGCCTACGCCGAATGCGCCCGCTACCCGTCGGGAACGCCACTGGGCAGTGCCGAGGAACCGCTGTTGCCGGCCCAAGGCGCACCCGCTCAGCTGCGCAGGTGATTGTCCATATCGAGTCGACCGCCGGCCGCTGCGACAAAAAGCGGCGGCGTCAAGTCCGGTCCTCCGGTTAGGCTCGCGGTCATGTCGACGCCCGATGACGCATCGTTCCTCGCCCATGTCACCGCGCGCCTCGCCGCGTTGCCCCGTGTGGAGGCCGTCGCGCTGGGAGGGTCGCGGGCGCTCGGGACGCATCGGGACGACAGTGACTGGGACTTCGCCGTCTACTACCGTGGCGCGTTCGACGTCGGGAGCGTCCGGGGCCTCGGGTGGGCCGGGGAGGTGTCCGAGGTCGGGGCGTGGGGCGGGGGAGTGTTCAACGGGGGTGCCTGGCTGGACGTCGGCGGGCGGCGCGTCGATGTGCACTACCGCGACCTGGACGACGTCGAGTTCCACCTCGCGGAGGCGCGCGAGGGCCGCTTCCGGGTCGAGAAGCTGCTGTTCCACCTGGCCGGCATCCCGACGTACCTCGTCGTCGCCGAACTGGCCGTCAACCGCGTGCTCCACGGTGAACTCCCGCGCCCCGCCTACCCCGAAGCGCTCCGCCGCCACGCGCCCCCGCGCTGGTCGGACGACGCCCGGCACACACTCGCCTACGCCCGCGCGGCCCACGCCGGACGCGGGCATCTCGCCGACTGCGCGGGAGCGATCGCCACCGCCGCCTGCCAGGCGGCACACGCGGTGCTTGCGGCTCGCGGCCAGTGGGTCACCAACGAGAAGACGCTGCTGGACCAGGCCGGGCTGCGGAGCGTCGACAGCGTCCTCGGCGGCCTGACGCCTCAGCCGGAGGTGCTGACCGCCGCGATCGACGAAGCCGCGGCCCTGCTGGAGGAAGCGGTCAAGGCAGCACGCGCGTGACGACTGTTTCCACGAGCTGGTCGAGCTCGGTGCCGGAGAGCATCTCCGGCAGGGTGAAGTGCTCCAGCAGCAGGCCGGTCATGGCGAGGTGGAGGGCGAGCACGGTGTCCGCGTCACCCGGCAGCCCCGCGTCCAGGTGGAAGCGGACGTTCTCGTCGAAGGCGGTGCGGACGGCGCGGTTGAGTTCGGCCTGGAGGGCGGGCCGGCGGGTGGCCTCCAGGCGGAGTTCCAGCATGGCCAGATAACCGGTGCGCTCGGCGGTCATGCGCCGCACCAGCCACCGCATCAGCTCGACGACGAGCTCGCGGCCGGGCGCCGGGCG
Source organism: Streptomyces sp. NPDC001407 (assembly GCF_042895325.1). Classification (NCBI taxonomy): domain Bacteria; kingdom Bacillati; phylum Actinomycetota; class Actinomycetes; order Kitasatosporales; family Streptomycetaceae; genus Streptomyces; species Streptomyces sp. NPDC001407. The sequence goes on from NZ_JBIAWF010000004.1 coordinate 281,439, forward strand.
CATGGCTTCGTCCACCTGCGCGGGATCGGGGGCCATGCGCGCGTGGATGCGGCTGCCCGCCTGCGTGAACAGGTCGTCCCTGCTGGCGAAGTAGTTCGACGCCGTACCCACTGGCACGCCCGCCTGGGCGTCGACCGCGCGGAAGGTGAGGCCACGAGCCCCCTCGCGCGCCAGCACCTCGATGGCGGCGTCGACGAGAGCCGTCCTGCGTTCCGGGTTCCTGGCCATCCGCTGCTCCTCCGGGCTCCCGCGGCAGAACTCCCGCGGTAAAGATCTTGCGCAACCACTACAGGTGAAGCACTATATGCGAAGTGGTTGAGCGGCTCCGCCCGTACCACCACCCACGGTCGTGTCGTCTACAGAAACCGAGGACCACCTTGCGCAAGCTCACCTACTTCGTCGCCTGCTCGATCGACGGCTTCATCGGCGACCCGAGTGGTGACGCCTCGTCCATGTACCGGTTCGCGACCGAGGAGTTCCTCGACTTCCTCAAGACGGAATACCCGGAGACCATCTCGGCCGAAGGCCGGGCCGCCCTCGGCCTCGAAGGCCGGGAGAGCCGCCGGTTCGACACGGTGATCCAGGGGCGGGGCAGCTACCGGATCGCCCTGGACGCCGGCATCACCAGCCCGTACGGCCATCTCCGCGAGTACGTCGCCTCACGCACCCTCGGAGAGTCGCCCGACCCCAATGTCACGATCGTGCCCGAGGACGTGGTCGGCGCGGTGCGGGCGCTGAAGGCGGAGGACGGCGAACACGGCATCTGGCTCTGCGGCGGCTCACAGCTCGCGGGCGAGCTGCTGGACGAGGTCGACGAGCTGGTGATCAAGACCTATCCGCAGGTGTACGGATCGGGCATGCCGATGTTCGGCGCCGGATTCGCGGTCACCGACTTCACGCTCGACTCGGTCCGCGCCTTCGACAACGGGGTGCTGGTCCGGACGTACAGCCGCAAGCGGTAGCCCCCGGGGCCCTGCTCCGATCGGCCGAACCCGGGCCCGACCCTTTCGGCCGTCAGCCGGAGTCACCCACACGGCTGTAGCCGGTCGGAAAGGCTCCGGTGGTGGCCCCCGACGTGCCCTACCGTTCGTACGGGCCGGACGCGCGAGAGAGGCGGAGCGGGACGGAGTCTGTAATGCTGAGGCCGTCCGACTCGCTCCCGATCTTCGAGGAAGCCCATGAGCAGCGGCGTGGACCACGGGCGGGGTGACTTGCGGCGCAGCACGGCCGCGCCCGGATCCGTGCACGCACAGGGAGTGACACCCGGCACCTCCGGTGACAGCTGCCCCGTACTGCCCGTACGGGGGAGCAAATGAGTGAGTGCGCAACGTCAAGTACGCCTTGTACACGCCCTCTTGGGGTCGGGATACTCGACAAGAAGTTGGCATGGACGTGGCTTTTGTCAAGAGGGCCGGTGTCCATCCCTCTGTCCTCCGGGCCCTGAGAGCCCCACCACCGGGTCCGTCTCCCCCCACTGGAGGTGCCAGTTGAAGCCTTCCCGGATTCGTGTGCGCGCCGCCCTGGCCGCCACCGCGACGGCCGCGCTCGCGGCCGTGTCCCTCGAGCCGCAGAGCGCCGGCGCGTCGACCGCGGCGGCTCACCGTGAGCTCTCCACCGTCTCGGCCCCCCAACTGGCCCGGACGCTCCTCGACCGGCTGAAGGGCCAGGAAGCCGGGGCGTACTACGACGAGGGCTCGCGCAGACTCGTCGTCAACATCGTGGACCGGGCGGCCGAGACCGTGGTCCGCGCGGCGGGTGCCGAACCGAAGCTCGTCACGTACTCCCAGGCCGAACTCGACTCCACGAAGGCGGCACTGGACGCCACTCCGGCGATCCCCGGCACCACCTGGGGCCCGGACGCGCGGGCGAACCGGGTCGTCGTCACCGCCGACCCCACGGTCACGGGGGCGAAGCTGGCGCGGCTCAAGAAGACCGTCGCCTCCTTCGGCGACACCGTGCTCATGAGGAGAACGGCCACGAAGCTCACCCGCTTCATCGCCGGCGGCGACGCCATCTGGGGCCGCGACTTCTCCGCCCGCTGTTCCGTCGGCTTCAACGTCAAACGGGCCGGCAAGCCGGACGGCTTCCTCACCGCGGGGCACTGCGGCAACGTGATCAAGAGCTGGGCCCAGGTCCAGGGCGGCCCGGAGATCGCGAAGACCGTCAAGTCGGCCTTCCCCCGCACCGACTTCGCCCTCGCGGAATACACCGCCGACGTCGCCCACCCGAGCGCCGTGAACCTCTACAACGGCGGGATGCTGCCCATCACCGGGGCCCGCGACGCGGCCATGGGTGACAAGGTCGGCCGCAGCGGCTCCACCACGGGCACCCACTTCGGCACCGTCCTCGCCGTCAACCAGACGGTGAACTACCAGGAGGGGCAGGTCACCGGCCTCGTCAAGACCGATGTCTGTGCCCAGCCCGGAGACAGCGGCGGCGCCTTCTTCGCCTACGACCCGCAGAATCCGCCTGCCAGTTCGGCCGCCCTGGGCATCACCTCCGGCGGCGACGGTGACTGCATGACGGGCGGAACCACGTACTTCCAGCCCGTGACGGCGGCCCTGGCCGCGTCCGGAGCGGCGATCGGCGGCAGCTGACCGGCACCCGCCACAGACGGGCAGCCCCCGGGCGCGCACCTCCACGGTCCCCGGGGGCCGCCTCACGCTCCGCACGGCCTGCGGGCCCGTACCCGCCGGGCCGCGGCTCCTCGTCCTGGGCCGCTGCCGAGCTCTGGGGTGCGCACCGCCCGTCCCGCCGTTATGGGAAGAACATCACGAATGCTGGATGCGGAAGTGGGGATGCTCTTTTCTCAAGTTCAGCGATGACGTGAGGGAGCTCCCAAGTGGCCGCTCGGCATTCCACGCCCTTCTCGCGGCCCGACGCCGCCGGCACCGGCCTCACCGCCGGCGGGACCCCGGACACCCCGCCGCCGCTCTCCGTCGAAAGCCGGCAGGTGCGGGGCCTGATCGAACAGAGGCGTGCCGCGCCGCCGGGCCGCGCGAGTGCCCCGGCGACGTTCTTCGAGATCGCCTGGCACGAACAGCCGCTGCCCGACGACCGGCCACCGGGGTCCGTCGCGGACGAACGGTGGCTCGTCGCCGACCTCGGCTCGGGCGGCGCGCTCGCCACGGAGCTCGCCGGAGTCCTCACCGCCGCCGGGGCCCGGTGCGAGCTCGTCGACCCCGGGCACATCACCGGAACCACCCGCGCCGACGCCGCCGGCCTCGTGCTCTGCGCCGACCCGGCCACCGGCCCCGAGCTGTCACCAGAACTGTCGCTGCGGCTCGTGCGGCACACCCTCGCCGCCGTGCGCGAGCATCCCGACACCCCCGGCCCCTGCCCCGTATGGCTGCTCACCCGGGGCGCCAGGGCCGTGTCGCCGGGCGACGCGGGACACCCGGACGCCGCCGCCCTCGGCGGCTTCGCGCGGGTGGTCATGCGCGAATGCCCCGGCCTGCGCCTGACCCTGGCCGACGCCGACCCGGCCGCCGGAGCCGGGCAGTTGCTCCCCGAACTGGCCGCCGGGCCGACGGGCGAGGAGGTCGCCTGGCGTGGCGGCGTCCGCTACGTGGCCCGGCTGGTCCCCGCCCCGCCGGTGCCCGGCGGGCAGACCTGGCCCGTCCCGGAACCGGTCGTGTACGGACAGGACGTCTTCAGGCTCCGGCCCGGGGACGACGGCACCCTCGACGGCCTCCGCCTCGTGGCGGAGGAACGCCGAGCGCCCGGCCCCGGCCAGGTGGAAGTCCGGGTGAGCGCCGCCTGCCTGGACTTCCGGGACGTCATGAACGCCTTCGGACTGCTGCCGTCGGCCGGACAGCGGCCACACCTGGGCAGCGACCTCGCCGGCACGGTCACCGCGGTCGGGCCGGACGTCGAAGGATTCGCGCCGGGCGACCGGGTGGTGGGTGTCGCGAACGGATCGTCCGGATCGTTCGTCGTCACCACCGCGGCCCTGCTTCGCGCGCTCCCGGAAGGGATGGCGGCGGCACAGGCCGCGGCCCTCCCGACCGCCTACCTCACCGCCTGGTACTCCCTGTGCCACCTGGCGCGGCTCGCCCCCGGCCGCAGCGTGCTCGTCCACGCGGCGACGGGCGGGGTGGGGCAGGCGGCCGTGGCCCTGGCCCGCCATCGCGGCGCCCGGGTGCTCGCCACGGCGGGCAGCGAGCGGAAGCGGCGGTGGCTGCGCGAGTCCGGCGTCGAGCACGTCATGGACTCCCGCACCCTCGCCTTCGTGGACGACGTCCGCCGGATCACCGGCGGACGTGGGGTGGACGTCGTGCTCAACTCGCTCACCGGAGCGGGCCGCCGGGCCGGACTCGGCCTCCTCGCGCCCGGCGGCCACTTCGTCGAGATCGGCCACCACGACGCCACCCGGCCGCCCAGGCTCAAGGACGGCGCCACGTTCAGTCGCGTGCTCCTCGACAAGGCGCTCGAAGAACAACCGGAATTGATGGCCGCGCAGCTGGAATCGGTCCTGGGCGACGTGGCCGCGGGCAGGCTGCCAGCGCTGCCGCACCGTGAACTCCCGCTGGAGAAGGCCGCGGAAGCCATGCGTGCCATGGCCGCGGCCGAGCACATCGGCCGGCTGGTACTGACCGTGCCCGGGAGCGGCGCTGCCCGGGCCCTGCCGCCGCGCGGCAGCTCACCCGCGGTCCGCCCCGGCGCCGCGTACATCATCTCCGGCGGCCTGCGCGGGCTGGGCCTGGAGGCCGCCGAACGGCTGGCCCGGCACGGTGCCGGGCGGATCGTCCTCGGCGGCCGCTCGCACCCCCGGCCGGAGGCGGCGGCCCGGCTCGACCGGGTACGGGCGGCCGGGACCGAGATCCGCATCGTGCTCGGCGACATCGCCGCCGACCGCACCGCCGGGCGCCTCGTGGCCGCGGCCGTCGACGGCGGCCGGCAGCTGGCGGGCGTGCTCCACACCGCCGGTGTGCCCGACGACGGCCCCGCCGCCAGGCTCACCGACGAGCGCGTCGGGAACGTGTGGCGGCCCAAGGCCGAAGGAGCCTGGCGGCTGCACCTCGCCACCCTCGGCCACCGGCCCGACTGGTGGGTGGCCTTCTCCTCCGCCGCCACCCTGGTCGGCACCCCGGGCCAGGCCGCCCGCGCCGCCGCCGACGCCTGGCTCGACGCCTTCGCGGCCTGGCGCCGGGCCCGGGGGCTCCCCGCCCTCACCGTGAGCTGGGGTGCGTGGCAGGGCGTCGGCAGGGAACGGCCCGCCGCCGGTGAGGCGCACGCGGCCATCGGCGTCGACGAGGGCTTCCGGGCGCTCGAACAACTGCTGACCCACGACCGCACCTGGACGGGCGTGTTCCCCCTGAACGCGGGTGCCGTCCCGTCGTGACCGGCTCCTCGCGGCCGGGCGCGCGGAGCACTCAGCGGCTCACGGCGCCCGGCCGCCGTTCGGGAACGGCCGCCGGGCCGGTGAGTTCGCGCGCCAGTGACGACCGGCTGAGCAGGATCAGCCCGGTCAGGATCAGCGCCGCGCCCGCCAGTTCGGCGACGGTCCACCAGCCGCCGCGGATCCGCTCCCCGTACAGGGCCACGCCGAGCGCCACGCTCGTACCGGCGTCGCCCAGGATCAGGGCCGGCTGGGAGAAGACCAGGGAGCCGGACTGGAGGGCGTTCTGCAGCAGGAAGAGCGCGGCCACGCCCGTCGCGGCGAAAGCGTACGTCTGCCAGGCGGAGAGGAAACCGCCCGCGCCCGCGGTCCTCCACCGCAGGACCGCGGTCTTGAGCAGGGCCGCCGTCAGCGCGTAGCAGATCGCGGCGGCCATCGCGAGGCAGGAGGCCCGGACCGCTCCGGGCGCCCGTGCCGCCGCCACGGCGACCAGCGCCGCGGTCACGGACAGACAGCAGCCCAGGACCAGCACCCAGCGGCCCGCGGGAACGGCCGCGTGCCCGGCGCCCGGCGCGGCCGCCCACAGCGCGATGCCCAGCCCCGCCGTGATGCACGCGGCCGCCCGCCACACCTCGGCGGACGGGCGGCGGCGCAGGACCACCCCGGCGAGCAGCAGCGCGGCGGGCAACTCCAGCACGAACACCGGCTGTACGACCGACAGCGGGCCGTATCCGAGCGCCAGCGCCTGGAAGCAGGCCGCCGCGGGGACCGTCGCGATGCCCGCGAGCCAGACCCGCTGACGGGCCAGCCGGACGATCAGGGTCCACCGCAGGCCGTCCTCCACGGGCACCCGGCCGGCGGCCTTGCGCTGCAGCACCGTCGCCAGCGCGTTGCAGGTGGTGGTGAGCAACGCGAAGAGCACAGCCGCCACCGTGTCCACGGGCCACCTCCCTCCCGGTGCCGGACCCCCGCCCCGAGCGGGGCCTGCGGACCACCATCCTGGGTCCGGCGCCGGGTCCTCACATCTCCAAGGGCGGGTCGGTCACCGCCCGAGGGCCCACGGCCGGGCCGGGACCTCGAAGACGAGCTCCAGGCCGTCCTCCTCGTCCCACTGCTCTCCCACCTCGGTGAAGCCGAAGCCCGCGATCGTGGCCAGGGACGCCGTGTTGTCGGGACTGATGGTCGCCCGCACGGTCGTGACCGTGGGCTCCGCCGCCGCCCGGCGGAGGAGTTCGGCCAGGGTGGCGCGGGCATAGCCCCGGCGGCGGAAGAGAGGAGCGACCGAGTAGCCGATCTCGACCATGCCCGCCTCGTCGGGCGGACCGTGGAAACCGGCATGGCCGACGACGAGGCCCTCGTCGCCGACGACCGCCTGCCGCACCATCCACCGCGCACGGGCGGGGTCGGCGGCCATTTGGCCGAGCCGGTACCGCCACAGCGACCGAGCTCTGTCGGTCAGGAAGTAGTCGGTCAGCGCGACACCGGCGATCCGGCCGGCCGCTAGCAGGTTTCCGTCGAGCAGAGCGGACATCGCCTCGCCGGACAGTTCGACGAATTCGACGAAACGGATGCGGGATTCCTCGGGCATCCGTGGATGTTCGCCCACCAGCCCGCGGGCGTCCAATGAATTCGAGGTGAGCGTTCCCCGCCCCGTCGTTAATTTGGAGCCATGACAGCCCGAGGCCGGTATCTCGCGGCCGCGGGGGTGTTCGCGGTCGGGATGGCGGGGACCACGCTGCCGACGCCGTTGTACGGTCTCTACCGGGAACGGATCGGGTTCTCCGAGCTGATGGTGACGGTCGTCTTCGCCGTCTACGCCCTCGGGGTGATCGCCACGCTGCTCGTCGCCGGTGACTTCTCCGACGTCCTCGGCAGACGCCCGGCGCTGCTGGCAGCTCTCGGGTTCTCGCTGATGAGTGCGGTGTGCTTCCTGTGCGAGGACGGGCTGCCGCTGCTGTTCGCGGGGCGGCTGCTCTCGGGGTTCGCCGCCGGGCTCTTCAGCGGGGCCGCGACGGCCGCCGTGCTGGAGCTGGCGCCCGCGGAGCAGCGCGGGCGGGCGGGATTCGCCGCCACGGCCGCCAACATGGGCGGCCTGGGCTGCGGTCCGCTGCTGGCGGGGACCCTGGCGCAGTACGCGCCGTGGCCGCTCCGGCTGCCCTTCCTCGCCCACATCGCCCTGCTCGTGGCGGCCCTCGCCGTCACCTGCGTGCTGCCGGAGACCGTGGCGCGCCGCACCCCCCGGCCGCCGCTGCGCCCTCAGGGCATGGTCGTTCCCGAGGAAGTGCGCGGAGTGTTCGCGCCGGCCGGGCTGGCCGCGTTCGCGGGCTTCTCGTTGATGGGGCTGTTCACGGCGGTGGCGCCCAGCTTCGTCGCCCAGACCCTGGGGGTGCGCAACCTGGCCGTCACCGGCGTGGTCGTCTTCTCGGTCTTCTGCGCCTCGACGGCCGGCCAGTTCCTGATGGGCCGGGTGGGCGTCCGGCGCGCGCTGCCCGGCGGTTGCCTGGTGCTGACGGGCGGACTGGTGCTCGTGGGGGCCTCTCTGCTGCTGGAGTCCCTGCCGGTGCTGACGGTGGGCGCGGTCGTCGGGGGCCTGGGCCAGGGCCTGGCCTTCCGCGCGGCGCTGACCAGCGTGAGCGCGGTCGCCCCGGGCGAGCACCGCGGCGCGACGATCTCGGCTTTCTTCGTCGTCGCCTACGTCGGGATCTCGCTGCCGGTGGTCGGGGTCGGGGCCCTCACCCTCGCGCTGGGGTTGCGCGGGGCGGGCCTGGTCTTCGCGGGCTGCGTGATGGTGCTGTCGACCGGGGTGGGCGTCTTCCTGCTGCGCAGGCCCCCGCCGACGGGCTGAAGGAAAAGCACCGTGGCGCGGGCCTCGAAAGCCCGCGCCACGGTGAGGTCTGCCGCGTACGGTCAGCGCGCCGCCGCGGCCCGCTGCCGCACATAGCCGATCAGGGCCAGCGCCAGCGCCAGGCCACCCGTGAAGTACAGCTGCACCCGTGTGTCGGCGTTCAGGGTCATGAGCACCAGCGCGCCCACCACACCGGCCAGCGTCACCCAGGTCAGATACGGGAAGGCCCACATCCGCACCACCAGTCGCTCGGGCGCCTCGCGCTCCAGCCGGCGGCGCAGCAGCAGCTGCGAGGCGGCGATGAAGCCCCAGACCACCAGCACGACGCCGCCGACCATGTTGAGCAGCCAGGCGAAGACGGTGGTGGGGTACCAGTACGACAGCAGGACGGCGAAGAAGCCGAACGCGCAGGAGGAGAGCACCGCGCGGCGCGGCACCCCGCCGGAGACCTTGCCCAGGGCCTTGGGCCCCTGGCCGCGCGAGACCAGCGAGTAGGCCATGCGCGAGGAGCCGTAGATGTTGGCGTTCATCGCCGACAGCAGGGCGATCAGGACGACCACGTTCATGATCTGGCCGCCGCCGGGGACGCCGAGGCGGTCGAGCACGGCCGCGTACGGGCCGTCCTCCGTGACGGCCTTGTCGCTCCACGGCATCAGCGTGACGATCACCAGCATCGAGCCGACGTAGACGATGCCGATCCGCCACATCGTCGTCCGCACGGCCTTGGCCACGCCGCGCACCGGGTTCTCGGACTCGGCGGCCGCGATGGTCACCGTCTCCAGTCCGCCGTACGCCGCGAGCGAGGCCAGGAGCCCGATCATCAGCCCGTTCGCGCCGTTGGGCAGGAAGCCGCCGTCGTGCAGGAGGTGCGCGCTGCCGGGGGAGTCGCTGCCGGGCAGGACGCCCAGGACGGCGAGGGTGCCGAGGATCAGGAAGAGGGCGATGGCGCCGATCTTCAGGGCGGCGAACCAGAACTCGAACTCACCGAAGTTGGAGACCGCGCCCAGATTGGTGCCGCAGAAGAGCGCCATGAAGACCAGCACCCACAGCCAGGACGGGGTGCCGGGCAGCCAGCCCTGCACGATGTGGGCGGCGCCGATCGCCTCGATCGCCACGCCCACGACCAGCAGGGTCCAGAACATCCAGCCCGCGGTGAAGCCCGCCCACCGGCCGATCGCGCGGTCGGCGTGCACGGAGAACGAGCCGGACGCCGGGTTCGCGGCGGACATCTCGCCGAGCATGCGCATCACGAACATCACGAGGAGGCCGGAGGCGGCGTAGGCCAGCACGATCGAGGGGCCCGCCGCCGCGATGCCGGCGCCGGAGCCCACGAAGAGGCCCGCCCCGATGACTCCGCCGAGGGCGATCATCGAGAGGTGCCGCTGCTTGAGTCCGTTCGACAGCGGGGAATCCTGCTGGGGAGCGTCCTCCCGCAGCGGGGGAGGAGACGCGAGTGTCCGGCTCATGGTCGTACCTGTCCAATATGCGAGATCGAAGGTACGAGTATGAGCAAGTCGGTGAAAGCCTGGCGCGGCCGTCCGATATTCGGACGTTCGCTTCACGCAGAGTGATCGAAAAGCAGCAGGAGCACCACGCGCGGCCGCCGTCGGCAGAACGGCCGGAAGGACCCGTTACCGGGGCCGCACCGGCCTGCCACCGTTCACCGTGCGGCTCGCCCCCCGCGGCCGCACGAGTCCTGGGAGGCGCCATGACCACCGTCTCGGGCACGCGGATCGACGTACTCGCCCGTGAAGTCCCGCCGCCGGGCAGCTCGATCGCGGTGTCCGCCCGGCTCTCCGTCACCGTCGAGGCCCCCGAAGGCATCGTCGACCTGACCGGCGAGCTCCGCCGGCTCGTCGAGACCTCGGGCGTCGCGGAGGGCACCCTGCACGTGTACTGCGGCCACACCACCTGCGGTCTCCTCGTCAACGAGCGGGACCCGGGCCTGGAGGCCGACCTGGGGCACCTGCTGGAGCGGCTGGTCCCGCACAGTGCCCACCACCCCTACGCCCACGACAAGCTGCGCACACCCGCCGAGCGGCTGGAGCACGGCGGTGAGCGCGACAACGGCCATTCCCACGCGCGTGCCTTGCTCGCCACCCACCCCGAACTCGGCATCCCGGTCACGGCCGGAGAGCTCTACCTGGGCCGGTGGCAGGCCGTCATGCTCGCCGAGTTCGACGGGCCGCGCACCCGCGAGCTCCTGGCCCGCGTCCACACGGCCCGGCCCGCGGTCTGAGCCCGGCGGCCCGCTGCCGGCTTCCGCACGGGAGGCCGGGGCGGGTGGCCCGGGGCGGGTGGCCCGGGGCGGTCCGTTCGCCTGCGGCAGCCGCGTGGCACCGGGCATCCTGTGGGCATGGCTGAGCTCGATGGTGAGAACGTGCCCGCGTACCGGGTGGTCCGGGTGACCGCCCCCGAACCGCCGGTGGCGGCGCTCGGGGACATGGAGGCGTGGCGGGCCCGGGAGACGTATCCCGAGATCCTCCTGGCCGGCGGGCCGGTCTTCGGCGTGGTGCGCGAGCGCGAGGCGGGCGGGTGGGAGGTCGTCTCGTCCTTCTCCGGCCTCGCCCCCCAGGACGCCCGCGACGACATGGGCTGCCAGTTCCGCAAGCTGGCGCAGGAGGCGGAGCGTGACGGGGACGCGGCCGCGCACGAGGAGTGCGTGCGGGCGGCGAAGCGCACCGACTGGGAAGCCGTCGACGAGATGACCGTGCTGGGCGCGCGCTACCGCGTCGCGCGTGCGGAGCGCTTCGTCCGCTCCGGCCCGCTGGGGCCCGAGCCGCCGCGCCCCAGCGACCCGGACCCGGCCGTGCCGGGCGAGTCGTACAAGACGCGGGACGCCGAACGCGGCCTGGTCATCGACCCGTTCACCGCCACCGGCATGTCCGAGGGCATCCTCAAGATCGAGCTCCTCGCGCTCGTGCGCAAGACCGGTGCCGTGCCCCGGGAGGTCCGTGACGACTCCCTGCGTGCCGCGGAGTCGCACCCCGGAGGGGTGCTGCTGCCCGCGACCTTCGGCACGGCCGAGAAGGAGTACGGCCACTGGCGGCCCGACTGCGCGGGCACGGCCACCACGCCGCAGGGCGCGCGGGACACCCTCGCCATGGGACTGCGGGTGATGATCCCGTGGCACCTCGGGCTCACCCCGGAGCAGCGCGCCCCCTACATGGCCGCAGCCGACCGGCTCGACGCGGAGCGCGGCAACGAACTGGAAGTGGCAGGGCGGAAGTTCAAGGTGGTGCGCATCGAACGGCTGGTGCGCATCGGGCCGGACGGGCCCGAGGGCCCGCGCCCTTCCGACCCCGATCCGCAGCCGCCCGTGATGGTGCAGGACAAGCAACTGCGCGAGCAGGGTCTCATCACCGGTGACGAGGACGAGGACGCGCCCGTCGAACTCGACGAGCACACCCAGCGGCTGGCCGATCTCTTCCGCGAGGAGGAAGCCAGGCGCGAGGCGCGTGCGGAGGGCCGCTGAGCCGGCCGCCACCGCCGGCCACGGGCGCGCACGCCCGTGGCCGACGCCTCACCGTTCCGCTCTGCGCAGCAGCCACGCCGACGCGCAGCCGCCGAGGAGGACCACCGCGGCGCCCGCCAGCTGGCTGGTCTCGACGCCGGAGGCGAACGCGTTCACCACCGCCGTCCGGTCGCTTTCCGTGGATGCTCCGGCGAGCGCGGCCGGGAGGGATGCCGCGCCGGTGGCCGCCGCCGGGAGCAGGCCCGTGAAGCGGGAGTTCATGACCGCGCCCAGGACGGCGACGCCCAGGCTGCCGCCGAGCTCCGACATCGTGCCGTCGACCCCGGCGCCCGCCCCGGCCTTCTCGGGCGGGATCGCCCCCATGACCGCCTCGGCGATCGCCGGGTTGGCGAGCGCGCAGCCCGTACCCATGAGGACGAGGCCGAGCAGCAGTACGCCGTAGCCGTCCGAGGCGAAGGCCGCGACCACCGCGAAGCCGGCCGCCAGCAGCCCCACACCGACGGCCACCGCGAGCGGCAGACTCAGCCGCCGCAGCAGCCTGGTGGAGATCCCGGTGAAGTTGAGCGCGACGACCGTGAGCGCGAACGGCGCCGTGCGCAGCCCCGCTTCCAGCGGTGAGTAGCCGCGGACGAACTGCAGCTGCTGGGAGAGCAGGAACAGCGCGCCCGCGCTGCCGAAGGTGATCAGCACGACGCCCACGACGGCCCCCACGAACCGGCGGTCGCGGAAGAAGCCCATGTCCAGCATCGGGTGCGGGACGCGGCTCTCCCAGAGCGCGAACGCCCCGAGGACGAGCACCCCGCCCAGCGCGGGGAGCACCACCCGGGCGGTGCCCCAGCCGTGCTCGGGCCCGGAGACCACCGCGAAGACGACCGCCGACATGCCGACGGTGGACAGCAGGGCGCCGGTCAGGTCGGGCCGGTGCCCGGCGGGGTTCCTGGACTCGGGCACGAGCCTCCAGGCGGCGACGAGACCGAGCAGTACCACGGGGATGTTGATCAGGAAGATCGCGCCCCACCGGAAGTGGTCGAGCACGAGACCGCCGATCAGCGGGCCGGCGGCGAAGCCGAGGGCGTTCACCGCCGCCCAGATCCCGATCGCCCGCAGCCGCTCCTCGGCGTCGAAGACCTGCATGACGACCGCGAGCGTGGTCGTCAGCAGCAGGGCGCCGCCGACGCCCATGCCCGCGCGGGCGGCGATCAGTTCACCGGTGGAGCCGGCCAGGCCGGCCGCGAGTGAGCCGGTGCCGAAGAGGGCGAGCCCCGTCAGCAGCATCTTCTTGCGGCCGTAGCGGTCGGCGGCGCTGCCCCCGGCGAGGAGCAGGCCGGACTGCACGAGCGAATAGGCGTTGATCATCCACTGGACGTCCGCGGTCGTCGCGCCCAGCTCCCGGGTGAGGGAGGGCACCGCCACGTTCAGGACGGTGTTGTCCAGCACCACGGTGAGCTGGGCGAGACAGATCACGCCGAGGATCAGCCACCGGGTGGGGAGCCTGGCGGTGGCCCGGGTGGCGTCGGCGGTCACGCTCATGCCGGCGGGGCGTAACGCGCGATGGGGTTGCGCAGGCTGCCCACGAGCTGGAGGGCGGCCGACGGGTCGGCCAGGTCGACCATCTGCTGGTTGTTGCGCAGCTGGAGCCGGTTGAGGCAGGACAGCGCGAACTCCTCGGCGAACATGTCGTACTGCTTGAACTTGTGCGCGAGCTGCGGCGTCGACTCCTGATAGTCCGTCACGCAAGCGGCGACCGTCCGCCAGAACGCCTCCTCGTCGAGGACGCCCTCGGCGACCAGGACCGCGTTCAGATAGCGGAAGAAGCAGTCGAAGACGTCGGTGAAGACCGACAGCAGCTTCATGTCCTCGGGGACCTCCGCCCGCACGCGCCGGACCTCCGGCGGGAGGTCCGCCAGGGGGTCCATGACGACGATCTCCTCGGCGATGTCCTTGAAGATCACACGCTCGACCGTGCCGCCGTCGAGCACCATGATCACGTTCTCGCCGTGCGGCATGAAGGCCAGGTCGTAGGCGTAGAAGCTGTGCAGCAGGGGCGTGAGATAGGCGTCGAGGTAGCGCCGCAGCCACACCTCGGGAGCCAGCCCCGACCGCTCGATCAGCGCGGCCGCGAAGGAGCGGCCCTCGTGGTCGGTGTGGAGCAGGGAGGCCATCGTGGCGAGGCGCCGGCCCGGCTCAAGGGAGGCGACGGGGCTCTCGCGCCACAGGGCGGCGAGCATCTTGCGGTAGGGGGAGTGGCGGTCGGTGGCCGCCTCGTAGTGCCGGTGGTGGTAGCCGACGGCCGCCCGCTCCCGGATGATCGACAGGCGCGCCGCCTGGAGGACCTCGTCCTTGGCGACGAGGTCGGCGAGCCAGTCGTTGATGGCCGGGGTCGCCTCCATGTAGGCGGCCGACAGACCCCGCATGAAGCCCATGTTCAGCACGGACAGCGCGGTCTTCACATAGTGCTTGGCCGGTGCGCTGGTGTTGAAGAACGTACGGACCGACTGCTGGGCGAGGTAGTCGTCGTCGCCGGGCCCGAGGCACACCAGCCGCTGCCGGGCGACGTCGGCGGCGAAGGTCACGGACAGCTTGTTCCACCACTGCCAGGGGTGGACGGGTATGAGGTGGTAGTCGGCGAGGTCGAGGCCGAGGCCGGACATGGTGTCCGCGAAGCGGCCGAGGAGCTCCTCGCCCAGCTCGTCGCACATCAGCCGGTCGTGGTCGAGGCCCTCGCCCGAGGTGAAGGTGGAGTGGTCGCGGTGGGCGGCCAGCCAGATCAGCCGGACGGGGCTCGCGGCCTCGGGCGCGTACGCGTGGTATTCGTGCACCCCGAAGCCGAGGCGCCCGTTGTTGGCGACGAAGCCCGGGTGACCCTCGGTCATGCCGGTCTCGATGGCCTGGAAGTCCGCGTCGGCGAGCTCGGCGGCGCTCACCGGCTCCTTGGCGAGCTTGTAGGCCGTGCCGGAGAGGGTGGAGCTGATCTCCTCCAGATAGACCGGGAGGATCTCGTCCGACAAGCCGAGCGCGCCCCGCAGCTGGATGAGGAAGTCCAGCGCGTCCAGCGGGAGTTCCTCCTCGCCGCGGTGCCGGGTGATGCTGTCGGCGTCGATCTGCCAGTGGTCGAGCGCCAGGAGGCGGGCGGCGAACCGGTACTCCTGCGTGCCGTCGTCGCTGCGGACGGTGAAGTGGCCGGGCGCGGCCGGCTCGGGGGCGAGCAGCCGTTCGTGGGAGAACTCCGCGAGCGCCTTGCGGATCAGCTGCCGGTTGGCGGCCGCCCAGTGGGCCGGGGTCAGGTGGGAGACGGCTTCACGGGGGTTCACTCGGTCACTCCTCGGGTTGCGGCCGGGCTGCTGTGGAACCGGTCGCGGGTGCAGACGCTGAGCAGGGCGTCCTTCTCGGGCTTCTCGACGGTGCGCACGGTCACGAAGCCGACGGCCGCGTTGAGCGCGTGCACCGCTGTGTTGTTCACGTCGGGCTCGACCACGACGCGCCGGGTCGCCGGGTCGGCGAAGAGCCAGGCCATGACCGTGGTGATCACACCACGGGTGAAGCCGTGCAGCGGGGTGTCGCTCGGCGCGCACAGGAAGTGCATGCCGACGTCGCCCTCCTCCGGTTCGTAGAGCCCCACCAGCTCGACGCGCGCCGGGTCGTAGCGCTCGGCCAGGAAGACGGGGCGGCCGTCCAGCAGGCCGACGAAGGCGTCGTGGTGCGGGTGTTCGGCGATCTCGCGGTAGGCGCGGGCCACCTCGGCCACATCGGCGTCCTGCATCATCCAGAACGTCGCCTTGGGGTGGGTGACCCAGCGGTGCAGCATCGCGGCGTCGGCGTCCGGGTCGAGCGGGCGGATCGTGAACTCGCCGAGCCGCTCGTCGGTGCGGGAGAAGACGGTCTCGCTCATCGCAGGACACCGCCCTCGGGGGCGCCGAACTGCTGGAAGGCGATGGACTTCTCGACCGGGTAGACCTCGCGGCCCAGCAGCTCGCGGATGATCCACGAGTTGCGGTAGGGGCCCATGCCCAGGTCGGGGGAGGTGATGCTGTGCGTGTGGGTGCCGGCGTTCTGGAGGAAGATGCCCCGGCCGGTGGTGTCGATGCTGTAGTTGCGGGCGACGTCGAAGCGGCCGTGCCGGTCCCAGCGGATCCGGTCGCGCACGGGCTGGAGGAAGTCGGGGGTGCGGTAGCGGTAGCCGGTGGCCAGGACGAGGCCCTGCGTGGTGAGCGAGAAGTCCCGCTCCTGCTCCACCTGGCGCAGGCCGAGGGTGTAGGTCCCGGAGATGTCGTCGTAGGAGGCGCTCTCCAGCGCGGTGTTGGTCAGCAGCCGGGTGGGGACCGGGCCCTTGACGCTCTTCTGGTAGAGCAGGTCGAAGATGTTGTTGACGAGCTCCGCGTCGATGCCCTTGAAGAGGCCCTTCTGCTCGGACTCCATGCGGTAGCGGGTGTCCTCCGGCAGCGCGTGGAAGTAGTCCACGTACTCGGGGGAGGTCATCTCCAGGGTGAGCTTGGTGTATTCCAGTGGGAAGAAGCGGGGGGAGCGGGTCACCCAGTCGAGGCGGTAGCCGTGGGTGTCGGTGTCGGCCAGCAGGTCGTAGTAGATCTCGGCCGCGCTCTGTCCGCTGCCGACGACGGTGATGCTGTCCTTGGCCTGGAGGCCGGCCTTGCCCTCCAGATAGCGGGAGTTGTGCAGGACGTCACCGCCGAGCCCCTGGCAGGCGTCCGGGACGTGAGGCGGGGTGCCGGTGCCGAGGACGAGGTGCCGGGCCTGGTGCGTGACCGTCTCGCCGGTGGCCGTGCGCACCGCGTGCACGGTGTAGAGCCCGGTGCCCTCGTCGTAGGCGACGGAGGTCACCTCGTGGCCGAAGCGGACGCTGCGGAGCTTGGCCGCGGCCCAGCGGCAGTAGTCGTTGTACTCGTTGCGCAGCGGATAGAAGATCTCGCGTATGTAGAAGGAGTACAGCCGTCCGGACTCCTTGAGGTAGCTGAGGAAGGAGTACGGGGAGGTGGGGTCGGCCAGGGTGACGAGGTCGGCCATGAAGGGGGTCTGGAGCGTGGCGGAGTCCAGCAGCATCCCCGGGTGCCAGTCGAAGTCCGGCTTGCTCTCCAGGAAGAGGCCGTCGAGCTCGTCGAGGGGTTCGGTCAGGCAGGCGAGGCCCAGGTTGTAGGGGCCGAGGCCGATCGCGATGAAGTCATGGGTGGACATGGAGGTCTCCCGTTCGAGGGGGCGGGGTGAGGGGTGGTTCAGCCGGCGCGGTGGAGGAGCTCGGCGGTGAGCCGCTCGTCCACGTACCGGCCCGCGTGCCCGGCGAGGAGGTCGAGGACGTGCGCGATGTCGTCCAGCGAGGTCTCCGGGTTGAGCAGGGTGAATTTGAGGTAGTGCTTGCCGTCGACCTTGGTGCCCGCGACCACGGCCTCGCCGGAGGCGGCCAGTGCCTCACGGGCGTGCAGGTTCGCCCCGTCGGCGAGGTCCCGGCCGCGCTGGTCCGCCGGCAGGTAGCGGAAGACGACGGTGCTCAGCTGCGACTTGGTGACGACCTCGAAGCGCGGGTCCTCGGTCAGCAGCTCCCACGCCGCGGCCGCGCGGTCCACGACCTCGTCGAAGAGCGAGCCGATGGCGTCCGCGCCCATGATGCGCAGGGTCAGCCAGAGTTTCAGCGCGTCGAAGCGGCGGGTGGTCTGGATGCTCTTGTCGACCTGGTTGGGGATGCGCTGCTCGGCCATGCGGGCCGGGTTGAGGTAGTCGGCGTAATACGTGGCGTGCCGCAGGGTGGCCCGGTCGCGGACCAGCACCGCGCTGGAACTGACGGGCTGGAAGAAGGACTTGTGGTAGTCGACGGTCACCGAGTCCGCGCGCTCGATGCCGTCGAGCAGGTGCCGCCGGGTGGGGGAGACCAGCAGGCCGCAGCCGTACGCGGCGTCCACGTGGAACCACACCCCGGCCCACCGGCACAGGTCGGCGATCTTGGGGAGCGGGTCGATGGAGCCGAAGTCGGTGGTGCCGGCGGTGGCGACGACCGCCATGATCACCAGGTCGTCGGCGCGGCAGCGCTCGATCTCGCGGGCGAGGGCGGCGGGCCGCATGCGCCGCTCGGGGCCCGTCTCCACGGAGATGACGGCGTCCTGGCCGAGGCCGAGCAGCTTGGCGGACTTCTGGACGCTGAAGTGGCTGGCCTCGGAGGTGAGGATGCGCAGCCGCGGCAGGATGTCGTGCCGTTCGAGCGGGGCGGGGGCGTTCTTCGCCGCGAGCGCCAGGGCCTCCTCGCGGGCGAGCAGCAGCGCCTGGAAGTTGGACTGGGTGCCGCCGCTGGTGAAGATGCCGTCGGCGTCCGGGCCGAGGCCGATGCGCTCGGCCGTCCAGTCGATCAGGCGGCGCTCGATGAGGGTGCCGCCCGAGCTCTGGTCCCAGGTGTCGAGGGAGGAGTTGACAGCGGTCAGGACGGCCTCGCCGAGCAGCGCCGGGATCACCACCGGGCAGTTGAGGTGGGCGAGGTAGCGGGGGTGGTGGAAGTAGACGGCGTCCCGCAGATAGACGTCCTCGAGCTCGTCGAGGGCGGCGGCGGGGTCCTCGAGCGGGCGGTCCAGGTCGATGCCGTCGATCTCCGGGGCGAGCCGCGCGGGGGAGATCCCGGTGAGGGGGCGCTCGGTGCCCGCTATCCGGTTCGCCACCCGGTCGATCCCGGCGGCGAGGGAGCGCCGGTAGCTGTCGACCGTGAGGTGGTTGAGGAGGTGCGGCCGGGCCTGCGCCGCGCCGGACGCGGGGGCTGCCGATATCTCGCCCGCCGAAGGGGCTTCGGCCTCGGCGATGTGCCCCGGGAAACTCATGAGCGTGGTGTCCTTCCGGTCGCTGACTGCGATCAACTTAGGGGAGCCTAACCTAATCCACGGGGTGGATGTGACGGCTCCGCCCGGCGGCGGGGGGTGATCGTTGGGGGAATGAGCGTTAGGTTAACCTAACCTAAGTTTTTGTCGGGCCAGGGGTGTCACCGCACCCCGGGAGACCCACCGTGACCCACGCCAACCCGCCACGGAACAAGGAGACTTTGTGAGCATGGAGGTCCACCGGGACGCCTGGGGCATCCCCCACCTCCGGGCCGGCAGCCCGGACGAGCTCGCCCACGCCCAAGGGCGCAACGCCGCCCTCGACCGTGCCTGGCAGATCGAGGTGGAGCGGCACCGCTCCCAGGGCACCACGGCCGCCTTCCTCGGTCCCGGCGCCGTCGGCTGGGACCGGCTCGCCCGGCAGGCCCGCCTCGACGACACCGCCCGCCGCTGCTTCGAGCGCCTCGACGACGGCACCAAGGCGTGGGTCACGGCCTACGTCGACGGCGTCAACTCCGGCCTCGCCGCGGGCGCGCGCCGCGCACCGGAATTCGCGGCCGCCGCGCTCGACCCCGGACAGTGGCGGCCCTGGACCCCGCTCGGCGTCTGGCTCTCCCACCACATCCTCTTCGCCGGCTTCCCCGCCAAGCTGTGGCGCGAGGAGGCCGCCCGCGTGCTCGGCCCCGGGGCGGCCCGGCTGTTCGCCACCGACGGCCCCGCCGGCTCCGGCAGCAACGGCTGGCTCGTCACCGGCGACCGCACCGCCACCGGGGCCCCCGTCATCGCGGGCGACCCGCACCGCTTCATCGAGGACCCGGGCATCTACCAGCAGATCCACCTGAACTGCCCCGACTACGACGTGGTGGGCCTCGCCGTGCCCGGCGTCCCGGGCATCGCCCACTTCGGCCACACCGGCACGGTCGCCTGGGCCATCACCAACGCCATGGCCGACTACCAGGACCTCTACGACGAGCAGCTCCGCCGCCGCGGCACCGCGGTGGAGGCACTCGGCCCCGACGGCTGGCGGCCCGCCGCCGTCCACACCGAGACCATCGAGGTCGCCGGGGGCGACCCGGTCGGCATCGAGGTGATCGAGACCGACCGCGGCCCCGTCGTGATCGGCGGCCCCGGCGCACCACGGACCATCAGCCTGCGCATCCCCCCGCGCGTCAGCGAGGACCTCGGCTTCGCCACGCTGCCCGCCCTGCTGAGGGCCACCACCGTCACCGACGTCGACCGGGCCTTCGACCACTGGGCCGAACCCGTCAACGTCGTCCAGGCCGCCGACACCGAGGGCGGCCTCCTCCACCGCGTCGCCGGACGCGTCCCGCTGCGCCACCACGACAACCGGCTGCGCGTCGTACCCGCCTGGGAGCCCGGACACGACTGGCAGGGCTGGCACGACCCGATGCCGCGCGCCGAGGTGAGAGGCATCGCGGTGATGGCCAATCAGCGCGGCCTGGCCGCACCGCTCGGGGCCGAGTTCGCCGCCCCGCACCGGGCCGACCGCATCCGCCACCTGCTGGACGCGTCGCACGAGTGGTCCGCCGGGGACATGGCCGCCGTCCACACCGACACCCACCTGGCCTCCGCGGGACCCCTGCTGGACCTGCTCTCCCGGCTGGAGGACCTGGGCCCGGACGCCCGGCGGCTACGGGACCGGCTGCTGCGCTGGGACCGCCGGATGGACGCCGGCAGCACCGACGCCACCGCGTACGCCGCGCTGCGGTCGGCCGTCGTACGCCGCTTCGCGGCACACCCGGTGCTCGCGGGACTGGCCGAGCCGCCCGCGTACCCCGAGGTCTTCCTGCCCTGGCTCGCCCTGGCCCCCCGGATCGCCTTCGCCCTGGAACACCTGCTGCGGGAGGACCTGTTGCCCGGTGTGGACCGCGCCGGGCTCGTCCGCGCGGCACTCGAGGACGTGGCGGCGGAGTCGTTCGGCCCGTGGGGCGAGGCGCACCGGCTCGCGCCCTGGCAGTCGCTGCCCGGCGAGGCGGACGAGGAGTGGCCGGGCCTGTCGGGCGACCACGACTGCGTGCTGTCCACCTCCAGCGTCCCCGGCGTCACCGACCACAGCGCCCGCGGACCCGCCGCCCGCTACGTCTGGGACCTCGCCCGCCGCGAGGACAGCCTGTGGGTGGTGCCGTTCGGCGCCTCCGGCGTGCCCGGCGACGCCCATCACCGCGACCAGCTGCCGCTGTGGCTGCACGGCGGACTCGTCCCCGTGATCACCGACTGGAACCAGCTCACCGAGGAGCGAGACGATGTCTGAATCCCCCGCGCAGTCCCTTTCCGTCGCCGAGCGGGCGGCCGTGCACGAGCAGGCGGTCGACGGCTTCGGGACCGTCCGGGTCGTCCCGGTCGACCCCGCCGCCGACGCCGGGCTGATCCACTCCTGGGTCACCCAGGAACGCGCCCGCTTCTGGGGCATGGGGGACGCCGACCGCGAGCGGGTCCTGGAGATCTACACCTATATCGACTCCCTCCCCACGCACCACGCCTACCTCCTCGAACGCGACGGCCGGCCCGTCGCCCTCTTCCAGACGTACGAGCCGGCGGCCGACCCCGTCGGCGAGTGCTACGACGTGCGGCCCGGCGACTTCGGCATCCACCTGATGATCGGCCCCCCGACGGGCGGCCCGGAGCGGGGCTTCACCGCGACCCTGCTCTCCGTCTTCCTCACCTACGTCCTCACGGCCGACCCCGGCAGGCTGCGGATCGTGGTCGAACCCGACGCCCGCAACGCGAAGGCCGTCGCCCGCCTCACGCGCGCCGGATTCACCCGCGGCCCCGAGATCGAACTCCCCGGGAAGCGGGCCCAACTGGCCTTCCTCGACCGGGAGACGTTCCTTTCCTGGTAAGGGGCACCACCGGCGTGCCGGGGCCGCTCCCGCCGCGGGCGGCCCCGCACCCGGCAGAAAGCCGCCGGTCAAGCACCGTACACGGCCTAGGGTGATCGGCATGGCCAAGACATACGCCGGAGCGCGACTGCGCCGCCTGCGCGAGGAACGGCGGCTCAGCCAGGCCGAGCTGGCCCGCGCGCTCGCCATCTCGCCCAGCTATCTCAACCAGATGGAGCACGACTCACGGCCGCTGACCGTGCCCGTACTGCTGCGCCTGACCGAGACGTTCGGCGTGGACCCCGGGTTCTTCTCCGAGCGCGACACCAGCCGGGTCGTGGCGGACCTGCGGGAATCCCTCGCCGACGAGATCGCCGCCGGCCGGGTGTCGCCCTTTGACCTCACCGAGCTCGTCTCCCGGCTGCCCGCCGTCGCCGACGTCCTGCTCGGACTCGGGCGCCGCTGCCAGGACCTGACCGAGCGCCTCGCCGAGGCCGCCGAAGGCCGTGGCACCGTCGACCCGGCGCTGCCGCGCCCGCCGCACGAGGAGAACCGCGAGTTCTTCCACCGCAGACAGAACTACCTCCACGACATCGACACCACCGCCGAGGAACTGGCCCTCGCCATAGGCGTCCGCCCCGGCGCCACCCTGCGCGCCCTGACCGGCCGGCTCGACGGCCGCCACGGAGTGCGCACGGCCACCGGCACCGGCCCCGACCGCCTGCACCACTACGACCCGGACGGGCGCGTCCTGCACCTGTCGAGCCGGCTGCGCCCCGGCCAGAAGGCCTTCCGCATGGCCACCCAGCTCGCCCTCCTCGAACACGGCGCGGAGATCTCCCGCCTCGCCTCGGAGGACTACGAAGAGGGCTCCACCACCTGGGCGCTGACCAGGATCGGCATCGCCACCCACTTCGCCGCGGCGCTGATCCTGCCCTACCGCGAGTTCCACCGTGCCGCGGAGGAACTGCGCTACGACATCGAGCGGCTCAGCGACCGCTTCGGCTTCGGCTACGAGACCGTCTGCCACCGGCTCAGCACGCTCCAGCGGCCGGGGCTGCGCGGGGTGCCGTTCTCCTTCGTGCGCGTCGACCGCGCGGGCAACATGTCCAAGCGGCAGTCGGCCAGCGGCTTCCCCTTCTCCCGGGCCGGCGGCACCTGCCCGCTGTGGAACGTCTACGAGGCGTTCGGCGCGCCCGGCCGCGTCCATGTGCAGATCGCCGCCATGCCGGACGGCAGCCGCCATCTGTGGACCGCCCGCACCGTCACCCGCCACCGGGGAGGCTGGGGCGAGCCAGGCAAGACCTTCGCCATCGGACTGGGCTGCGAGATCCGCCACGCCTCCCGGCTCGTCTACTCCGACGGCCTCGACCTCGGCCGGCACGCGGCCGCCACCCCGATCGGCATGGGCTGCCGCGTCTGTGAGCGCCTCGACTGCCCGCAGCGGGCCGTCCCGCCGCTCGGCCGCGCGCTCGCCGTCGACGAGAACGCCGGCACGTTCGTGCCCTACCCCGTCCGGTGAGCGGCCCGCCTTCACGCCGCCGTGCCGTAGCGGTCCCGACGGGTCGCGGCCACCCAGCGCGCCCGTAACTCCTCGTACACCACCCGCTCCTCACGCGACAACGCCCGGCCCCGGCGCGCGACCAGGAACGCGCGGATCGCCTCGTTCAGATCGGCCGCGTCCACGCGTGCGGGACCGGAAGAAGATGCAGAGGGCATGCGTACTACGCTACGCCGGGGCACTGACAAGGGCTCAAATCCGCACGTCGGAGGCCGATTCGAGCTCAAGGGCGAGGCGTCGGGGTATGACGCGAGATGCGGCAGTCACGCATGGTGCCCATGAGGGGCGCACCGCGTGCGGCCGGGGCGGCCACCCGCCCCCCCCAGGGGGGCGGCCCGGCACCGGGAGTCGAGCCGAGCGGCTCAAGGCGGGAATAGCATGATCAACACGCGCGCTGAGTTGTGGTGATCACCCGTCCCGGACACCACGGACCAGAGCACGGAGCCGACATGAACCAGCCTTCCCCCGCCACCTCCTCCTCCGCCGCCGCCGACGGGCCGCTCCGGGGGCGGACGGTCGTCCTGATCGGCGGTGGCTCGGGCATCGGGCTGCGCGTCGCGCACCAGGCGGTCGCTGCGGGTGCGCGAGTGGTCCTCGGCGGCCGTACCCCGGAGCGGCTGGCCGCCGCGGCACGGGAACTCGGTGACCGTGCGACCTGGCGGACCGTGGACATCACGGACCGGTCGTCGCTCGCCGGCTTCTTCGCCGGACTCGACCGCGTCGACCACCTCTTCACCTCCGCGGCCTCCTACCGGGTCGGCCCGATGCTGGAGTTGAGCGACGAGGACGCCGAAAGCCCCTTCGTCTCGAAGTTCTGGGGCCAGTACCACGCGGTCAGGCATGCCGCTCCCAAGCTGTCCCCGGACGGATCGGTGGTCCTGATGTCGGGCGCCGCCGGAGCCCGCCCGCCGGCGGCCGCGCCCGCCTACGCCGCCTGCAACGCCGCGATCGAGGGCCTGGGCCGGGGGCTGGCCCTCGAACTGGCCCCGGTCCGCGTCAACGTCGTCTCGCCCGGCACCGTCGACGGCAACCTGTGGTCGCACCGCCCGGCACCCGACCGCGAGGCGGCGTTCGCGCAATACCGCAGGGACACGCTCCTGCACCGGCTCGGCACGGAGGACGAGATCGCCCAGACCGTGCTGTTCCTCTTCACCAACGGCTTCACGACCGGCTCGACGCTGTACCCGGACGGCGGCTACACCCTCCGCTAGCCCGCCGGCCCGGGGCGGGCCGGGGGAGCGAGCCCGCCGCGGGCGGCACCGGATCCGGCCGAATTCCCGCCAAGGGCCGCGAGGGATGCGTGGTTTCCCTTGTGCCCGCGGGCCGCATGGTGTGTGCTGTCGCGCGTTCCCTCCCTTCGGCACCGAGGTGGACCATGGCTGAGCTCTCCCGTCGGCGGCTGCTCGGATCGGCCCTGGGAATCGGCGGGCTCACCGCCGCGGCGTCCTTGCTGCCGCCGAACCTCCGGCGCGCGATGGCGGAGCCGGTACGGAAACCCGGGCGCCTGGAAGACATCGAGCACGTGGTGATCCTCATGCAGGAGAACCGCTCGTTCGACCACTACTTCGGCACCATGCGCGGGGTGCGCGGGTTCGACGACCCGCACGCGGTGCAACTGCCCGGCGGACGTCCGGTCTTCTACCAGCCGGACCCCGCCAACCCCGACGGCTACCTCCTGCCCTTCCACCTCGACACGCAGACCACGAGCTCCCAGGCCATCCCGTCCACCAGCCACGCCTGGAAGGTGCAGCACGCGGCCGTGAACGGCGGCCGGATGGACAACTGGGTCCCCGCGCACCGCAAGGCCGACGGCGAGCAGAACGGCCCGTACACCATGGGCTACTACGAACGCGCCGACATCCCCTTCCACTTCGCGCTCGCCGAGTCCTTCACCCTCTGCGACGCCTACCACTGCTCCGTCCTCGGGCCGACCTGGCCCAACCGGCTCTACCACTGGACCGGCACGGTCGACCCCGGCGGCCGCTTCGGCGGGCCCATCATCAGCAACGAGATCCCGTCGCCGTTCCGCTGGACGACCTATCCCGAGCGCCTGACGAAGGCGGGCGTCTCCTGGCACGTGTACCAGCAGGAGGACGACTACGGCTGCAACCCCCTGGAGTTCTTCAAGTCCTTCCAGGACGCCGCCCCCGGTGACCCGCTGTACGAACACGGCCTGACCATCGCCCCGGCGGACCAGTTCGCGCGCGACGCGCGGGACGGCCGGCTGCCCACCGTCTCCTGGATCATCCCGACCTCCCCGCAGTGCGAGCACCCGGACTACCTCCCGGCCTCCGGAGCCGACTTCCTCGCGCAGCAACTGGACGCGGTCGCCGCGAACCAGGACGCCTGGCGCAAGACCGTCTTCATCGTCAACTACGACGAGAACGACGGGCTGTTCGACCACGTCGTGCCACCGATGCCACCGCCGGGCACCGCGGACGAGTTCGTCGGCGGCCTGCCGATCGGCGGCGGCATCCGTGTGCCGTGCCTGATCGTCTCGCCCTGGACCCAGGGCGGATTCGTGGCGAGCGAGCCCTTCGACCACACCTCGGTCCTGCGCTTCCTGGAACGCGTCACCGGGGTGCGCGAGCCGAACATCAGCGACTGGAGACGCCGGACCTTCGGTGACCTCACCTCGGCGCTCGGCCTGCCCGCACCCGGCCCCTTCCCCCAACTGCCCAGCACCAGGGACGAGTTGTGGAAGGCGGAGAACGACGTCGCCACCCTGCCGCCCGCGCAGTTCCCGGGCGCGGACCAGAGACCGCCGCACCAGGGCGCCCAGGCGGGCCGCGGGCCGGCCACCGCACCGCCGCCCGTGGGGCCCGGCGCGCCAGGCGGTGCCCGCCCGTACGCCAGAAGCCGCATCGTCGAGAACGACACCACCCACAAGGACGACTTCCCGCACGGCACGGCCGGCACGAACTTCCCCGGCATCCAGGACACCGCCCCGAAGACGGGCCCCACCACCGGCACACACGTCTACGCGGCGGGGATCGTCAGCAACACCATCTCGGTCGTCGACCCCTCGAACCACACCCTGGCCGCGAGCGTCGACGCGGGGATCAACCCCTTCGGCATCACCCGCACCCCCGACGGCCGCAAGCTCTACATCAGCAACTCCGGAGCGGGCGACGTCTCGGTGTTCGACACCACCCAGGGCAAGATCGTCTCCGCCGTCCGCGTGGGCCTCTACCCGCACGGCGTGGTGACATCACCCGACGGCGCGTACGTCTACGTGGCCGACACCGGCCCGGACCCCGGAGCCGGCGGATCGCGGTCCCTGTCGGTCATCGACACGGAGACCGACACGGTCGACGACACCTGGCAGACGGGCCTCGCCCCGCGCTGCGTCGCGCTCAGCCCGGACGGCACGACCCTCTATGTGACCTGCACCGACGGCCTGTCCGTCCTGGACACCGGCGACGGGAGTACCCGGCGCACCCTGCCCGGCCAGGCGCGGGCGAACGGCGTCGCGGTGCACCCGGACGGCAGGCGCGTCTATGTCGTCGATCCCCGGCAGGGCACCCTGTCGGTCATCGACAGCGGCAGCCTCCGGGTCAGGGCGCGCATCCGCGTCGGCAGGAGCCCGTGGCAGGTCGCGGTCGGCCCGGACGGTTCGCGTGTGTACGTCACGGGCGCCAACGACGACACCGTCACCGTGCTCGACGCGAACGGCGGCCGGATCGGCACGGTACGGGTGAAGCACGTACCGACCGCCGTCACCGTGGCCGGTGACACCGTCTGGGTGTCCACGAACGCCTCCAGCACCGTCGACGCGATCGACGCCAAGACCCTGAAGGTCGTCGGCAGCACCCCCTTGGGCCTGGCGACCTCACCCAGCGGGCTGGCCGTCGCCTGAACCGCCGCCTCGCTCAGAACTCGTCACCGGCGAACGGCAGATACTCGGTACGCAGCGCGGCGTCGAGAGCCGCCGCCGCGCCCGCCGTGTGCTCGGTCACGAGCCCGGCGCGCACCAGGTGGAGGACAGAGGTGCCGCCGAGATAGCAGGCGGCCAGGTCGCACACGTCGAGGGCGAGGTCGGCCGGGCCGGTGACCGCCTCGTACGTACCGCCGTCCGGTGCCGCCAGCAGGCGGAACCGCCCGTGGTTGGCGGCGATCCGCGTGTCCCGCACATCGAGGACGAGATCGGCGGGGGCCGCCCAGGAGCGGGCGGTCAGCGCGGCCCGCACGTCCACCAGGCGCAGCCACAGCGCCGGGAACTGCGCGGTGACACGCACCTGGTCGCGGTCCGCCGCCATCAGCAGCAGCGGGTCGTCGGCGGGACGGCCCCAGGCCCTTACCCGGCCGGTGAGGTCGATGGAGGCGAGATAGCTCCACAGGGCAGCGGCGGCGGGCGCCGTCCCGGCCTCCAGCTCGTCGACCTGGACGAGGCCGGGCGTGCCGTCGTCGTCGGCGCAGCGGGTGCGGTAGACGGCGTAGCCCGCGGGCGTGCCGCCGCCCAGCACGACGACGCGTGGCGGGCCGAGTTCGTCGTCGTCCTCGTCCTCCTCGGGCAGGATCTGCTCCCGCCACCAGTGCCGGTCACGGGCGGGCCACCCGGCACGGCGGGCCCGCGCGGCCTCGTGCAGTGGCCCGAGGAGCGCGGGTGCCGTGGCCGGGGCGACGAGGCGCAGGGGGCCGGGGGCGGGGGTGACGCGCAGGCCGAGCGGGCGCGCCGAGTCGATCTCGACGGTGCACAGGGACGTGGCGGCGCCGAACCCGTAGCGGCCGTAGAGTGCCGCCTCGGAGGCCCACAGGGCGGCGAGCGGGCGGCCTGCCGCCGCACAGTGCCGCCACAGCTCCTCCAGCAGGCCCGAGAGCACGCCACGGCGGCGGTGGGTCGGTGCCACGGAGACGAACGTCAGCCCGGCGCAGGGAAGTTGACCGCCCGGCACGGAGAGGCGGAGGCGGTGCGCGGCGAGCAGGCCCACCAGCCGGTCCTCCTCGTAGGCGCCGAGGCGGTCGCAGCGCAGGAGGGTCCGGCGGTGGCGCCTGCGCAGCTCGTCCCCGTAGTTCTCGTGGAAGACGAGCGAAGCGTGGTCGAGGGCGCGGCCGAGGTCGCTCTCGGGGACCTCCCGGACGTGCGGGAACTCCCCGGCCCGGCCGCGTCCCCGCGCGGGCGGCGTGCTCATGCCCCGGTCCCCGCCCCCGGCTTGTCCAGGCCGAAGGCCCGGTGCAGGGCGCGGATCGCGTCATGGAGCCGCGCGGTGCGGCAGACGGCGGAGATCCGGATCTCCGACGTCGACATGATCTCGATGTTCACCCCCGCCTCGGCCAGGGCCTCGCAGAAGGTGGCCGCCGCCCCGGGGCGGGCGCGCATGCCGCTGCCGACGACGGAGACCTTGGCGACGTCGTTGTCCTGGTCCACCCCGGTGAAGCCGCTCTCCGCGCGGATCTCGCGCAGTGCCGCCACCGCGGCGGGCGCGCCGTCCCCGGGCAGCAGGAAGGTGATGTCGGTGAACCCGCCGTCCGGGCCCGGTACGTTCCGCACGGCCGTGTCGACCTCGCACCCGGCGTCGGCCACGGACCGGAAGACGCGCGCCACGGTGCCGGGCAGATCCGGCACACCGGTGACGGTGACCTTGGCGCACGACGCGTCGTGCGCGACGCCGGTGACCGCACCGTCCTCCCCGTGGCCGTCGTCCGGCGCGGCGGAGACCGTGGTGCCGGGCCCGGTGCGGGAGGAGGAGCGGACGAGCACGGTCACCCCGCACCGCCGGGCGTACTCCACGCTGCGCAGCGCCAGGACCTTCGCACCGCTCGCGGCCATCTCCCGCATCGCCTCGAAGGTGATGTGGTCCAGGCGCCTGGCCTCCGGCACGATCCTGGGGTCGGCGGTGTAGACGCCGTCGACGTCGGTGCAGATCTCGCAGACGTCGGCCTTGAGCGCGGCGGCCAGCGCGATGGCCGTGGTGTCGGACCCGCCGCGGCCCAGCGTGGTGATGTCCTCGGTCTCCGGGCTGAGCCCCTGGAAGCCGGCGACCAGGACGATCGCACCGCGGTCGAGCGCCTGCCGGACCCGCCGCGGCACGACGTCCACGATGCGCGCCTTGCCGTGCGCGGGAGTGGTGAGCACCCCGGCCTGCGGGCCGGAGAGGGAGCACGCGTCGGCGCCTAGCGCGTGGATCGCCATCGCGGCCAGCGCGTTGGCCGCGCGCTCGCCCGTGGTGAGCAGCATGTCCAGCTCGCGGGGCGACGGCAGGTCGCTGACCTCCCGGGCCAGGCCGAGGAGCCGGTCGGTGGTGTCGCCCATGGCGGAGAGGACGACCACGACGTCGTGGCCCTCCCCGCGGGTGGCGACGACGCGCTCGGCGACACGCTTGATGAGGTCGGTGGAGCGCACCGACGAGCCGCCGTACTTCTGGACGATGAGAGCCATGGGGGTGGGCCTCCTCCAGCGGCCGCCCCGGCTGTGGGCGGCCGCTCGGTGCGGGGCGGCCGGTGCCGGCCGCCCCTGGGCTACGGGTGACCGGCCTCGACGGCGTCGACGAGGATCGAGCAGGCGGTGTCCACGACATCGGCGTCGACGTTGAGCGGCGGCATGAGCCGCACCACGCAGTCGTCGCGACCGCCGAGTTCGACGATCAGCCCGCCGCGCAGCGCGCGGCTCTGGACCTCGGCCGCGAAGGCGGAGGCGGGCCGGCCGGTCACGGGGTCGGCCAGCTCGACGCCCCACATCAGGCCGCGGCCGCGCACCTCGTGCACCCAGGGGTTGACCAGCAGCGCGGTGAGCCGGTCCGCGATCTGCTCACCACGCCGGCGTACGTTGCCGAGGATGTCGTCGCGCCGGACGATGCGCACCGCCTCCGCGCCCGCGGCGAAGGCCAGTTGGTTGCCGCGGAACGTGCCGATGTGCGCGCCCGGCGCCCAGGTGTCGAGCTTCGCGTCGTAGATGACGACCGCGACCGGCGCGCCGATCCCGCTCAGTGCCTTGGACGCGACGATGACGTCCGGCTCGATGCCGTACTGCTCGAAGGCGAACCAGGTGCCGGTGCGCCCGCAGCCGGTCTGCACCTCGTCGACCACGAGGGGGATGTCCAGCTCGCGGGTCACCTCCCGCACGCGCCGGACGAAGTCGGTGCGCGCGGGCACGATGCCGCCCTCGCCCTGGACCATCTCCAGCAGCACAGCGGCGGGCAGGGGGACGCCGCCGTTGCTGTCGCGAAGCGCGCGCTCGAGATACTCGACGCAGTTGGTCGCGCAGGTGTCCGGTGAGAGGCCGACCGGGCACCTGGCGCACGAGGAGTAGGGGAAGAAGTGGACGCCGGGCATGCTGTTGGCCACGCCGCGCTTCTGCGCCACGAGCCCGCTGAGCGACAGCGTGGCGTGGCTGCTGCCGTGGAAGCCGCCCTGGAAGGAGACGACGTCGCCCCGGCCGGTGGCGATCTTGCAGAGCTTGATCGCCGCCTCCACCGCGTTGGCGCCCGTCGGCCCGCAGAAGTGCATCTTCACCCGGTCCCGCATCGAGGGCGGCAGCATCGACAACTGGGCCTCTGTGAAGGCGTCCTTGGCCGGGGTGGGAAAGTCCAGGCCATGGGTGAGGAGGCCGAGCTGGGCGGTCACGGCCCGGACGAGTTCGGGGTGGTTGTGGCCGAGCGAGAGGACCCCGGCGCCGCTGAGGAAGTCGATGAAGACGTTGCCGTCGACGTCCTCGACGAAGCTCCCGGACCCTTCCGCGAGGGCGATCGGCAAGTGCCGGGAGTAGGTACGGGCGTTGGACTCCCACAGCTGCTGCCGGCCGAGCAGCTCGGTGGAGCGGGGGCCGGGAAGAGCGCCGTCGACGTGCGGCTCGGTCCGCGTACCACGCTGTACGAGGGGTGCCATGACTGTCTCCGAAAGGTTGTGAGGGGCACGGGGCGGCGGGCCGCCGCCCCGCGGTGTCAGCAGGGGCGGGCGGGGATACCGCGCCAGCGGGACCGGCCGGGCAGGCGCTCGCCCTTCATGACCAGGGACAGCGCGTCCAGGCGTGCACCGTCGCCGACCTCCGCGTCGTAGAGCACGACGGAGCGGGTGCCGACCGAACTCGACGCGCCGACCCTGACGCGGGACATCTTCATCACCCGGTCCTCGAACAGGTGGGTCTGCAGAGACGTGACCTCGGCGACGGCCGCGTCGTCACCCACCTCGACCAGATCGAACTCGGTCATGTACGTCGTGGACAGCCACACCCTCCGGCCGATCCGGGCGCCGAAGAGACGCATGACCGGGGCCATCCAGGGCGTGCCGGTCAGGAAGTTCACCAGGGCTGGGACGACGAGGTTCTCGAACAGGCCGGTGATGAGCTCCGTACGCCGCACCCACACGCCCCACAGCGGCTCCACCCGCGGCCGGTAGCGGCCGATGACCAGCCACTTGAGCAGGACGACGGCCAGCGTGCACGCCACGCCGACCCCGAGGAACAGGGCCGGACCGAGGAGCAGCAGAGCCCACGGCGGCAGGAACCCGGCCAGCTGGACCGAGGCCCAGAGGCTGCCGAGCGCGCCGAGGGCGCCGAGCGTCCCCGGCAGCGTCACCCGGAAGTATTCGACGGCCAGCCGTGCCGCGATCAGTCCGCGGCTGGGGCTGTAGAGGAACTTCGCGGGGAAGTCCCGGCTGGCCTCGCGCCGCGGCAGGAAGATCGCCGGCGAGCCGAGCCAGGTCGTCTCCGGATCGATCGGACGGGACGGCGCCAGCGAGTGGACACCGAGGAGGCTGTTCTCGCCCAGCCGGGAGGAGCCGGGGACGAGCGCGCCGTTGCCGACGAAGCCGCGCCGCCCGATCTCCGCCGGTGCCACCGTGATGCGCCCCCGGTGGAAGACGGCCGGTCCGACGACACAGACGTCCGCGACGAAGCTCTCCTCGCCGATGACGAGCATGTCCGGGTCGACGAAGCTGACCGTCGCCACCTCGGACCAGCGACCGGTGCGCGCGCCGAGGAGCCGCAGGAAGGGGACGAGATAGAGCGTGGAGTAGAGGGAGTGCGTCAGCGTCAGACTCGTGGTCATCATGCCGTCGCCGATCCACTTGCGCACGCCGAAGCCGCTGCGCTCGGGGTGGATCCCGGCGCGCACGCGCGGCAGGACGGTGCGCTTGACGAGCAGCACCAGGGCGCAGGTCGTCAACACCACGAGCGGTCCGGCCGCGGTGGTGGCCACGAGCGCCCAGGCGAAGCCGTAGCGCCACACCACATAGGCCACCGGCGCGGACCCGGCCGCGGCCACCAGCAGCGGGACGAGCGTGAGCAGCAGGGCCCCCGCCGCGTACCCGGCGAGCAGGCTGGCGGTCCAGGGCCGGTCGTCGGCGCCCTCCGCCATGGTCTCCAGCAGCGGCGGGACGCCGTCGCTGCGGGTGGCCGGTGAACCGGCCCAGTGTTCGTCCGCCGGGACGGTCCCGTCGGCGGGTACGAGGGACTGCTCGCCCACCGAAGCACGGTCGCCGATCACCGCACCGGCCATCACGACGCTGTTGGTGCCGACGAAGGCGCCCGAGCCGATGCGGACCGGTGCGAGGCGGATGTGCCCTCCTTCGACCACGTACGGCTGGACGCGTACGCCGTAGCCGATGCTCGCGCCGTCGCCGATCTCCACGAAGGCGGGGAGCCCGAGGACGGCGGAGATGTGGCAGCCGCGTCCGACACGGGCGCCGAGCAGCCGCAGGAAGGGGGCGAGCAGCGGTGAGCCGGTCAGCACCCCCAGCGGGGAGAAGGCCAGCACCTTCCCCTGGAGCCAGAACCGCAGATACGTGACGCCCCACAGCGGATACCACCCCGGCCGGACGCCGAGCATCAGCAGACGGCCGGCGAGCAGGGGCAGCGGCACGACGCTCACCGCCAGCCAGGCCACCTCCAGGAGCACGAAGCCGGGCAGGCCCAGGTGCGCGAGACGGCCCACGGGACTGCCGGGAGCCAGGCCGCTGACCTGGACGTGCCAGGCGAGGAGCAGCCGGTAGAGGAGGACGACGGCCGGGAGGCCGATCAGCAGCAGCCAGGCGTACAGCGCGGCGAGTTGAGCGGCACCGCAGACCAGGACGCGGGCGGTGGAGTGGCGCCGGGCCGGGGGCGCCGGGGTGCCCTCGGGCTCCGGGGCAGGCGCGGTGGCGCCCTCCTCGACACAGGCGGCGAGGCCGCGCACGGTGGGCCGGGCGTAGAGGTCGCCCATGGCCAGCCCCTGGAACCGCGGTTGCCCGCGCAGCCGCGACATCAGCCGGGCGGCCGCCATGGAGTGGCCCCCCAGGTCGCAGAAGAAGTCGTCCTCGACGGAGATCTCCTCGCCGCCGAGGATCTCCCGCCATTCCGCGGCCAGTCGGCGCTCCAGCGGCGTACGCGGGGGCACGTGCCGTCGGCTGCGGCGGGTGAGAGGCGGCGAGACGGGGGCGGGCAGGGCGGCGCGGTCGACCTTGTCGGCGGCCAGCAGCGGGAACGCGGGGAGCACCTCGACGAACGAGGGGATCATGTAGTCGGGAAGCCTGCGCCGGAGGCGGTCGCGCAGCCGGTCGCGCAGATCGTCCTCGGTGTCCCGCCCGGCGCGGGCGGTGAGGGTGACATAACCGACGAGATCCTGTACCACGCCGTCGCGTTCGAGCGGGGTGACGACGGCGTTCTCGACCGCGTCGTCCTCCCGGAGCACCTCCTCGATCTCGGCGAGCTCGATGCGATAGCCACGGATCTTGACCTGGGTGTCGACGCGGCCGAGGTACTCGATCTCTCCCGAGGCGGTGAACTTCCCCAGGTCGCCCGTGCGGTAGACGCGCGGGAACTTTGCCCGGTCCGCCTCGACCGGATTGGGCACGAACCGCTCGGTGGTCAGGTCGGGGCGGTTGACATAGCCGATCGCCACGCCGGGGCCGCCGACACAGATCTCGCCGCTCCCGCCCTCGGCGACGGGGCGCAACCGGTCGTCGAGGATGTACACGCGATAGCTGGGCAAGGGGGTGCCGATGGTGACCGGCCGGTGGGGGACGAGCTCGCCGCAGGTGGCCGTGACGGTCGTCTCCGTGGGGCCGTAGGCGTTGAGGATGCGCCGCCCCGGGCGCGACCAGCGGCGCACCAGGTCGGGAGGGCACGCCTCACCGCTGACCAGCAGGCTCCGCAGGGAAGGCACTTCACTCTCGAGCGTCGTCAGCAGGGTCGGCACGCAGCACAGGACGGTGATCGCCTGCTCGGTGAGGAAGTCCGCCAGCCCCTGGCCGACGCGGCGGGCGTCGGTGGGGCCCGCCACCAGCGTGGCTCCCGCGATCCAGGCCGGCCAGATCTCCTCGACCGAGAAGTCGAAGGCGATCGACAGCCCTTGATAGACGCGGTCCTCGCCGCGCACGCGGTAGACCGGCGTGGCCACGCGCAGGAAGTTGGCGATATTGGCATGGGAGACGGCCACCCCCTTGGGCCGGCCCGTGGTGCCGGAGGTGTAGATGATGTAGGCGACCGAGGATGGCGGGATGTCGGCATCAAGGCGGACCTGGGGCTGAATGGCCAATTCCGAGTCAACCCGGTCGAGTTCCAGCATGGGACAGGGCAGCCGCCCGGTGTGCCCGCGCATCGCCGAGACCGTCACGAGGTCGCGCAGCTGTGCGTCCTCCGCGATGAAGGCCAGCCGCTCGGCCGGAAACGACGGGTCCAGCGGGACGTACGCCGCACCGGTTTTGATCACCCCGAGCAGCGCGACATAGGTGTCCAGGGACCGTTCGAGCAGAATCCCCACGGCACTGCCCTGGGTCACACCGCGTGAACGCAGCAGGTGCGCCAGCCGGTTGGCGCGACGGTCGAGCTCCGCGTAGCCGAGCTGCTCGCCTTCGCAGACCACAGCCGTGCGGTCCGGGTGGGCGTCACAAGTCCGTTCGAAATACCGGGACAACGTCCGGACGGCCGGACCGTCGATTGCGGGAGCCGGTGACGATACCTCCAAAAATCCGTCCGGTTGCGCGGGACCAGGAGCCGATCTCACGTCTGGCATAACCTCTCCCTGTTCCGAACTTCTGCAATTTGGTTGCTTAATTGCTTCTCGTGGACCGAATACGGTGTGCCACAGGCCGGGCGAAGTGCCGGGTGAAGCCTTGTATGCCGGGTAAACCCGCATGTAGTGCCCCATGTGCGATGGTGCGGCGAACCGGCGGCGAACCGGCACGGTCAAGCACCGAAGCGGTGCAGGACCGGTGAATTCCCCCGCTCTACAGGCCGCCGTCGGTGACGGCCGGCCGCCTCCGCCTCCGTTGCCGATGTCCGGATATCCCGATACGGGCCCGTCAATCACCGGCAGGGCGTCGCGATCATCCGACTCGGAGCATCACGCTCTCCTGCCTGTACGACGTTCCGGCCATTGCCCATTTCGCGTCGGCCACACGTTTAGGCGAAACGAAAACTAGGTTCGGCCGACCGACGCGAACAGCTGCATATGCGCCAACGTGCTCTGGCCCATTGCCATCGGCCGTGCCCACGGAGTGTGATCGCCGTGCGGTGCCCCCCGTCGGGCGCGCCGCCCTCCGGAGCCGCCGGCTCCGCTCGGCCCCGGGCGCCGCCGCGCCCACTGGACCAATGTGATCGCGCCATCGCGGCGGCGGAGCGCGGAACCTCCCGACGCGGCCTTCCGTCCGCATAGTGCGACCCGGTGTCCGTGTACCACTGCCCGGCCGGTGATCGCCCATGGGGCTCCCACGGACCCCGCACCACCGGGCGGGAGGGGCGGGGAGGGATCCCTGAGGCCGCGCGCAGCCCATGTCGCCACGCCGAGTCAAGCCGGAATTAAAGCCATTCCTCGTCGCCGGCACCTCGCCCGATGCCTTCGTGAGGCGTTTCGGCCGTGCAAAGTCTGGCTCTCGATTACCCCTACGCTTCCCCGCACCTTGCTGTTCCCTTGTCAATGGGGTCTCGGCGGGCGGCCCCGGGAGAACCCGCCCGGCGAGGGGGAGCCGTCCCCCAACTGGCCGTCAAAACAACCGGGAAGCGTTGCCCTCCCGGCCCCCGTACGGCCGACGCTTGAGCCATGACGCAGAACGCTTCCCTCGCCGGGCAAACGGGCCGGGCCCCCGCCGGGGCCGCATCCTCCGCCACGGGCCGGCTGGTCGGGGTGGACCTCGCACGCGGCCTGGCGGTCCTCGGCATGTACGCCGCCCACGTCGGACCCGACCCGGCCGACGGCGGCCCCGTCGGCTTCCTCATGGAGCTGTCCCACGGCCGGGCCTCCGCGCTCTTCGCCTTCCTCGCGGGCTTCTCGCTCCTGCTCATCACCGGCCGCCGCACGCCCAGAACCGGGCGCGCCGGACGGCAGGCCGTCGCCAGGATCCTCATCCGCTCCGCCGCCCTGCTCGCGCTGGGCACCGCGCTCACGTCGACCGGCACCCCGGTCGACGTGATCCTGGCCTTCTACGCGCTCTACTTCGTACTCGCCCTCCCGCTGCGCCGGCTGCGCGCCAGGACGCTCGCCGTCATCGCCGCCGTGGCCGCGCTCGTCCTGCCGCAGGTGCTCTACCTGATACAGCGGTCGATCAGGACGGGCGCCTGGGCGCCGGCCGTGATCCACGACGACCCGCTCGCACGGATCAGCGGCACGGGCGGCTTCCTCGAACTCCTCGTCACCGGTGCCTATCCGGCGCTCACGTGGATACCGTTCGTCATCGCCGGGATGGCCGTCGCCCGGCTCGACCTGGCCTCCGCCGCCGTCCGGCTCCGGCTCGCCCTCACCGGGGGCGCGCTCGCGGTCCTCGGGTACGGGGGTTCCTGGCTGGCGCTGCACCTCTTCCCCCGGGCCGTCGCCGCCATCGAGGCGACCGGGAGCGCCGGTTCCGCGCTCTCCCTGTGGTGGTCCGACACCGCCGGCGACCCGTCGGGTGCGACGCCCGCGTGGCTGCTGGTGGCCTCCCCGCACAGTGAGACGACCCTCTCCGTCCTGGGCAACACCGGCGTCGCCGTCACCGTCCTCGCCACCTGCGTCGCGGCGGCCGACACGCTGCCCCGCGTCCGGCGGCTCGCGGGGCCGGTCATCGCGGTCGGCGCCATGTCGCTGACCGCCTACGTCCTCAACATCGTCGGCATCTGGGCCCTCGGCATCGAGGACGTCCCCGGCTCGCCGCTGCCCGTACTCCTCGGCTTCATCGCGACCGCGGCCGCACTGGCACTCGCCTGGTCACGCCACTTCCGCAGAGGGCCGCTGGAGCACCTGCTCAACAGCGCGACGAAGGCGGCGCGGCTGGTGAGATAGAGCCGTCCGCGGCTCAGGACTTCGCCCTCAGCCGTCCGTGGACCGCCTCGGGATCCTCCTGGGCGAGGTAGCGGAAGTGCAGGCGCACGGGGGAACCTTCATCGGGCAGGGCGTCGCCCCAGCCATCGGTCAGCGGACGGGGCTCCGCCCACTCCTGGGCCACCACGGCGAGCGAGCGGTCCGCGCCCGAGACCACGACCCAGACGGCCCTGCCCCCGGCGATCGGCGGGAGGTAGCCGTCGGCCACGACTGCCGTGATCACTTCGACGGCCGCGAGCCCGTCCGGGAACTCCCGCCGCTGCTCGTGCGGCGCGTCCACGTCGTCGCCCATCGCCACGCTGTCCCTGGTCAGGATCACCTTCATGGCGACGAGCCTAAGGGCCGCACACCACGGGAACCGACGGGCACGGTGCAGCGGAGGCGCGAACAGCCCCTCACGGCGCGTGCGATGGCGCGCGCGCCGCCGCGTGCTGTCGTGCGATGCGCGAGGGCCGTTTGCGGCGCGCGACCGGGCGGGAAGAGCTCACCGCGCAACCGCCCACGCACCCACGGGAGAGTCCATGAAGCCGATCCGGCGCGCCCTGACCACACTCGCCGCCAGCGTCCTGCTCACCGTGGGAGCCGCGGCATTGGCAACGCCCGCGCACGCGGAATCCAACGTGAACCTCCTGGGAGGCCTGATCAATGAGACGTCCAACGGCGCTATTCACCTGAACGGGATCACGTTGCCCAATCCCCTGACCCCCGTCCTCTGATCCGCGACCCCGTACGGGGCCCGGCGCGAAGCCGGGCCCCCGCGCGGATCACGCCGTGATGATCGCCGGGTCGCTCACGCCGACTTCGCCCGTTTCCACATGGCCGGCGAAGCGGCGCAGGAATGCGCTGTCCGTGTCGCAGACCACGGACAGGTCGTACCAGCGCTTGCTGTGCCGCAGGTCCAGCTCGCGCACGACGCTCTTGCCCGCGCGCACCCGGACCGTCTCGTGCTTCCCGCCGTACGCGTTGGTGACCGTCAGGTCGCAGTCGGTCTTGCCGTGGTTGGTGAAGGTCAGCTCGACCCGGCCGCCGCGGGCGTCGTGGCGGGCGGTCACCTCGGGGCCCGCCGTGGTGCCGGAGCCCTTGAAGGCGCGCAGGAAGCCGTTGGGGCCGTACACCGACAGGTCGTACGAGCCGTGTGAGTACGCCGTGTTCCAGGTGTCGGAGAGCTTGGCACCGGCCGCGGTGGTGTACGTCCACGGGCCGTCCGTGCGGTTCGCGGACGTCACCGTGAAGCACACGCCCGCCTTCGGGCCCCCGCTGAAGTCGAGCGTGACGCGACCGGTCGAGGGGGTGACAGCCGCGTCCACCACCGGGGCGTAGGGCAGGGGCCGCGCGGGCCGCGAGCCCCGCTCCTGCTTCGGCAGCGAGGGGTGGGCGGGCGGCTGGGGTACGTAACTGGAATGCCGGAGCCGGTCCTTCGGCGCGTACGCGCGCGTGTCCGGCAGCGACGCGGGCGGGGTGTGGCGGAGCCGGAAGTCGAAGGCCGACGTCAGGTCGCCGCAGATGGCCCGGCGCCAGGGGGACACATGGGGCTCGTGCACACCGAAGCGCCGCTCCATGAACCGGATGATCGAGGTGTGGTCGAAGACCTCCGAGCACACGAAGCCGCCGGTGCTCCAGGGGGAGACCACGAGCATGGGCACGCGCTGGCCGAGGCCGTAGGGCCCGGCGGCGTAGTGGCCGTTGCCGGCGAAGAGGTCGAGCCGGGTGTCCACCGTGGAGGCGCCCCGGGCGGCGGAGGAGGGCGGGAACGGCGGCAGCACGTGGTCGAAGTAGCCGTCGTTCTCGTCGTAGGTGATGAACAGGGCCGTCCTGCTCCACACCTCGGGGTTGGAGGTGAGGGCGTCCAGGACCTGGGAGATGTACCAGGCGCCGTAGTTCGCAGGCCAGTTGGGGTGCTCGGAGAACGCCTCAGGCGCTGCTATCCAGGAGATCTTCGGCAGCCTCCCGGCCTTCACGTCGGCCCGCAGGACGTCGAAGTAGCCGTCGCCGTTCTTCACGCTGGTGCCGGTGCGCGCCTTCTCGTGCAGCGGGTCGCCGGGCTTGGCATTGCGGAAGCGGTTGAAGTAGAGGAGGGAGTTGTCGCCGTAGTTGCCGCGGTAGGCGTCGTCGAGCCAGCCCCAGT
The DNA here is from genome assembly GCF_042895325.1 of Streptomyces sp. NPDC001407. NCBI lineage: Bacteria > Bacillati > Actinomycetota > Actinomycetes > Kitasatosporales > Streptomycetaceae > Streptomyces > Streptomyces sp. NPDC001407. The sequence goes on from NZ_JBIAWF010000004.1 coordinate 320,636, forward strand.
GGCCGGCCGCGTCCAGGCCGTCGCCCGTGTCCTGGTAGACCTTCCAGGAGACCCCGGCTGCCTCCAGCCGCTCCGGGTACGTCGTCCAGTCGTAGCCGGCCTCCTCGTTGCCGAGGACGGGCCCGCCGCCCTTGCCGTCGTTGCCGGTGTGACCCGTCCACATGTAGTAGCGGTTCGGGTCGGTGGCTCCCATGAAGGAGCAGTGATAGGCGTCGCACACGGTGAAGGCGTCGGCGAGCGCGTAGTGGAAGGGGATGTCCTCCCGCGTGAGGTACGCCATCGTCCCCGTGCCCTTGGCCGGGATCCACTTGTCGTACCTGCCCTCGTTCCACGCCTGGTGGCCGCCCGCCCAGTCGTGGTTGAGGCCCGCGATGAACTGCATCCCGAGGTCCTTGGCGTCCGGGTGGTAGGGCAGCACGTCCTTCGTGCCGTCCGACTGGTGCCAGACCGACCTGCCGGCCGAGGGCGAGGCCGGGCGGGGGTCACCGAATCCGCGCACCCCCTTCATCGAACCGAAATAGTGGTCGAAGGACCGGTTCTCCTGCATGAGGACGACGATGTGCTCGACGTCCTGGATCGTGCCGGAACGCCGCTTGGCGGGGATGGCGGCGGCGCGCTCGATGCTGCTCGACAGGGCCGCGAAACCGGCGGTCGCGCCGGCGATCTGGAGGAAGCGGCGCCGATTGAGTTCGGACATGAGTCGGGGACCCCTTGGGGTGAGTGAGTCGGAGCCTGCGGTGCGATCCAAGAGGAGCGAGTGTTGGCGAGGGGCAGGTGTCGCTGAAGTGAAGCGACACGGTACGCGAGGCGAACGTAGCGGACTGCCCGGCCGGACACCAGGGCCCCGGCTCTCCCTTCAGTGCATCACCGGCACCCGGTCACCGCCGTAGGGGAGGGGGTCGTGCCGGATGTGCTCGGCGGAAAGGCGCGCATCGGCGAGGGACGCCACGGTGGCACGCACCATGGCGGGCGGACCGCTGACGAAGGCCAGGTGCCCGGACCAGTCACCGCGCAGCGCCACGGCCTCGGCCAGCGGCCGGTAGGGATCCGTGGCGGGGCCCTCACCGATCACCGGGACCACACGCAGCCACGGGCGGCGGCGCTCCAGCTCCTCCGGCGACTCCTCCCCGTAGAGCCCCGAGGCCACGCGCGCGCCCAGGTAGAGGTGCACCCGGCGGCCCGCCTTCCGACGGGACGTCAGTTCCTCCAGCAGCGCCTTGGCGGCGGCCCAGCCGACGTCGCCCGCCACGAGCAGCAGATCGCGCGTGACGTCGTCGTCGAGCGTCATCGTCCCGCCCGCGGGGCCCAGGCGGAGCGTGTCCCCGACGCGGGTGCGCAGCACCAGGGCCTCGCTCACCCCGCCCGCGCCGGTGAGCCGCACATGGAACTCCAGCTCGCCGTCCGGCCGCGGCGCGCGGGCGAGGGAATACTGCCGCCACGCCTGCGGCAGCACCGGGGACGCCATCGAGGCGTACTGCCCGGCCCGGTACGGATAGGGCTCGTGCGGGCGCACCCGCAGGACGGCGAGGTCCTCGCGCCGCAGCTCGTGCGCGACCACCGTGGCCTGCCAGGAGGGCGGTTCGGCGAGTGCGGCGTCCGCGCCCTCGACCATGGCCGTGACGGCGAAGCGCAGCATGCGCAGCCACGCCTCTTCCATGGGCTCGTTCCACCGCACGCCCGCCGTGCGGCGCAGGGCCTCGCGCAGCGCTGTCTCGAACGTCGCGAAGTGCGCGGGCCGCACCCCGAGTTTGCGGTGCTCGCGCCCGAGCCGGCCGAAGACCGACCGCACCTCGTCCGGCTGGTGCAGGTTCTCGATCAGATACCGCAGGATCGCTTCCAGGTGCCTGCGCTGGAACTCCATCGAGTGGGGGAACAGGGAGCGCAGGAACGGCCGCTGGGCGAACATCGCGTCGTAGAGGTGGGTGATCAGGGTGTCGAGGGGCATCACGAGGTCGAGATGACGCACGATCACCCGCTGGTCGGCCTCGCCGTCGTGGAACAGGTCCGCCTCGTACGCGGGACCGGCGCCCTCCTGCTGCGGCCCGGGGGACAGGAGCCGTTGACGCAGCCGCATGGCGTCGTGCCGGGCGAGCAGCGCGTGGTAGTCGGCGTTGACGGGGGTCACGGGTGGGAGCTCCTCGATACGGGGGCACTTGCCCGCCGTCCGGCGGGTGGCGGCGTCAGTATGGCAACCACCGAGGGGGTCCGTTCGGCCCTACCCACCGGGGCCGAACGGCCCTGGTGGGTGTGTGGTCGGATGGGGGCGCGCACCTGCGGACGGGGCAGCCCCACTCGTCATGGCCCCTGGCGCACCGGCATACAGTGAACCGTCAATTCCGTACATCCCCTCCCACGGAGGCAGCAGCCTATGGACCACCAGGCCGCACCCTTGCGCGTCTTCATCCTCGACGACCACGAAGTGGTGCGCCGCGGGGTGCGCGACCTCCTCGAAGCGGAGGGGGACATCGAGGTCGTGGGGGAGGCGGCCACCGCCCAGGACGCCTTCACCAGGGTGCCGGCCACTCGGCCGCACGTGGCGGTCCTGGACGTCCGGCTCGGCGAGACGGGCGGCGACCACGAAGGCATCGAGGTCTGCCGGGAGTTGCGGGCGCGGATGCCGGAGCTCGCCTGCCTGATGCTGACGTCCTTCGACGACGACGAGGCCCTCTTCGACGCCATCATGGCCGGTGCCGCGGGCTATGTGCTCAAGCAGATCAACGGCTCGGACCTGGTGACGGCGGTCCGTACGGTGGCCGCCGGCCGGTCGACGCTGGACCCGCGCACGGCCTCACGCGTCATGGCCCGGCTGCGCGCTCCCCGCCAGGAGCCGGAGGAATCGGAGCTGGACCGCCTCTCGCCCCGGGAGCGGCAGATCCTGGAGCTGATCGGCGATGGCCTGACCAACCGTCAGATCGCCGACCGGTTGTTCCTCGCGGAGAAGACGGTCAAGAACCGTGTCTCCTCCCTCCTCGCCAAGCTGGGCGTGGGCCGCCGCGTCCAGGCCGCGGAGATCGCCGGGCGGGCGCGCGGACAGCTGGAGGGCCGGGGCCTCGGGTAGCGGCCGGCGGTCAGCCCGGCAGCGGTACGCGCCATACGATCCTGGTCCCGCCGGACGCCGGTGACTCCACCGACAGCGCGCCGCCGTGCAGTTCGGCGCGGGAGCGCATGTTGGCCAGGCCTCCCGTGTGCGGAACGGCGCCGATCCCCGCGCCGTCGTCCGCCACCGTCAAGGTCACCTGGTCGTCCACGGACAGCACGATGTCCACGCGCCGGGCACCCGCGTGCCGGGCGGCGTTGCTGAGGGCCTCGGCCGCCACCGCCAGGATCTGCGCGGCCAGTTCGTCCGGCACATCGGTGTCCACCGGACCGTCGATCCGCAGCGCGGGGGCGAAGCCCAGTGTGCGGGAGGCTCCTTGCGCGGTCTCGGCCATGCGCCGGCGCAGCCCCGTACCGCCGCTGCCGTCACCGGACGTGCGCAGCCCGAAGATGGTGGAGCGGATGATCCGGATAGTGGTGTCCAGGTCGTCCACGGCGCGGCCGACGCGTTCGGCCGCCTCGGGGCGTTCGATGAGCCGCGTCGCGCTCTGCAGGGTCATGCCCGTGGCGAAGAGGCGCTGGATCGCCAGGTCGTGCAGATCGCGGGCGATCCGGTCCCGGTCGTGCAGCACGGCCAGCTCCTCCGACTCGGCGCGCCGCTGCGCGAGTTCGAGGGCGATCGCGGCCTGGTCGGCGAAACCGGAGATCAGCCGCACCTCGGTGTCGTCGAACGCGGGCCGACCGCTCACCCGGCTCAGCCACAGCGCGCCGCGGTCACCGGAGCCTGTCTGCAGCGGAACCGCGACGGCGGGCCCGCCGACCGCCCCGCCGAAGGAGGCGTCCGCGGCGACCACGGGCTCCCCGGTGCGCGCGGCCGTGCCCGACGGTGAACCCTCCGCCGGGACCGTCCGCCCGCGCAGCCGGTCCGCGTCGAGGCCGTGGGCCACCTCCACCCTCAGCTCGCCCGGCGCGGCCGCCGGAGCCGGGAGCAGCACGGCGGCGCGGTCGGCGTCCGCGCCCTCCATCGCGCGCTCGGCGACCGCCCCGAGCGCCCGGTCGGCCCCGGTGCCGGAGAGCAGGCTCCGGGTGATCTCGCCGAGCGCCTCCAGCCAGCGCTCCCGGCGGCGGCTCTCGTGATACATGCGGGCGTTGTCGATGGCCACGCCCGCCGCGATGGACAACGTGCTCAGCACGGCCTCGTCGTCCTCGTCGAAGACACCGGAACGCTTCTCGGTGAGATAGAGGTTGCCGAAGACCTCGTCACGGACGCGCACCGGCACACCCAGGAAGCTGCGCATCGGCGGGTGGTGCTCGGGAAAGCCGTAGCTGTGCGGGTGCCGGGAGAGGTCCGTGAGCCGGAGCGGCTCGGGATTGCGGATGAGCTCGCCGAGGATGCCCTGGCCGCAGGGCGTGCGGCCGATGCGGGCCGTGAGCTCGTCGGACATGCCGACGGGCAGGAACTCCGACAGCCGCTGCCCGTCACCGACCACGCCGAGTGCCCCGTACTCGGCGTCCGTGAGCGTGACCGCCGCCTCGACGATGCCCCGCAGCACCTGCGGGAGTTCGAGGCCGTGCCCCACGCTCATCACGGCGTCGAGCAGCCCCCGGATCCTGTCGGGTTCGCGGAGTTGGGGCTGACGCGCCGTCAGCGGGCCGTCTGCGGTGGTGGACATGACTGCTCCCGGGAACCAAGTTGCCTGGTCAGAAGCGTACGTCAGTGCTGTGCGGGCTCATGGCGGGGACCTCTTCGGCGGGGTGCCGCGGGACGCGCCGACGGTGGCCGGTGCGTGCGCGGGCGCTCACTCCACGTGATCCGGCATGCCCCCGCGTGTGAGGCCGCGCATAGGGCCCAGATCACTTACGACTCGCGCTAGTACCCCCTGCGAAGGCGTGAACCGGGGGATCCGGCCGCCTGTCGTGACCCCCGCGCAACGAGATGCGGTAGTACGTCACACCTTTGCCAGCGCCTTCCGCCGCCGCTAACAATTGCCGAGTCGCACGGCGCCGTCGATCGAGACACGGCGCTTTCTTCGCGCCGATCCGGGCCACTGCGACTCACGCGATTGGAAGAGGTTCAGCTCATCATGCGCTCCACCATCTCCGCTTATACCCGTCTGCCCAAGGCTCACAAGCTCTCCGCCGCCGGCATCGCCGCGGCCGGTGCCGCCGCCCTGACGTTCGCCGTCGTCCCGAACGCCTTCGCCGCCTCCGACGCCCAGCCCATGGCAGTGAAGCCCGTCGCGTGGAACACCACCGCTTCCGACGACTCCGGCGAGACGCAGCAGGCCCAGCAGGCCGCCGCCACCCAGGCCAAGGCCGCCGCCGGTGCCGCGAAGACCCAGGTCAAGACCGAGCGGGCCGACAAGCAGGCCGCGAGCCGCTCCGAGGAGCGCAAGCCGGCCCCGGCCGCCCCGAAGACCTACGCCGACAACCTGGACGGCTGGATCAACCAGGCGCTGGACATCATGCACGCCAAGGGCATCCCCGGCTCGTACGAGGGCGTCAAGCGCAACATCATGCGTGAGTCCACCGGCAACCCCCAGGCCATCAACAACTGGGACTCCAACGCCGTCGCCGGCATCCCGTCCAAGGGCCTGCTGCAGATCATCGACCCGACCTTCAAGGCGTTCCACGTCGACGGCACGTCCTGGGACATCTACGACCCGGTCGCCAACATCGTCGCCTCCTGCAACTATGCAGCCCACACCTACGGCTCCATGGACAACGTGAACTCCGCGTACTGATCCGCAGCAGCCATCCGTGACGCCGAAGGGCGGCGGCACCACCTGGTGCCGCCGCCCTTCGGCGTTGTCCGGCCTCAGACCGACGGCGGCAGGGTGTCGGGGTTGAGGTGCTCGGCCAGGCGGCGCAGGAGGTCGTGCGCGGTCGCCCGTTCCTCGGGGGACAGGATGGACAGCGCCTCGTCGTTCGCCTTGCCGACGACGGCCAGCGCGCGCTCGCTCAGGCGCCGGCCCTCCTCGGTGATGTGCAGGCAGAGGACCCGGCGGTTGGTGGGGTGGGGGCGGCGCTCCAGCAGCCCGCGCTCCACGAGCCCGTTCACGGCGGCTCCCATGGACTGCGCCGTGATCCCGGCCCGCCGGGCGGCCTCGGCGCTGGAGGCCCCGGGCTCGAGGAGGGCGTGCCGCAGCGCGTGGTGCTGCGCCAGGGTCAGATCCAGGGTGCGCAGTTCCCGCTCCAGCCGGGTGCTCATGGCCTGGGTGAAACGCCAGGCGAGATAGCCGGTGTAGGGGGACTGTTCGTTCATGGGGACCACCACTTGTAAGGCAGCTTACATTCGCTGCTACTGTTGTCAGTCAGCTTATAAGTTTGGACGGTTCTCTTGTCGCTCTCCGCACCCTCGACATCGCACCACCCGCACACCGACATACCGGACCCCGCGCCGCCGCAGCACCCGCAGAGCGGCCTGAAGGGCATCCTCCTGCCCGTGGCCGCCGTGCTCGCCATCGGGACGATCTTCGTCAGCGTCTACCTCGCCGCCTTCCACGCGCCGAAGCCGCACGACCTGCCGGTCGCCGCCGTGGGCACCTCCCAGGACGCCCACCGGCTCCAGGGCGCCCTGGACTCCGGGCTGCCCGGCGGCTTCGACGTACGGCCCTACGCGGACGAGAGCGCCGCCCGGGACGCCATCGCGCACCGCAGCGTCTACGCCGCCTACCTCCCCGGCGGCGGCCACGGCGAGCCGAAGCTGCTGTACGCGGGGGCCAACGGGGCCTCCGTCACCGGCACCCTCACCGGAGCCTTCGGCCCCGTCGCCGCGGCGGGCGGCCACCGGCTCGCCCAGGAGGACGTCCTCCCCGCCTCCAGCGGCGACACCCGCGGCCTGTCGATCTTCTACGCGGCCTTCGGCCTCGTTCTCGCCGGCTATCTCTTCGGGATCATGACCTACCAGGCCGCGCCCGCCCTGAGCTTCCGGCAGCGCATGGCCAGCCTCGCCCTCTTCGGCGTGCTGGGCGGCATCGTCATCACCCTCATCGCGGGCAGCGCCGGCTTCGGCGCCCTGCCCGGCTCCTTCGTGGGCATCGCCGGGACGATCGCGCTGATGGCCATGGCGGCGGGCGGCGCGACCATGGTGTTCATCCGGTGGACCGGACCCGCGGGCGCCGGGCTGGCCTCGGTCGTCCTGCTGACCCTCGGCAACAGCACCAGCGGCGGCGTCATGCCCGCCGCCTACCTCCCCGCCTGGCTCCACCCGCTCTCCGGCATCCTGCCCGTCGGCGCCGGCGTCCGCGCCCTCCAGGGCCTGGCCTACTTCCACCACGACGGCCTGGGCCGCGGCATCGCCACCCTGGCCGCCTGGATCGTCGTCTGCGCGGCGCTGCTGCGCCTGCGCGACGCACGCGCGAAGCGGGCTCCCGCCTCCTGAGCGGACGGACGACGACGCCGGGCAGCCCGGTCCCACGGGCTGCCCGGCGGCAGTCGGTCTCGTGCGCTTCGCGGCGCCCGGACGTCAGGAGACGGCGGGCTCGGGCGTCAGCGCCTCCCCGGCCTTCCCGGCCGGCTCGGGCGCGGCCGGGGCGGTGTCGAGCACCGGGTCCGGGCCCGGGAGCCCCGCGCGGTGGGCGTTGACACCGGCGCGTACGCCCCAGAAGTAGAAGCCGATGGAGGACACCGCCACCAGCGCGATGTCGAGGCCGCCGGGGATCACCCCGTGGCCCCCGAACTCGGTGCTGCCCAGCGCGGACAGCACCGCCAGCCACAGCAGGAAACCGGCCATCCACCACGCGGGCGCGAACTGCCGGCGCAGGCTCGTCTCGCCCTGGCGGCGCAGCACGACGGCGGCGATAGGCACCGACACGAGCGTGAGCAGGGCCACCTTGCCGGTGTTGGGCCACTTCGACCAGTACAGGGCGCAGGCGGCGAAGGCGAAGGTGAGCGGGCAGAGCACCTTGGCCGCGGGCAGGCGGAAGGGGCGCGGCAGGTGCGGCTTGGTCTGCCGGAAGACGCCGACCGCGATCGGCCCGATGAGGTACGAGACGACCATGGCCGCCGAGACGACGCCGGCCAGGGCCTCCCAGCTGTGGCCGACCGTGAGCAGCAGCAGGACCGAGAAGACCAGGTTCAGCCACATCGCGGGACGGGCGGTGCCGTAGCGGGGGTGCACCTGGGCGATCTTCTTGGGGAAGAACCCGGTCTCGGCGAGGTTCTGGGCCAGATACGCGGCCGAGGCGACATTGCCGATGTTGGCGCCGGAGGGGGAGATGAAGGCGCCGAACTGGAGCATGGTCACGACCCAGTGCAGCATCAGCAGCTTGGCGAGGTCGGCGAAGGGGGAGGCGAAGTTGATGCCGCTCCAGCCGGCGGCCTGGTCGAGCTGCTCCGGCGGGACCGAGCCGAGGAAGGCGATCTGGAGGGCGAGATAGATGACCAGGCCGAGGCAGAGCGCGCCGACCAGGGCGAGCGGAATGGCGCGGCCCGGGTTCTTGGCGGCGCCGCCGAGGTTCACGACGGCCTGGAAGCCGTTGAAGGCGAAGACGACACCGGAGGCGGTGACGGCGGTCAGGACCGCCGACCAGCCGTTCGGGGCGAACCCGCCGTGGCTCGTGAAGTTCTCGGTGTGGAAGCCGGAGGCGATGAACGCGGCCACCGCGAGGACGGGGATCGCGAACTTGACCAGGGTCAGCACGTTGTTCGCGCGGGCCAGCAGCGCGACCGACCAGTAGCAGGCCAGCCACAGGACGACGGTCAGCAGCAGGGCCATCGCCATGCCGGTGCCCGTCAGGGCACCCCCGGAGACCAGCCCTCGGGCCCAGCCGAAGTTCCAGGAGGCCATGTACTGCGTGCCGGCGATCGACTCGATGGGGATCAGGGACGCCGTGGCGATCCACACCGCCCACCCCGTGACGAAGCCCAGGACCGGCCCGTGCGAGATGCTGCCGAACCGGGCCATGGCCCCCGGCAGCGGGTACGCCGCGCCGACCTCGGCGTACGACATGGCGATCAGGCCGATGAAGACGGCGCCGATCACCCAGGCGACCAGAGCGGCAGGCCCGGCGACCTGGGCGGCCTGGCCGGCCCCGAAGAGCCAGCCCGAACCGAAGATGGACCCCAGCCCGATCATGATCAGGGCGAAGAGACTGAGGCCTTTGCGGTTGGCCGCACTCAAATCCATGCTGTGCTGTCCGTTCTTGCGGGGTGACCAAAAGACAGGTCACCCACCTTATGTGCGTTGAACAGGTCATTCGTCCGCTGAAGGCCGTGATGTCCCGGGGCGTCGAGACGTCCGTTGCGGTCTCCGGCGGTCGTGACCTTGGTCACCTTCTCGGAGGGGGCGTCGTCGCAGTGCGACCTGCCGCCCTCGCGCGCCGTCGGGCGGCCACTACGGCGGCCCCGCGCCGGTCGGCGGGACGGTGTCGAACGGGCTCGGCTCTCGGTGGTCGTGCATGTCGGTCTCCTCGCGGGTGTCGGGCGAGTGACCGAAAGCAGAAGCCCCGGGGCACTCGCCCCGGGGCTTCGGACTGAAGAAAGCAGTCAGCGCGCCGGGACACTCTCCGGCGTCGTCGTCATCATGGCGGCGCGCTTCATGCGGATCACCGTAGCAGAATCGCGCCGCCGTCCCCGCGGCCGAGTGCCGGCGCGGGCGCCGGGACACGCTCCAGGACCCCGCCCGCGAACACGTCGTACAGCGGCAGCGACTCCAGGTGCACATAACCGATGTGGCAGTCGCACACGGCCAGGGGACAGGGCCGCGGCGCCAGGGCCGCACGGTAGGAGCCGTCGTAGAGATTGCCCAGCTCGGCGCGGACGAAGTGACAGCGGCGCACCGTGCCGTCGCCGTCCACGGAGATCACGGACTCCCCGGTGCGGCAGGGCAGCCCGGCCGAGCGGTGGGGGTGGCGGCTGTACGGGAAGAGGGGGTCGAGGGCGGTCCAGGCACCGGCCTCCTCGTCCGTGTACGTATGCCCCTCGGCCGCGTTCACCCACAGATAGACGTGGCCGGGGAGGGCGGCGCGCAGCCGCCGCGCGTGGTCGAGGTGGTCGGGGAGGCCGACGATCCCGACGCTGAACCGCACGCCCAGGGCGGCCAGCCGGTGCGTCTTCGCGAGGAAGCGCTCGTACGGCGTCTGGCCCGGGTGGTAGGTGCACCACAGGGCGACGGCGCCGAGGTCGGCCTCCGCCAGCCAGTCCGTGCGGCAGCTGAGGTTGGTCTGGATGGCGACGCGCTCGACGTGCGGCTCGTGCGACAGCGCCACGAGCGCGTCGCGGTACCAGGAACGCACCAGGCCCTCGCCCCACGGGGTGAACAGCACGGAGAGGCGGTCACCGCTCTGCTGCCCGGCCCAGCCGGTGAACCGTTCGAGAGCCGCCCGGTCCGCCCGCAGCTGCGCGGTGCTGTCGCGGCGCTTCGCGAACGGGCAGTACGGGCAGTCGTAGTCGCAGGATTCGAGAGGTCCGCGGTAGAGGAGTGTCAGGTCCACCGGCCGCTCACCTCGTCTCGTACGCGGCCATCGCGGCCCGCACCCCGGGGGAGAACAGCGCGGGGCCGAGCGCGTCCGAGTGCGCGAGCCCCTCGGGGGACAGGCGCAGCCGCCCGGTCGGGCCGTCGGCGAGCCAGCCGTGCGTGGCGAAGGCGTCGAGTTCGGCGGCGAAGTGCGCGTACGGGCCGGCACCGAACCGCTGCCGGTAGTCGTCGAGCGGCATGCCCTCGGCCTGGAGCAGCGACTGGAGCAGATGCCGGCGGCGGGCCTCGTCCTCGTCGACGTACCGGCCGTGCACGGCGCGTGTGAAGTCCTCGGTCGCGGTGTAGGCGTCGATGATCGCGCGGATCTCGCGCATGTCGACCGCGTAGTCGAAGGAGTAGTGCAGCGCCGAGGTGTAGGAGCGGGCGCCGCAGCCCAGCCCGATCATCCCGTCCGTCTGGCACGCGTAGTCGTCGGGCCCTTGCGCGGGCGCGTCCGCTCGACGGAACATCCGCATGGACACCTGCTCGTAGCCGTGCGCGAGGAGGTGGTCGCGGCCCTGCCGGTACAGCCGCAGGCGCTGCTCGTCCCAGGCGAGCTCCGCGTCGCAGGAGTCGGCGGAGGGGCCGGCGTGCCGGCCCAGGCCCGTCAGCGGCCGTACGTACAGCGGATAGAGGTAGACCTCCTCCGGGCTCCAGGCCAGCGCCGCGTCCAGGGAGAGGCGCCAGCTGGCCGCGGTCTGGCCGTCGATGCCGTAGATGAGGTCGATGTTGAGGACGGGGATGCGGGCGTCGCGGATCCGGCCCAGCGCCGCCTCGACGTCCGCGCGGCGCTGGGGGCGCACGGCCGCCCGCGCCTCCTCGTCGACGAAGCTCTGCACGCCGAGGCTCAGTCGCGTCGCGCCCCGCTCGGCGAGGACGGCGAGCCGGTCGGCGGTGGCGGTCGCGGGGGACGCCTCGACCGACAGCGGCACCGCCCTCAGGTCCGCGCCCATCCGCTTCTCCGCGATGTCGCACAGCCGCTCCAGCTCGGCCGCCTCCAGGAAGGTCGGCGTGCCGCCGCCGAACGCGGCGTTGGCGAAGCGCACGGGCCCGGCGTCACCGAGGGCGTCCCGCACGGTCGTCGCCTGCCGCTCCAGCGCGTCCAGATAACGGCCGGTCAGCTCGTCGGGCGCGCCGACGCGGGTGAAGAGGTTGCAGAAACCGCAGCGCACCTCGCAGAAGGGTATGTGGAGATAGAGCGAGAGGGCGTCCTTCGGCTCCCGCTCCCACAGGGACTCCAGCGTGGGGCGGTCGTCGAGGGGGCGGTAGGCCGTCTTGTGCGGGTAGGCGTAGACGTAGCTCTGGTACGGGCGGGGCGGCACGGGCGCGCTCATGCGGACGGCTCCAGGGAGAAATGGGCGTACGGCACCGTCCACACGGCCTCGTGGCCGAGGCGGTGGCCGGTGTAGCCGTCGTCGCCGTAGGCCGTGCCGTGGTCGGAACAGACGACGGCGAAGCACCGCCGCCGGGAGCTCATCGCGGCGAACAGCCGCGGCAGGTGCAGGTCGATGTACTCCAGCGCCGCCGCGTGCGTCTCCCGGCTGTCGCCCGCCTCGCGCGTGGCACCCGGCAGATGGAACCAGTTGGGCTGGTGCAGCGCGGCCGCGTTGACGAAGAGGAACAGCCGCCGCTCGTGCGGCAGCCCCGCGATCACCTGCTCCGCGCGCTCGACCTGCGCCTCGAACGAGGTCGGTGACGCCACCCCGAACTCCGGCTCCCAGTGGCTCTCCTGGAACATCCCCGGCAGCACGCTGCCGAGCGCGCCCTGCTTGTTGAAGAAGCCGACACCCCCGACGCACACCGTGCGGTAGCCGGCCGCGGCCAGCCCCGACACCAGGTCCGGGGTGTCGAAGACGAAGGTGCGCCCGGCCGTCGTCTCGCTGCCCGCGAACCGCGCGGCGAACAGCCTCGGATGCGGGCCCGGCGCGGCGGGAGTGGGCAGGAAGCCCGCGAACATCGCCTGGTGCGAGGCATAGGTGAAGCTGCCCGGCGCGTGCCGCTCCTCCCAGCGCCCGCCCGGGAGATGCCGGACCAGGTTCGGCAGGCGGCCCGCGGCGGCCAGCTCGACGGCGACGTCATACCGGAGTGTGTCGAGGGTGAGCAGCAGGATGTCGTCGCGGCCCACGACCTCGTTCATGTCGGGGTCGGGCGGGACGGCCGCTTCCGCGGGGCCGTACGGGTCAGGCTGCTTCATGCGCGTTCCTTGATCGGTGGTGCTGTCGGTGCTGTCGGTGCTGACGGGCGCCGGGCCACCCGTCCCGTACGGCCGCGACCTGGGCCCCGTACGTGTCCTGCCCCTCGGCCCCGCTGCCCGGCAGGCCCAGGAGCCCCGGCAGCAGATCGCCGAAGGCGTTGACCTCGCCGACGGCGAACCGCCGCCAGCCGACGGCCGGCAGGAGGTCGACGCCCACGCAGAGCGTGCCGGGAAAGCAGGCGGCGGTGCGCTCACAGGTCTCCAAGGCCCGGGCCCACTGCCCGCCCGCCGCCTCGACGGCGGCGGACAGGTCGCCGCGGGAGCCGCCGAGGTGGAGGTTGGTCAGCGGGGAACGGCTGGTGCGGACGACCGCGTGGGTGGCCCGCCCGCCGACGACCACGACCCTCAGGTCGGCCGTGCGGCCGTGCAGCGAGCCCTTGGGCAGCCAGCGCTCGACGTGCAGGCCGTCGGGCGCGAGGGCGTCGACGATCGCGGCGATCTCCCGCTCGCCGGTGTAGCGGCGCAGCCGCAGGGAGTTGTGGAGCACGCCGTCCGGGGAGAGCTCGACCGAGGTCGTCGCCCGGATCCGCCCCCCACCCGCCGTCTCCAGGGCGAGCACCCCGGACGCGGACGAGCCGTGAGCGAGCTTGACGAAGACCCGCCGCATGCCGGGCGCCGCCATCAGCGCCCGTACGTCGTCCCAGCCGCGCACCGGTGCCGCCGGGCCCGACGTGGGCGAGTCCGGGACCGGCACCCCGGCCCGGTCGAGCAGCTGGTGGCAGCGCCGCTTGTCGAAGAGCACGGCCAGCTCGCCGGGGTCGTCGAGCCGCACACCGCCGCGCAACGACCGCACGGCGGCGGTGAACCGCCCGTACCAGCGGGCACTGCCTTCCACCCGGGTCGGCCCGCCGACTCCCCGCAGGGCCCGGTCCACGCCGGCGTCCTCACCGGGCGAGTCCAGGCGTACGGTCTCGTCGGCGCCGAACTCCGCGCCGCCGTCCCGCAGGACGTCCCGCCACGCGACGACCCGCGGTGCGGGCAGCCCGGCCGCCCGCACCGCTTCCGTGAACAGCCGCACGCGGCGGTTCTCTGGATTGCCGACGACCGCGAGACGAGGACCGCCCTTGCCGGTGCCCGGTGCTGACATGACGTTGCTCCCCGGCCTTCGCTATTCGCTCACGGAGATGTAGCGCCAGATCGTGACGCCGTCCTCCACGTGCTCCTCGGCGTGGTCCCGGTCGAGGTCGGTCTCCACACCGGCCGTCTCCAGGGCCTGGCGTATGCGGGTCTCCATCTCCTCGCTCAGGTAGTGGTGGTGCAGGTCGAGCTTCCTGAGGTGGGTGAGCGACCGGCCCGCCAGGAGCGCCGCCGCGCCCTCGTCCGTCAGCACACCCATCGACAGGTCGAGGACCTCCAGGCGCGCGACGACCGGCGCGGAGGCCACCGCCGCCGCGACCGCGTCCTGTATCTCGCTGTTGCGCAGCGCCAGGTGCGTCAGGCTCGGCAGCCGCTCCCCGGTGAGGAACGGTCCGAGGTCCGCGGCGGTCGCGTCACCGCCGTACTCGGACGTGCCCAGCCACAGGTCGAGGCGCTCCAGGGCGGGCAGCTCGCTCTCCGCGACGCCCCGCACCACCGCGGCGGGCAGACCGCCGGCCTCCACCGTGAGGGAACGCAGCCGCTCGTGCCGGACGGCGGGGAAGAGGAGACCCGCGCCGCCGCGGACCCCGAACTCCTCCAGCCCGGGAAAGCCCTCCAGGAGCGGAGCGACCGACCCCTGCGTGATCCAGGAGATCTCACACTCCTCCGACACCATGTCGCCCACGAACAGGGCGCGCAGCGCGGGCAGCCGGTCGCGCGCCTCCAGCAGCGCCGCGATCACGGCGTCCGGCCCGTTCTCGAACGGCTCGTCCCACGCGCCCACGATCAGGGCCCGCACCCGCGTGGTGTCCACGGCCCGGGTGAACCGGGCGAAGGCGTCCTGCCACGGCTCCTCGCTCTCGTAGGCGTCCACACCGACGCGCCACGCCACGGCCTCAGGTGCGGGAAGCTCGGCGAGCTCCTCCTCCGTGTCCTCGAAGGGGAAGGAGAACGCGGGCAGGCCGTGCAGCTCCTGCAAGTGTTCGTAGATGGCCATGCTGCCTGCTCCTCGGGACGGTGCCGTTCGCTTGCTCGATGTGCCAGGCAGTTGTACCAAGCGGCACTGACAACGGCGGGGCGGGGGCGCCCGCCCGGGTCTCGTACGCTCCCCCTACCGTGCCCCGACGAACGACAAGGCCCCGCATGCGTCCCCTGCGCCCCTGGGTAATCGCCCTGGCCCTCCTGACCCTGACGGCCTGTGGAGGCACCTCGACATCGCCCGGACCGTCAGCGACCGCCACGGACCGGGGAGGTTCGGGGAAGGCGAACCTGCGCCTGGTGTGGTCGGACGAGTTCGACGGCCCCGCCGGGTCCGGCCCCGACCCGGCGAAATGGGTCCACGACACGGGCGCGGACGGCTGGGGCAACCACGAGTGGGAGAACTACACCGACAGCCCCGACAACGCCGCGCTCGACGGCAAGGGCAATCTGGCCATCACCGCCCGCCGCGCGCCCTCGCCCGGTACGCACTGCGCCGTCGGCCCCTGCGACATCACCTCGGCCCGGCTCATCACCCGCGGCACCTTCGCGCAGCGCTACGGCCGCTTCGAGGCACGCATCAAGGTCCCTGCCGGGAAGGGGTTGTGGCCCGCCTTCTGGATGCTCGGGAACGACGAGGGGGAGGGCGCCTGCCAGGACCCCAGGTGCGGCGAGATCGACATCATGGAACAGGTCGGCAGCAAGGAGGCCGACACCGTCTGGGGCTCCGCCCACGGCCCCGGCTACTCCGGCGAGCAAGGCCTGACCAAGGACTACCGGCTCCCGGACGGGCGCCCCTTCTCCGACGACTTCCACGTCTTCGCCGTCGACTGGCAGCCCGGCAAGCTCGCCTTCTCCGTGGACGGCCACACCTACCAGACCCGCACCCCGGCCGACGCCCCCGGCAAGGAGTGGATCTTCGACCACCCCTTCTTCCTCCTGCTCAACCTCGCGGTGGGCGGCGACTGGCCGGGCCCGCCGGACTCCACGACGGCCTTCCCGGCCACGATGACGGTGGACTACGTACGGGCCTACGCGGCGCCGTGAGAGCGCACTCCGCCTGAGCGGGCGCCGCCGAAGCCCGCCAGCAAGGCGAGGAGTTCGTTGTCCGGCGAGGAGCGGCCGGTCGGCTCTCAGCCGTGCGACGGAAGCGTGGCGGCGGTGAGGAAGTACGTGACGGCGTAGAGGAACCGGCCCTCCCGGATCGCCTCGTCGACAAGGGTGTTGAAGCGGTGCGCCTCGGACCGGTCGAGGTGGCCGCCGTCGGCGAAGACGTCGGCCCAGTCGCGGATGCCCATCGTGCCGTCGACGGTCCGCTGTTCGCGGACGAGGAGCGTACGGGGCTCGACCTCGATCCCGGTCAGGCCGCGTGCGGTGAGGAGACCGGGTACGCGGCGGGCGAAGGTGCCGTGGCGGATGGCGAGGTTCCGGCGCAGGGTGAGGACCTTGTCGGCCAGCTGGTGGTCCTCGATGTCGAGCACCTGGGTCGCGGTGTCCGGGTCGCAGACGACAATGCGGCCCCCGGGGCGGACGACGCGCAGCATCTCGTCCAGGGACCGGCCGGGATCCTCGACGTGCTGGAGAACACGGTCGGCCCAGGCACCGTCGAACGAGGCGTCCCTGAAGGGCAGTCGGTGGCTGTCGGCCACCGCCACCTCGCTCAGACCGGCCCTCGTCATCTCCACGCACATGGTCCGGGAGAGGTCGCATGCCACGACCCGGGCACCGGAGCCGGCGGCGAGCTCGCGGGCGGCGTCCCCGGTCCCCGCCCCGACATCGAGGAACGACCGGCCGGGCCCGGCCCGCAGCAGCTCGCGTACGCGTCGCTTGTACGACGCGAAGAACGGCTCGTCCCGCAGCCGGTTCAGCGTGGCGACCAGCCGTCCCGGGTCGGGTTGCGCGTCGACGTGGGAGAAGGCGTGCGGTACGTAGCGTCGGCCCATGCCCGAACCCTACGGCACGTCCACATCGCGCACCCGAAAATCATGTGCGCACCGGGAATCCTGTTGACAGGGTGTGGTCATGAACTCCCGGCTCAACGACGTCCCCGGCCTCCGTACGCCCGCCGACGCACCCGATCGGATCACCACGCCCGTCGAGGCGCGCATGCTGCGCGGTGCCCTCGAAGTGGAACGCACGGCGCACGGCCTGCTGCCGCACCGGCTGCCCGCCCGGGCCCGGAAGCAGTTCCCCGAGGGGCCGCTCGCCATGGTCGAGGCGCAGCCCTCCGGCGTGCGGCTGGCCTTCCGCACCCGGGCCACCGTCGTCGAGCTGGACGTCCTGCCCACCAAGGTGGTGTACCAGGGCGCCCCGCCGCGCCCCGAGGGTGTCTACGACCTGCTCGTCGACGGCCGTCTTGCCGGTCGGGCCCGGGCGGCCGGCGGCAACGTCCACACCATCGACATGGGCACCGGGGCCGCGGTCACCCGGCCCGGTCCGCCGTGCACCGTCCACTTCGCCGGACTGGCCGCCGACATGAAGGACGTCGAGATCTGGCTGCCGCATGCCGAGCGGACCGAGCTGATCGCGCTGCGGACCGACGCCCCCGTCGAGGACGCACCGGACCGCGGCCGCAGGGTGTGGCTGCACCACGGCAGTTCGATCAGCCACGGCTCCAGTGCCGAGAGCCCGACCGGGATCTGGCCGGCGCTGGCCGCTTCCCTGGGTGGCGTGGAGCTGGTCAACCTGGGCCTGAGCGGCAATGCGCTGCTCGACCCGTTCACCGCGCGCGCCATGCGCGACACCCCCGCGGACCTGATCAGCGTCAAGATCGGCATCAACCTCGTCAACACCGACCTGATGCGCCTGCGCGCCTTCGCCCCGGCGGTCCACGGCTTCCTCGACACCATCCGCGAGGGGCACCCCACCGCGCCTCTGCTCGTCGTGTCCCCCCTCCTGTGCCCCGTCCAGGAGGACACCCCGGGTCCTCTCGCGCCGGACTTCGACGGCACCCGGATGCGGTTCCGGGCCATGGGCGACCCGGCGGACCGCTCGCGGCTGACGCTCGGAGTCATCCGCGCCGAGCTCTCCCGCATCACCGCCGAGCGCGCGGCCGACGACCCGAACCTGCACTACCTCGACGGCCGTGAACTCTACGGCGAGGCCGACCACGCCGAACTGCCGCTGCCCGACGAGCTCCACCCGGACGCCGCCGGCCACCGCCGCATCGGCGAGCGCTTCGCCGAGCGGGCCTTCGGCGGCGGCGGCGCGTTCGCCGCCCGGGGCGAGTGAGCGGACCCGCCGAAGCGGAACCGCCGAAGCGGAACCCTGCCGCGAACCCGGCGGCGTCCTTCTCGGCGGCCCCCGCCCCGGGCATCCTGGAGCCGTGTGACAGGACGCAACCGACCTCCAGGATGGTGTCGCCGTGTTGTACGCATTCGGCTTCGGACAGATCGGTGTCGTGGTGAGCGACCTCTATTTCGTCGATCCCGATCCGGAGCCAGGACAGGACAGCCCCGAACGAGGGGTCCGTCTGGAGCTCCGGATCCTCGAACGCGGCGAGCTGAAGGGGAGCATCTACTCCGCCCGGCCCGTCACGATCGACCGGCCGCTCTGGCGCGTCGACCTGCTGGAGTCGGTCGACTCCGCCCCCGGAAGCTTCGACCGCACGCACCACCACCCGAACTTCCAGGGCTGGAACCCCGGTCGGAGGGTCTTCGTCAAGGAGCTGTCCGCCGACCCCCTGCGGTGGCTGACCGGCAAGCTCTCCGATGTCACCGCCCTGCTGGAGGAGATCGGGCTGTCCCCGGACGAGATCGCGCCGACGGACCCGGCCGAGCTCCACGCGGCCGTACCGCAGATCGTCGACGCCGTCCGGCGCCTGCTCGACGGTGTGTGGGCGGGAGAGCTCGCCGTGGCGCCGGGTGACGAGCCGGTCAGCAGTGCCCGCGTCAGCTGGCTGTGACCGACCGGGCGGCCCGTCCCCGGTGACGCGGTCCGGGGGTCGCCGTACCGGTCGGCACGGTACGGCGGCCGGACCGCGCCCCGCTCAGGAGCGGGCGTCGGTGCGCGGGCGTTCCAGGGTGAAGGTGTCCACCGGTGTCAGATCGCCGTGCGGCCCGTCGAAGGTGTAGTACGTGACCCGCATGCTGGTGCGCCCGCTCTTGCGGTCGCCGGGGTCGACGTCGAACGCGGCGAAACCGTGGGTGTACGTGTGGTCCCGCACGGCGGCCCAGGGGGCGTCCTCGGTGACCCACACGGGTTCCTTGTGGCCCGAGGAAGTCCTTTTGTCGCTCAGGCCCATGAGGACCCGGGCCTGCGGTGTGTCGAACATGTCGTCCTGCGTGGTGGCGATGTTCCCGCCCGCGCCGATGACCATGTGGACGGTGCCCTTGCCGGTGTCGATCACATCGGTGCGGGTGGAGACCGGGACCGGGGTGCGCGTGTCGTTGGGGAGCGTGCCGCGCAGCGGGTGCGACCGCTCGTAGTGGTGCTCGTGGCCGCAGACCACCAGGTCGACGCCGTACTGGTCGAAGAGCGGCCCCCACGCCTCCCGGATGCCCAGGTCGCTGCCCGCCGACCTGGTGCTGGAGATCATCGGCTGGTGCATGCACACCACGATCCAGTCGATGCCCCGGTCCGACCGGGCCGCCTTCAACTCGCGCTCCAGCCAACGCCGCTGGGCGCCTCCCGAGTAGCCGTGGATGTACGTGTCCCCGCCGTCCTGGAGCGCCACGTCGTCGTTGGCGAGGCTGATGAAGCGCACGGCGCCGACGGTGAAGGCGTACCACATGCCGCGGGTCTCCTCGTCCGAGGAAGCGGCCGACTCCGGCAGCGCGAAGTACGCCTGGTAACCGGCCGCGCCGATGGGGCCGTTGTCCTTCTCGTTCTCGTGGTTGCCCGCGCACGGCATCCAGGGGCGCAGCCGAGTGGAGCGGCTGTTGTTGATGAACCAGTCCGCCCAGGTCGCCACCCGGCTCGTGCCCCACGCACCGGCGATCGCCGCGTAGCAGAGGTCGCCGTTGACCAGGTTGAACAGCGGGCCGACCCGCTCCACGGCGGAGACGATGTCGGCGGACGCGGGTGAGCCCACCTGGCTGCTGGTGTGCAGGGGGAAGCGGTTGACGGGGGAGGGGACGCCGTCCGGGAGGTGGATCACCCGCCGCAGGTTGGGCGTCGCCTGGTCGCCGAAGCTGGTGAAGGTGAACGCGCTGCGGCCGCGCGGCGCGGTGGTGAACGAGCCGGTCTCCGGGTGCGCGCCGTCGTGCCCGGCCGTGTAGAGATACGTGGTCGCGGGGCGGAGGCCGGTGATCCGGGCGTGGTGGACGTACACCTCCTCCTTCGACAGGCCGTCACGGTACGTCCTCGTCTCGGCGTCGATCACCCGCCCGTGCCCGCCGTCGGGCGAGCCCAGCCGCACCTGCGGGCGCCGCACCGACTGCGGGGTGATCCAGGAGACGGTCATCGCGGACGAGGGGTCCGTGCCGAACTGCAGGTGCACGCCCAGCACACCGGGCGCCCCCACCCGGTGCGGCCTGGACTGCAACAGCGGCCCCGCGGACGGCTGCGCGGGCTCCGCGGCGGCGGCAGCCTCCCCGGTGGTTCCGACGAACGGGACAGCCGCCGCGGCCGATGAGCCCTTGAGTACGGATCTGCGCGTGATCGCCATGAAACGACCTTTTCGGTGTGGGGAGTTGATGATCCAGAGCACTGTAAGTGATCAACACCGAGGCTCGTACGACCGAAGCCACGGCGCTCCGGGCGATGGTGCCCGCCCCGGCGGGAAGCGCGGAAGGGCGGGGAGCCTCCCGCCGGGGCGCCGGTCACAGGCCGTCGGTCGAGATCAGCGCCCCACGGGCGAACTGGCGCAGGACGGCGGCGCTGTGGGGCGCGCAGTCCGCCGGCGGGCGGGCCGGGTCGGCCCACACCAGCGCGGAGCGCTTCCGCGGCTCCCCGCCGCGTGGTTCCCCCGACCACCGCTGCGTGGTGAAGGCGATGCCGACCCGGTCCTCCCCGTGGGGGTCCCGGTGGTGGACGAGATGGCAGAACTCCAGGTCCAGCGGGTCGACGGCCACGCCGACCTCCGCGCGGACCTCGCGCAACGCGCCGTCGGCGAACGTCTCGCCGCGCCCGACGTGCCCGCCGGGCGGCGCCAGCAGGCCCTCCGTGAGGGAGCCACCGGGCCGGCGCAGCAGGAGCACCCGCCCGTCGTCCCTGTGCAGCAGGACCATGACGTCGATCACGCACCGGAGTTGCGGCAGCGGGCTCATGCCGGCCTCCCGGCAGCGGTCGCGGAGCGACCCCGGGCGAGCGGCCGCCTGCTGTCGTGTTCGAATCTCAAACGCACCCCCGTGGTGGGCGAGAGGGAGTCCTGGCGGTGAAGCACTGCGCCTCCTCGTTGACTGCGGATCGGACGAGTGATCGGGAAAACGACCCCCGATCGGGGGCGTCACGGCCTCCGGAGGGCGCTTCGTCGCGCGGAAGTTCGAGATGATGTCAATCGGCCCGCAGTCGCACGGCGAAGGCGCGTCCAGGTGCTTGTGCGATTCACTCCGGCGTGGTCGCTCACTCGATCCGGGACTTGCGTTGCGGCCGGGAACGATCGGGTCCCGCGCCCGCACCGATGGGTGCGGCTCTGGCCGGACGGCGGATTTGCGGACGGATCGGAAGGCGCGGGCCTGCCGGGTGCGGGTCGTGAAGCGGTCGATGTGTGGCAGGAGTTGGGTCGGTGCCGGCGGTGGGGGGGCATTCCGTGCCCCGGGCAACCCTCACGCCTGCAAGATCATCTTTGTGGGCGCGGCCGCGGTCACGGATCCCGGCCAACGCGTACAAGCCGGACATCTTCGAGGGTGTAGTCGGACCCAAACACTATGATCTTGGACGGGCCGGGGTCGGGGGACGCGGCCGTCCGGGAGGGGAACGCGTGGACCTGTTCGAGCGGGAAGACGAGATGGCCGTACTGGAGCGCGAGGCGCGGCTGGCTGCCGGGGGGCAGCCGCGGGTCGTGCTCGTCGAGGGTGCGGCGGGGATGGGAAGGACGAGCCTGGTCGAGGAGTTCGCCCGCAGGGCCGGGCGGGACGGCGCCCTGGTGCTGCACGCTCGCTGCGACGATATGGAACGGGGAGTTCCGTTCGGTGTGGTGCGCCAGCTCTTCGAGCCGGTGGTCGCCGACTGGGCGCCCGAGCGTGCGGAGAAAGCTTTCGCCGGACCCGCGGAACCGGCGCGGCGCGTGCTGTCCACCGTGCCGCACACCGGCGCGGCCCCCGCCCACGACGACGACCCGCTGCCCGTCCTGCACGGCTTCCATTGGCTCACCCTCCGGATCGCCGCCGTGACGCCCGTGGTCCTCGTCGTCGACGACGCACAGCTGGCCGACGACCTCTCCCTGCGCTGGATCCACTACCTGATCCGCAAGCTGACCCGGTCGCGCGTGCTCGTCGTGCTCACCCGCCGCGGCGACGGGACGAGCGACACGCTCACGCCCCTCTCCCTCGCGGCCAACTGCCGCACACTCCGGCCGGAACCACTCACCGAGAAGGGTGTAGCGGACCTCCTCGCTCACGCATGGGCACACATGGGGGCCCACGAGCCGGCCCCGGAACTGGCGCGGTCCTGCCACCGGCTCACCGGCGGCAACCCGCTGCTGCTCCGCGCCCTGGTCATGGCCTTGGAGAGCGGCCGCGCCGAGGCCGCGGCCCTCTCCTCCGGCGAGCTGCCCAAGCGCACGACCTTCCTCTACGCCGAGTTCCTCGCCGACTGGCTGGCGGGCCTGGGAGCGCGCACCCGCGAATTCGCCGTGGCCCTGGCCCTGCTGGGCGAGAGCGACGACGCAGGCACCCCGGCGCGGCTCGCCGGGCTCGACGACGCGCAGGGCTACCTCGCCGAGGGACAGCTCCGCGGCCTCGGTCTGCTGGCCCCCTCCCGGGAGCTGCGGTGGACCCACCCACTCGTACGGGAGGCGCTCGGCCGCGATCTCGGCGGCCCGCGGCGGGCGGAGCGGCACGCCGAGGCCGCCCGCCTGCTCTTCGACGACGGTGCCTCCCTGGAGGAGGTGTGCGCCCACCTGGTCCAAACCGAACCCTCCACCGACCCCTGGGTCGCGCGCACCCTCATCGCCGCCGCCGACCAGGCTGCCCGGCAGGGCGCGCCCGAGAGCGCGGCACGCTGTCTGCGCCGCGCCCTCGCCGAGCCGCTCTCCCCGGAAGAACGCACCACGGTGCGGATGCGGCTCGGCCTGGCGGAGTCCCACCTGCGCCCCGCGGCGGCCGTACGGCAACTCACCCGCGTCATAGACGACGTGACCGAACCCTCCAGCAAGGCCACCGTCGCCGGCGTCCTGTGCGCGGTCCTGACGCGCGTGGGCCGCGGCGGCGAGGTCGTCCCCCTGCTCGACCGGCTGGCCGACGAGCTGACGCCCGCGGACCGCGAGATCTCGCTGCGCCTGCAAGGGCTCAGGATAGGCAACGTGCTCCTCAGCGGCACGAAGAACATACCCCGCGAGGAACTGGACCGCATGACACAGGAGTTGTCCGGGCGCACACCGGGTGAGCGGTCCGTGCTCGCCCCGTGTGCGCTCGCGGCGGCCCTGTCCGGATTCCCGGCCGACCACGTGGCCGCACTCGCGCAGCGGGCCCTGCCGCAGACCCCGGAGGAGCTGGCCGGTCACCTGGGCCAAGGTGCCGTCTTCGCGCTCGCCGTGACCGACCGGCTGGACGCGGCCGGCCGCCACTGCGACGCCGCGTTCCGCGAAGCGCAGCGCACGCACGCGCTCCCCGGACCGGCGGACCTGGTCGACACGCGCTCGGTGATCACCCTGCTGGCCGGCCGGCTCGACGACGCGACACGGTCCTGGGAAGAGCTCTCCGCCCAGCTGCCCCCGGGCCAGTGGGGAGCCTTGCGGGCGGCGCCGATGGCGGTGCAGCTGACCGTGCTCAACGAACGCGGTGACACCGAGGCCGCGGTCCGGATGGCCGCCGAGCTGATCGCCACGGCGCCCCGGGAGGCCGACTACCTCTCGTCCTACGTCCGCTTCCAGTGCGCCCGCGCCCAGGTCGCGCAGGGCAACACCCGGGACGGCCTCGACCTGATGCTCTCGGCCGGGCGCTGGCTCGCGGCCGCCGGCTTCGAGAACCCGGTGATCCTGCCGTGGCGGACCGTGGCCGCGCACGTCCACGCGGAGCTGGGCGAACACCGCGCGGCACTGGAACTCGCCGAAGAGGCCCGGGAACACGCCGGACGCTGGGGAACCGCACGGGCGCTGGGCACGGCACTGCACGCCCTGGGCGCGAGCACGGGAGGCGGCCGGGGCATGGAGCTGCTGCACGAGGCCGTCGAGGTGCTCAAGCCCTCACCCGCCCGGCTGGAACTCGCCAACGCCCTGCTGGGCCTGGGCGCCGCGCAGACGCGGCACGGCCGGCTCGCCGCGGCGAGAGTCACCTTCACCGACTGCCTCGTGGAAGCGGAACGGTGCGGTGCGCTCGGCGTCGCCGGCGCCGCGCGCCGCGGCCTGCGCGCGGCGGGCGCGCGGCCGAGGACGCGGCGCGCGACGGGGACGACCGCGCTGACCGAGGGCGAGCGGCGCGTGGCGGACCGCGCGGCCGCCGGTGAGACGAACCGGGCGATCGCCGAGCGGCTGCACCTGACCACCCGCACCGTCGAGACCCACCTCAGCGCGGTCTACCGCAAGCTCGGCATCAGCGGGCGCGGGGAGTTGCACCAGACACTCGCGGCCCCGGCGTCCGAGCGCGCCGGCTGACACCGGTCACGGCCCGGTGCGCGCCGGAACCGCGCCCTGCGGAGGGGCCCCGGCCCCACCGCCGCGACCGGATCGGGAAAATCTCGTGGTCGTTCTCGGGGGGCTCCCACGATACGAGGTGCCCCGGCCCCGTGCAGGCTGTGATCAACAAGTCCGGCCCCGATCGCACCGGCCGGAACGGACCGGGCGTCGGTGACCCCATGAGTCGGCGGGAGAGAAAAGCGGAATGAGCAATCTTCAGTTCTCCGTGCTGCTGGGACCCGACGGGGCCGGAAAGTCCTCGGTCATGGCGGAGCTCTCGGAAAGGCTGCCCACCTGGCGGACCCTGTCGACGGACAGCGAATTCGTCGGCCCCGAACACGCCCTCGTGACCCAGCTGCGCCGCAACGTGGTCGAGGACGTGCTCCCCGCCCTCGGCGACGCGTACTCCGTGGACTTCCTGGCGAGCCTGCTCCAGACCGCGGTCGTGCATCTCAAGGACCGGATCGAGGCCCAGGAGCCGGGAGTTCCCGCCCTGGTCGACTCCTACTACTACAAGATTCTCGCGAAGTGCCGGCTCGCCGGGATCGAGGAAAGCCCCATGTATTCCTGGTGGCGTTCCTTCCCGCAACCGGACCGCGTGGTCTATCTCGACGTCTCACCCGAATCCGCGTGGCGGCGCAGCGGGAACGGGGCGCGGCTCAACCCCCTGGAGCATTTCGGAAACCGGCCCGAGTGGTTCGGCTTCGAGAACTACCAGAAGAGCCTTCGGAAAATGATGCTGGAAGAGGTACGGGAATTGCCGGTGACAGTGATCAAGGAGCAGCCCAGCGCGGCACGGACCGCGGACGCGGTGCTGGAGGTGCTCGCCCCGTGAACGCGAACACCGTCTGGGGAGACCCCGGGCACGGCGACCGCTACCGCGCGCGGGTCCTCGCCGAGCGCGAGCGGCTCGTCGAGGCGCAGGCCGACCTGGCGGGAGCGCAACAGGCCGTCCTGGCCGACCTCCTGCGCTTCAACGCCGGCACCGAATTCGGGAAGCAGCACGGCTTCGACCGCATACGCACGATCGACGACTTCCGCGCGGCCGTTCCCGTACAGGACTACGCGGCCCACGCCCCGCTGATCGAGCGGATGGCCGCGGGGGAGCGGAACCTGCTCTCGGCCGACCCGCCGGTCGTCTACTTCACCAGCAGCGGCAGCACCGGCGCCCACAAGAAGATCCCCGTCACCCAGCGCTTCATGGAGACGACGTTCTTCCCCTTCTACTACGCGGCCTGGGCGCCGCTGGTGGAGACCTACCCCGAGATCCTCGACCGGCCGGACGCGGTGCTCAACCTCAAGCACGACCCGCTGTCCGCCCCTCCCACGACCGCCAACGGCCGCCCCCACGTGGGCGCCAGCCAGGTCGACTTCGGGGAGAAGTTCGGTGAGCCGCTCTCCGCCGAACTCGGCACCAGGGCGCCCTGGGCGACCCTCCCGGTCGACGTCGCCCCCGGCGACCACCTGGAGAAGATGTACCTCCGCCTGCGGCTCGCGGTGCAGAGCGACGTGCGCTGCCTGATCGGCATCAACCCGGCGATGGTCGCCGCCGTTCCGTACCAGCTGAACCTGTGGTGGCCCCGCATCGTCAAGGAGGTGCGCGACGGCACCCTGGGCGGCGTGCCGTACGGCGCCCCCGACCCGGCGCGCGCCGCCCAGCTCGAAGGGCTGGCCGACTACTTCGGCACCGTGCGCCCCGCCCACGTGTGGCCGAACGTCCGCGCGCTGTTCTGCTGGACCACCGGCGTCGCCTCGCTGTACATGCCCGCGCTGCGGGAGGAGTTCGGCGTCGGCGTCAGCGCGCTGCCCGCTCCCGTGGCCGCGTCCGAGGGACCCGTCGGAGTGGCCCTGGACCGCCACCCCTCCGCGGGCGGCCTGGTGGCCTCCGCCGCGGTGTACGAGTTCGTACCCGCCGATGACGACCTCACCCCGGACACCGCCACCCTGCTGCCCCACGAGCTCGAGGCCGGCCGCGACTACCACGTCGTCTTCAGCCACGTCGGAGGGCTCTACCGCTACGCGGTCGGCGACGTCGTCCGCGTCCTCGACCACGTCGACGGCGTGCCCCGCGTCGAGTACGCGGGCCGCAACACCCGCTCCGACGCGGTCGGCGAGCGACTGCGCGAGGCCCAGGTCATCCGGGCACTGCGCGGCACGCTGGCCTCCGCCGGCCTCCAACTGCGCAACGTCGCCTGCCGGGTGGAGCCCACCGCCGGGACGGCACAGCACTACACCTTCGCCGTGGCACCCCGCGGCCCCTGGCACCCGGCCGAGTGCGAGCGCTTCACCGGCCGGCTGGATGCGGCCCTGGCGGCGGAGTCGGCGGAGTACGCGGCGGCACGCGCCGACGGCCGCCTCACCGCCCCGGCGCTCCGGCTGCTCGACCCCGACACCTTCCTCCGCGACTGGCACGAGGCGGTGGGCAGCGGCATCCGCCCCACCCAGGTCAAGGACCGGCTGTTCCGGCAGGACGAGAGCCTGTGGCAGCGCCTGACCCGTACGACACCGGCCTGACGAAAGACCCACGACATGACCGAGACCCTGAACCCCGTCGAGCGGACCGCTCTTCTCACCGCCGCCCTGCGCGCCGCCGAGTCGGCCCGCGAGGACCGCCTCTACGACGACCCCTACGCCGCGCTGCTCGTCGGCGAGACGGGGCCCGAACTGCTCGCCGAGGTCCGCGCGGCGACGTTCCCGCCCGACAGGCCCAAGACCCTGCCCAGCACCCCGGACTACAACGCGATCCGCACCCGGTTCCTGGACGACTACCTCCAGCAGGCCGCTGCGGACGAGCGGATGACCCAGATCGTCCTGGCCCCGGCCGGGATGGACTCCCGGGCGTACCGTCTGGACTGGCCCGCGCACATACGCTACTTCGAGCTCGACCGGCCGGCCGTGCTCGCCTTCAAGGAGGACCGGCTGGGGGAGGCCGAGCCGCGCGTCGACCACCGCGCCGTCGCCGTCGACCTCACCGACGACACCTGGGAGGACAGCCTCCTCGCCGCCGGGTACGACCCCGCCCTGCCCTCCGTCTGGCTGCTCGAAGGGCTGCTCTACTACCTCACCGACGCGGAGATCGAGCGACTGCTGGCACGCGTCGCCGCCCTCTCCGCCCCCGGCAGCCGCATCGCCGCCGACATGGTCAACGAGGCGGCCCTCACCCTTCCCCAGATGAAGGGCCTGCTGGACGTCTTCGCACGCTGGGGCTGCCCCTGGGTGTCCGGCTCCGACGAGCCCGAGGCGCTCTTCGCCCGCCACGGCTACGACGTCACGGCGGTGCAGCCCGGTGAGCCGGAGGCGTCGTACGGCCGGTGGCCGGACCCGGTGCCCGAGCGGCACGTCAAGGACGTACGCCGGGTGTTCTTCGTCCACGGACAGCGCCGTTGACCGTGCCCACCGCCGCCCTGACGAACACGCGCACACCGGCCGGGGACACCGGCCGGCCGGGGAGCGCGGCCGCGGCCCGGCCGCGGGTGCTGGTGGCGCCGATCACCATCACCCCCTCCAAGCCGCTCACCCCCAGCCATCTCAAGGGACTGTTCTGGTCGGACGTGATCTACCGGGCCACGGCACACCTCGCCGACGTCACCTACCGGTACAGCCACACCACCTATCACCCCACCGAGCAGACGCTGGGCTTCTGGGAATACCTCGACCGCACCCACGGTGACGCCGACTACTCCGCCCTCACGGAGGAGGAGATCGGCGAGCTCTACGTCGGCTACCGCGCCGAGGGCCGCCGCCCGGCGGCCGCCGCGCTGCGGCCCTACGCGGAGGCCGTCGAGAACGGCGGCTGGGTGCACCCGGCCGCCGCCCGGGTCCTCGGCCTGTGGGCCGGGCACTACGCCCGGCTGGGCCTGCACGACCCGGGACTGCGGGAACACCAGCCGCCCGGCCTCGCGCTGGAGGAGATGATCGAGCACTTGGTCGCCTCGGGCATGGGCCTGGACCAGCGCGACCTCGGCGGCCCCGTCTACCTCGACGCGACCCGCCACGGCCTGCCACTGCGGCAGATCGTCTCCTCCGACGGCCGCCCCAACTACCTCGCCTGCGCCCTGCGCGAGCTGTTGCCGCTCGCTCCCCGCTACGACGAGGTCGTCTTCGTCTACGACAACGAACTCGACCCCGACTACCAGCTGCTGGAACGCGTGCTGCGCCAGGCGGGACCGGCCGTACGCCGGGTGCCGATCGGCCGCGTGCCCATCGACGGAAAGATCCTCTCCGCCCGGCACGGCGGCTGGCACAGCCACACCGTGGGCGCCCTGCTGAGCTCACTGGACGCCGACCACGCGCCCGAGGTGTGCCGGCTGGGGATGCGCCTGTACTTCATCGCCACCCTCGGCCCCGGACAGCAGCAGTCCTTCCGCCACGACCTGCTCCGCCAGTGCCTCACCCGCGCCGAGCGGCTGCTCGACAGCTCGGCCACCGCACCGGCCGCGGGCCACGACGCGATGCTCGCCGCCCTGGGCAGGCACCGGCGCGAGCACACCTACATCGACCCCTACCGGCTGACCTCGTCCCTGCTCGGGAAGCGACGCCCCGCCCCCGACCGCGAGCTCCTCGCCACGGTGTTCCTATGACCCTCTCGCCCGAACTCCTGCTCACCGAGGCCGCCAGGCGCGTCCGGGCCGCCCGCCCGGAGATCTCCGCGCGCGTGGACCTCTCCACCCCGGCGGGCCTGCGGGCCGCGAAGGCCGAGATCGCCGGTCACGACGCACCCGGCCGCTTGGACGCGGCCCTGGCCGTCTGCGTCGTCAGCCGCTTCGACCTGCCCCACTGGGTGCGCGAGACCTGCCGGTTCGCCCTGTCCGTACCGCCGGAACGACGCGAGCCCTGGCAGCACGCCTTCACCCGGACCGTCTTCCTGTCCGGCCGCCCCGACAACCTGCGGGAACGGTTCGCCTTCGACCACATCGCCCCGGACGGCTCGGCGGCCTGGCTCGGCCCCGCCCCCGAGGGCAGCACGACGGCGCTGCGCAGACTGCTCAAGGCCTTCGACGGCCCCCGCGCGGTCGGCTCCTGGCGGCCGACGACGGTGGAGATACCACCGGCGGACGGCCCGAGCGGCCGCCCGCCGGTCCACCGCGAGCTGTACGTGGCCACGGCCTCCGTCTCCGTCGCCCGGCTGCTCGTCCAGCTCAACCACCTGCTGGCGGAGGCGGTGATGGACGGACTGATCGCCCCCGGCGACCGGCTGACGCTGCGCTCCGTGCCCCGTCTCGCGGGGCTCCCCGGGCCCTTCGCCGCCCTGCGCGTCGACACCGACAGCCACCGCCCGGACGAACTCCAGGCCTACGCGGCCCTGACCGGGGAGGGTGATCCCGGCCGGGCTCAGTAGTAGCCCTTCCCGCCGTCGAGCAGTTCCCGGACGATGTCCAGGTGCCCGGCGTGCCGCGCGGTCTCCTCGATCATGTGCATCAGCATCCAGCGCAGGGTCGCGGCCCCGGCCCGGAAGTCCTTCTGCCGCCCGGTGTCGTCCAGCCCGTGCGCCGCGATGATCTCGTCCGAGACGGCGCACTGTGTCCGGTATTCCTCGAGCAACCGCTCCAACGGCACGCCCTCGACGCGCATCTCGGCGTCCTCGGTCTCCTTGTCGAAGAGAGGATTCGACGTCGGGGGACGCCCCATGAGCATCACCTCGAACCAGCAGTGCTCGACCCACCGCATGTGCGAGACGAGACCCGCGACCGTCATCAGCGGGGAGGTCGGGATCAGGGCCCGGTGGGCGTCCGCGGCGGACAGCCCCTCGCACTTCCACTGGACGATGGCCCGCTGCATCTGGAGCCAGGTGAGCAACTGGGTGCGTTCGTCGGCGTCATAGGGAGGGCGGATGCGTGAAGGAGAGGTCATGCGAGGACGGTACGGCCCGCCATGCTCCCGGCGCTCCTCCATTTCCTCTGCTTCCTCTGCCCGGAGGGATTTCCCGTGCCCGGAGGGCTATCGGGCGACGGCGAGGACGAGAGACGCGGCGGCCAGCCCCAAGTACGCGCCGGGGAAGCCGATGTTGCGGTAGACGCGGGCGCGGATGTGTGCCGCGACGGCTCCCGCGAAGAACAGGACGAGTCCTACCGCGGCCGCGACTCCGACGGCCCTGACGCCCAGGAGCCCGAGCAGGAGCCCGGCGGCTCCGGCGGCCTTGAGTGTGGCCAGCCACGGCAGCCAGGACGGCGGGACGTCCACCTCGGCGGAGTTGGCGAGGACGAACCCGGCCCGCGAGAAGTCCGCGACGGCGATCCCGGCGTTGGCCACGACGGCCACCAGGGTGATGGTCACGTAGGCGAGGAACATGCGCCTTTCCTTTCGGTACGCGTCCTTTCGGTGCGCGCGCGTCGGCGAGCTTGTTGCCTGCGCGCTGTGACCAGCCTTCCCCGGCCCCGCGCCGGGGTCCAATACCCGCTTCCATAACCTGACGGCATGGATGTGGACACCCGGTTGTTGCGGTACTTCGTCGCCGTGGCCGACGAAGGCAGCCTGACCCGCGCCGCGGAACGGCTCTTCGTCTCCCAGCCGGCGCTCACCAAACAGATCCGGCGACTGGAGACCGGGCTCGGGGTGCGGCTGTTCACACGGTCCCGGGCCGGCATGACGCTCACCGGTCCGGGCCGGGCGCTGGCGGAGCGGGCACCCGCGCTCCTGGCCGGCTGGGACCGCGCGGCGCGGGAGACGAAGAGCGCGGCCGGCCGGGCGGCCCGCGTCCTGCGGGTCGGCTTCCTGGCCAGCGCCGCCAACGAGGCGACGCAGCACATCGTCGCGGAGTTCGCCCGCCGCCGGCCGGGCTGGCGGGTGGACATGCGGCAGGCCGCCTGGTCGGACCCGACCGCGGGACTGGCCGACGCGGACGCGGACGTCGCCCTGCTGCGGCTGCCCTTCCCCGGCCAGGACGCCCTGCGGGTCACCGAGCTCTTCGCCGAGCCCCGCTGGGTCGCGCTTCCCTCGGCCCACCCTCTCGCCGCCCGCGAGCTGATCCCCTTCCGCGACCTCTGGGACGAGCCGTTCGTGGCGGCCCCGGCCGAATCGGGCCCGTGGCGGGACCACTGGCTGGCCTCCGGCGAACGCGACGGCCGGCCGGTCCGCGTCGGCGCCGTGACCGACCGGCCCGACGACTGGCTCAGCGCGATCGCCAACGGCTACGGCATCGCCCTCGCCCCCGAATCCGCCGCCCGCTACTACGCCCGCCCCGGCATCACCTACCGGCCCGTCACCGGCGTCAGCCCCACCCGCGCCGGCGTCGCCTGGGCCCCCGCCGACGACACCGACCCCGTCGTCCAGGACTTCGTCCACTGCTGCCTGGACGGCGTGCGCCGAGGCACGGGCGGCGTCAGGTGATGTCGAGCGTCGTCACGCCGCTCGCACTCGTCAAGCCGGTGGTGAGGCATTCCAACACCCCCGTTTGCGGAAGGATGATGACCTGTTTCACGCTGCGGCCCCGGTAGCGGCCCTCGGTGACCGTGCCCGTGATCGTGGTGACGACCTGGCCGGCCACGACGGTGCTGTTGCCGCTGATGTCGGCGACGCTGGTGCCCTTGGCGTTCTTGGTGTCCTTCGTGCCCTTCGTGTCCTTCGCGTTCCACGTGAAGGTGCGCTGGGTGTGGAATCCCTCGAGAAGGAGGGCGCAGTCGGCATCGGAGACGGTGAAGTGCTCCCCGTAGGACCCGCTCGTCACCTCGTCCGCACCGCCGGCGCACTCGGTGAACCGCCCGCGGGTCGTGACGGAGATGCCCCGGGGCGTGAGGGTGACTCCCGGGCTGTAGTCGACGGACTCGGTGCCCTGGCAGTGCAACGGCCCGTCCGGGTGTTCGTGGGCGGATGCCGGGCCCGGTGCGGTCGAGACCAGTGCGGTGACGGCCGCGGCCAGTGCCGCCGAGCGCATCCATGATCTGTTGAGGGCCATGTGTGGCCTCCTCCGCGGTGAGTGACGTGAGGTATGCGATGCCCTGCCGGCGCACCGGTGAGACGGGCGCGTGGGAGTGAGCCGGGACGGACGGTCTCACCGAGGGCGTACGACGACACCTAAGCGCCCCCGGCGGCCCGTTCTCCGCGGCCTCCGCCGTGGGTAGCCTGGGCGTGGCCCTTCAGGGTCGCGCCGGTTCCGACCCTGGAGTGTGATGGACGGCCTGGAGTTCGGCACGCTGGAAGTACCCGGCGCGAGGCTGCACTTCGAGGTGCGCGGCTCGGGGCCCCTCCTGCTCCTCATCGCGGGCGGCGGCTCCGACGCGGCCGTCTTCGAGCGCCTGGCCGCCGTCCTCGCCGCGGACCGCCGCGTCGTCACCTACGATCCGCGCGGCAATTCCCGCAGCGCGCTCGACGGTCCGCCGGCGGACCAGCGCATCGAGACGCACACCGACGACGCCTGCCGGCTGCTGGACCACATCGCCGCGGCGGACGAGCCGGTGGAGGTGTTCGGCAGCTGTTCGGGAGCGCTGGTCGCGCTTGAACTGGCCACGCGCCCGCGGCGCCGGATCCGGTCTGTGGTCGCGCACGAGCCGCCCGCGATGGCGCTGCTGCCGGACGCCGAGCGGCACTTGGCGTTCTTCGACCACGTCCACGAGGTGTTCCGCCGCGAGGGCGCAGCCCCGGCACTGCGCGAGCTCGCGGCCGTATTCGGCGGCCGCCCCGCGCCGGCGCTGCCCGATGTGCACGACAACAGCGCGTTCTTCCTGGCCCATGTGGTCCGTCCGACGACGCGCTTCCTTCCCGACCTCACCGCGCTCGCCCGCGCCGCGGACCGGATCGTGATGGCGGGCGGCCACGACTCACGTACGCATGTCATCCACCGCCCGGCGGAGGTCCTCGCCGCCCGGCTCGGCCGCGCGCTCGTGGAGTTCCCCGGCGGCCACGCGGGCTACGCGAAACACCCGGCCGAGTTCGCCCAACGGCTCGCCGGCGTGCTCACCGCCGTGGCGGACCGGACCTCAGCACAGCCACGGGGCTGAAGCCGTGCGGATCCTGATGGGGGCTCAGAACTGTGGCTTCGGCCCGGTTTCCGAACTCGTCGCGGTCTCGCGGCTGCTCTCCGGTCACGAGCGGGTGTTCGTGGGCGATGGCGTGGCGGCCGTGTTCGCCCGGCGCAACGCGGACGCCTTCGACGAGATCCGGGAGGCCGACGGGGCGACCGGGGCCGGCTCCGAGCTGATCGACGACCTGCTGAAGGCCAGTGACCAGGTGGTCTCCGTGATGGACGCCGCCCTGGTCGTACGGGCCGCCGTGGCGTGCCGCCCGGTGATCCTGGTGGACAGCCTGCTGAGCTTCTGGCAGACCGGCCGCCCGCTCGCCGGGATCCGCGAACTGTGCGCGAGCCTGCCCCGCTCCTCCTACGCGGACGCCGCGCAGCACCTGGGCGGTCTGTCACCGCACGAGCACGTCATCGCGGCCCATCTGCTCGCCACCCACAGCGTGGTGCAGAACTTCCCGGGCGTCCCCCGGCGCATGGCCGAGCTCGCCGGTCCCGGTCCGGATCGCACGATGCACCTGACCGGCCCGGTCGTCGACGCCGAAGGTCTGCGGCAGGCACCGGGCGACGCGGAACCCGCATGGGATCTGCTGGTCAACGTCGGCGGATTCAAGAACTTCCTGCTGGACTTCGACGTCAACGACGACTACGTCCGGCTGCTCCACCGGTGGCTTCCCGATCTGCTGCGGGACTGGGCCCGCTTCCGGCGCGTCCTGGTCTGCGGCGGCCCCTTCGGCGAGCACCGGGAGCGGACCGTCTCGGCCGCGGGACGGCGGGCCGACTGCCGCTTCCTGCCCCAGCGGGAACTGCTGCCGCACGTGGCGAGCACCCCCGACTACTTCCTCGCCCCCGGCCTGACGGCCCTGCACGAGTCACTGGCTCTCGGGCAGCTGCCCTTGGCGCTCCACGAACAGCACTACGCGCACGTCTTCACCGTGCGGCGGCTCGACGGCACCCGCTTCGGCCGGGACGCCGCGCGGTTCGCGGACGTCCTGCCCGGCCACCGGATACCCGAGGACGACTACGCCGGGACCACCGCCCTCGTCGGGCTCGCGGGCCGCATCCGCCGGGACGACGACCTCTACGCGCGATTCCGCCGGACGTTCAACGAACGCATCGAGCACTACATCGCCCTCACCCCGGCGCAGCGCTCGCAAGGTGTCGGGGAACTGCGGGACGTACTGGGCGGAGAGCCGCTCCCCTCGGTGCTGGCGAGGATCCTCGGTCACCGCCGGCCCGGGTGAGCCGGAACCGCGCACCGCATCCGTACGGTGCGCGGTTCCGGCGCCAGGCGCCCGGCGCTCAGGCGGGCAGGTTGCTCTCGACGGCCGCCACGACCTCGGCGGCGTCCGGCTCGGTCTGCGGGGCGAAACGTGCCGCCACGGTGCCGTCGGGGGCGACGAGGAACTTCTCGAAGTTCCAGCGGATGTCGCCGGTGTGGCCTCCGGCGTCCGGGGCGGAGACGAGCCCCTCGTACAGCGCGTGCCGGCCGGCCCCGTTGACCTCGACCTTCTCGGTCATCGGGAAGGTCACCCCGTACGTCGCCGAGCAGAACTCGGCGATCTCCTCGGACGTCCCGGGCTCCTGGCCCATGAACTGGTTGCACGGGACGCCGAGGACGGTGAAACCCCGAGCGGTGTACCGCGCGTGCAGCCGCTCCAGAGCGGCGTACTGAGGAGTCAGGCCACACTTGGAGGCCACGTTGACGACGAGCACGGCCTTGCCCCGGTACTGCCCCAGGTCCGCGGAGCCGCCCTGGAGCGCGTCGATCTCTACTTCGTGAATGGACATGTGTCCGGATGTTAGTTGTCCCCGCCCGTGGCCGGTACCACCGGTGGTGCCGTCCGGGAACCTTGCGCAGACGTGTCCGAACCCGGGCGCGAGGAAAAGGCGTTGCAGGGTAGAACCGAATCGCGGGCAGAGCAGGGAGACGCGGCCGGGCGCGGACGGACTTCCGCCGGCCGGCTTCCGGCCGTGCGGCCCGCCGCAGCCGCCCCTCGACAGGAAGCCGTGTCATGACGATCTATCAGCACATGCCCCACCCCCACATCGCCGCGCGCGACGCCCAAGGGCCGGTGAAGGTCACCGACCAGCACCCGCGCGGCAGCGCGGTCACGCGGTTCAACACGAAGGTCGCGATCGTCGTCACCCGGGCGGTCGGCAGCATGTGGTGCGCCTATGCCTTCGCCCTCTTCGACCTGATCAGCCTGCCGGACGCGATCGACGCGGGCGCGGCGGCCATGGTCTCCTGGGTGGCGCAGACGTTCCTCCAGCTCGTGCTGCTGTCCGTCATCATGGTGGGCCAGAACGTCCAGGCCGCGGCGTCGGACAAGCGCTCCGAAGCGACCTTCCGCGACGCGAGCGCGACCCTCCACGAGATGGCACACCTCCAGGGCCACCTCGCCGCGCAGGACGCGCTCCTGACACGGATAGCGGAAAAGATCGGCCTCGAACCGGTACCGGTCATCGACACGCCGACGGGGGAGGAGCCGGAGCAGCGCGCCGCGGAGTGACTTCTCAGCCGTGCTGCGCCGTACGGCCCGCCACTGTCAGGGCCTCTCGCCGGCCCCGTCCCGGGTCACCGCCAGCAGAGCCATGTCGTCGCTGATGCGGCCGCCGGTGTGCCGGCGGACGTCGGTGAGCAGGGCGTCCAGGAGCGCGTCCGGGCCGGGGAACGTGCGGCCGGGGAGGCGGGCGCCGGGGTCGTAGAAGGTCCCGGCGCGGTCGCGGGCCTCGGTGAGGCCGTCGGTGTAGAGGAGGAGCGTCGTGCCCGGCGGGAAGGGGAGCGTGTCGGTCCGGTCCTCGTCGAGGCCGAGTTCGCCCAGCGCCAGTGGGAGGGCCGGTACGGACGGCTCCACGCTGCGCACCTCGCCGCCGTGCAGGAGCAGGGGCGCCGGATGGCCGCGGTTGACCAGCCGCAGCTCGTCCCCGGCGTGCGGGATCTCGGCGAGCACACCGGTGACGAACCCTTCGGTCTGTTCGGGTCCCTGCCGCCGCCGCGCCTCGCGGCTCAGCGCCCGCTCCAGCCTGGCGGCGATCTTGACGAGGGTGGGTTCCTCGTCGGCGGCCTCCCGGAACACGCCCAGCGCCACGTCCACGGCCTTGACGGCCTCCATCCCCTTGCCCCGCACGTCACCGACCAGGCAGCGCACGCCGTACGGGGTGTCCTGCACGCCGTACAGATCACCGCCGATCTGGGCGCCCTTCACCGCCGACTGGTAGCGCACGGCGATGCGCAGCCGCCCGATCGCCGCCGGCGGCTCGGGCAGCACGGCGCGCTGCACGGCGAGGGCGACCTTGCGCGCCGATTGCAGCCGGACGTCGCTGAAGTACATGAGGCGGTTGACGACGACGGCGAAGACCGAGACGGTCGCGACCGCCGCGAGCTCGCTGCGCCCGCCGGAATCCCCGATGAACCCGAAGTGGGTGAGCAGCGCGAAGTCGGCGGCGCAGGCACCGATGCCCGCCAGGACCGTCGCGCGCAGTGACAGCAGCGCGGCGGCGGTCATCGGCGCGGCGGTGTAGAACGCCTCGGCGCTGAAGTGCGGGGAGGTGTTGTAGTCGAGGAGCGCGCCCATGACGAGCAGGAGGACGGGCAGGAGCTGGAGGTGGCGCAGGCACCAGCGCCCCACGCCAGCGCGCCTCGCACCCGGTGCCCTCACGTGCCCGCTCCCGCTCTCTCGTGCCGCAACACGCTCAAGCATCCTCGGGCCGGATTACGCCTGCCAGTCGTGGCGCGGCCGTACGGGTAGGCGGCGCCTGGCCCGCCGGGCGCCCGGTCCACCCGGCCCCCGGGCCGTGGGCCCGACGGGGTCCCGGGCGTGGGCCCCTCCGCCCCGGCACGCACCACCATGGGCCGAGCCGGGTATCCACCAGAGGTGATCGCTCCTCGCCGCACGCTCGCGCCGCCCTCGCCGCCGGCACGCTCGTGTTCCCGCTGTTCGCCTCGCCGGCGACCCACGGCCGCCCCGGGGTGGCCGTGTCCCCGTCCACCGCGACAGCACGGCCGGGGTGCGGGCCGGGGTCCGGCAGGTCGGCGCGCGGGGAGCGGTTCATGGTGGTGGCCGCCGATCCGGCGGCCGCCGCGGCTGGCTGCGCCGTGCTCCGTGACGGCGGCGGCGCCGCCGACGCGGCCGTCGCCGTGCAGGCGGTCCTCGCGGTGGTGGAGCCCCAGTCCTCCGGTCTGGGCGGCGGCTCGCAGGTCACCTGGGCCCGGCAGGGCTGTCTCCACACCGCGCTCGGCCACCCGTGCGCCGTCGCGGTCCCCTTGCGCAGCGGCGCGGCCCTGGTCGAGGTGACCCCCGGCGGGCACCTGCGCGGTGCGGCGGACCCGCGCCGCGACGGCGCGGCCATAGGTGGCTGAACCGTCGCGGCGCGGACAAGGGCGGTGAGAGGCCGGCCGTCAGGCGGTGGGTGCTCCGGCCACGCGGCGTTCGCCGCCGTTGCGCTGCTGCCATGCCTTGTAGACGTCGACCGCCGCGTCGCGCGCCTCGTACCGCATGGGCAGGCGGCGCTCCGTGTAGTCCTTGGCGAACTCGCCGTAGAAGGTGTCGAGTTCGAAGTATTTGCGGTCGTCGACGTAGTGGGGCTCGTAGGCGTCGCGGGTGGTGAGGAAGACGACCTCGTCGGGGGAGCAGTAGTAGAGCGAGCCCAGGCACATGGGGCAGGGGTGGGCGAGGACGTAGATGGTGGTGCCGGTCAGGTGCTCGGTGCCCAGCTTCACGCATGCCTCGCGGATGGCGAGGATCTCGGCGTGGGCGGTGGGGTCACAGGTCTGGGCCACCAGGTTGGGGCTCTCGGCCAGGATCGCGCCGTCCTTGACGATGACGGTCGCGAACGGCCGGCCGCCCTCGGCGACGTTCTGCCGGGCGATGTCGATGGTGCGCTGCGCGAAGTCCATGGGTTCCTCCGGGCTGGGTGAAGAGGGAAAGACGGCTGAAAGGGCGGGGCCGGTACGGCCCCGCCCCTGCTGGATCAGAAGGGCTTGGTCGGCAGGTACTTGCCGTCCAGGGTGATGACGGCGCGCTCGCCGCCCTCGGGGTCGGCGACCTTCTTCACATCGAGCTTGAAGTTGATCGCGGAGATGATGCCGTCACCGAACTCCTCGTGGACCAGGGCCTTGAGGGTGGTGCCGTAGACCTGGAGCATCTCGTAGAAGCGGTAGATGGTCGGGTCGGTGGGGATGCCGCCGGGGATCGAGCCGCGGGCCGGGATCGTCTGGAGCAGCATCGCGGCGTCGTCGTCCAGGCCGAGGAGCTCGGCGACGGCCTTGGCGGACGTCTCCGGCAGGGGGTGCTGGCCGAGGACGGCGGCGGTGGTGAAGGCGACCGACAGGCCGGAGGCGTCGGCGATCTGCTGCCAGGACAGGTTCTTGCGGGTCTTGGCCTCGACGGCGGCGTTGGCCAGGGTCTCGCGGGCGGTGGGGTCGAACTGGGCGTGCACCATGAGAGGGCTCCTTTTTCTGGGGATGCCGGTTCGCGCGGGAAAGCGGAACGGCAGGTTCTAGGGGGTGGTGGTCCCGGGCGTCGCGCTGCGGGCACTCGGGGCCGGGGGCGGGCCGGACTCGCTCAGGCGGCGAGGGCGGTGCCCGCGCCGGTGATGTCGAGCGCTTCGACGCGTCCGGTGGGGATGTCGAAGACCCAGCCGTGCAGCGTCACCTTCTTCTCGGCCAGGGCCCGGGCGACGCAGGGGTGAGTGGCCAGGTTCGCCAGCTGCGCGTGCACGTTCTGGCGCACCAGGGCCCGTACCTTCGCCGGACCCGCCGCCATGCCGGCGGTGCGGGCCAGGGCGGCGTCCGCGTGCCGCAGCCAGCCGGCGACCATCGGCGCGCCGCTCAGATCGTGTTCCTCGGCCAGGGCGGTCATCGCGCCGCAGGCGGAGTGCCCGCACACCACGATGTCGCGCACGCCCAGCACGGCCACGGCGTACTCGATGCTCGCCGTCACCCCGTTGGCGGCGGGAGTGTAGGCCGGGACGAGATTGCCCGCGGTGCGGATGACGAAGAGCTCACCCGGCTCGCCCTGTGTGATCAGCTCCGGCACGACCCGGGCGTCCGAGCAGCCGATGAACAGCGTGTGCGGCGCGTGATGCGCGGCCAGGTGGGCGAAGAGCTCCGCCTTGGCCGGGAAGACATCCCGCTGGAAACGCGCGACGCCCTCGGTGAGGTCTTGCATGGTCACTCCCTTCGGTGGCTGCCTGCCCCCGTGGGGCCGACGAGATCCACCATGCACGACCTGCACCTATAGCGTCCAAGAGCTATTACCCATGACTTCTATCGATGACATCTATAGTTGTGGGCATGGCCCTGGAACTGCGTCACCTGCGCTATCTGCTCGCCGTCGCCGAACACGCCAACTTCACCCGCGCCGCCGAAGAGCTGCACATCTCCCAGCCCACCCTCTCCCAGCAGATCAAGCAGCTGGAACGCACGGTCGGCGCGCAGCTCCTGGACCGCACCGGGCGGACCGTACGGCTCACCGACGCCGGCGAGACCTACGTCCACTACGCCCGCCGCGCCCTGCGCGACCTCGCGGCGGCCGAACGCGCCGTCCTGGACGTCGCCGACCTCTCCCGCGGCCACCTGCGCCTGGCGCTCACCCCGACCTTCACCGCCTACCTCGTCGGCCCCCTCACCGCCGAGCTCCACACCCGGCACCCCGGCATCACCCTGGACGTCCAGGAGATGACCCAGGACCGCATCGAGACCGGCCTGCTGGCCGACGAACTGGACCTCGGTATCGCCTTCCACGGCCCCCACCTGCCCGGCATCACGGCGGCCGCTCTCTACACCGAGACCCTCGGCCTCGTCACCGGCGCCCACCGGCCCGGTGGCCAGGGACAACCGCTGCCCGTCCGGGACCTCGCTGGGCGTCAACTCGCCCTGCTGAGCGAGGACTTCGCCACTCGAGGCCACATCGACGCCTACTTCACCGCCCACAAGGTGCGGCCGCGCATCGCGGTGGAGGCCAACTCCGTCCAGGCCCTCACGGAAATCGTCCAGCGCACCTCGCTGGCCACGGTCCTGCCCGACGCCGTCACGCACGACCACCCGCACCTCGGGCCCGTCCCCCTCGAACCGGCCCTGCCCGCCCGCACCGTCACCCTCCTGCGGCGTGAGAGCGCCTATCGGAGCGCCGCCGCGCGCGCCTTCACCGAGCTCGTCCAGCAGCTCGTCCACGCCCGCGGCTACGCCCCGGCCTGAGCCCCGGCGGCGGGAAGGTCCGGCCATCCGGGCGCGGGAGGCGGTCCTGCGGGCCGTCCTACCGCTCGGCGACCGGCCGGTAGGTGCACACCTGCGTGCCCGTGCCACTGGCGGCCGTGGAGACCAGCTCCAGCGTGTGCAGCGTGCCGTCCTCGGGGAAGATCGTCTTTCCGCCGCCGAGCAGCACCGGCATGATCACGAGGCGGAGCTCGTCCACCAGGCTCTCGCTCAGGAGCGCGCGTACGAGCGTGGGGCTCCCCATGACCAACAGGTCGCCGCCGGGGGCGTCGCGCAGTTCCCGCACGCGGGCGACGGCCTCCCCGCCCGGGATGCGCGTGCTGTTGTCCCACGTCAGGTCGTCGTCGCCCAGCGTGTTGGAGACCACGTACTTCGGCAGGGCGTTCATCCGGTCGGCGAACGGGTCCCCGGCCCGCTCGGGCCACGCCGCTGCCATCGTCTGCCAGGTGCGGCGGCCGAACAGCAGGGCCTCGGCCTTCGTCAGCGCGTCGGCGAAGGCGCCGCCCACCACCTCCGGATCGAAGAACGGGTGCGACCACCCGCCGTGGGCGAAGCCTCCGTCGGTGTCCTCCTCGGGCCCGCCCGGCGCCTGCACGACGCCGTCCAGGCTCATGAACTCACTCACGATGACGCGCATAGGACGCGCTCCTGTCCCTCGCTCCGGGTGTACGACACCGGAGGCTCTCACACCACTGCGAGGAGCGCGCCCGCAGGGCTTACGCCAGGCCGCCGAGCGTGTAGCGGTCGAAGGCGTCGTAAAGGTCTTCCTCGTCGGGTACGGCCGCGTCGATCGAGGGCGCGGCGGCCGAGGCGAGGAGCGCGGTGAGGCGTGCGAGCGCGGGGAAGCGCGCTTCGGCGTCGAGGTGGACGGCCTGGGCACCGGCGAGGAGAGGGGCCGACGCCGCGTCGCGGAAGTGGTGCCC
The DNA here is from genome assembly GCF_042895325.1 of Streptomyces sp. NPDC001407. Taxonomy (NCBI): domain Bacteria; kingdom Bacillati; phylum Actinomycetota; class Actinomycetes; order Kitasatosporales; family Streptomycetaceae; genus Streptomyces; species Streptomyces sp. NPDC001407. Next base: position 362,247 of record NZ_JBIAWF010000004.1, read on the forward strand.
GTCGGTGACGTACACGGTGTACGGCTCAGCGGTGATCTCGGCGAACGAGCCGGCGGCCAGGCTGCGCAGGCAGTCGGCCAGGGGAGACGCCGAGCGGGCGGGGGCGCGGTCGTGCTCGGTGTGGTCCACGGCGTGGTGCGGCACCCTGCGCACCCGGGTGACGACCTCCCGCCGTACGGCAGGGTCCAGGTCCGGCCAGGCCGCGTCGGGCGCGAGACCGGCGAGCGCGGATGCCGCTCGCGCCTCGGCTTCCCCGAGCCGCCCGGTCTCCACGGCGAACGCGGTGAGGGCGAAGGCCGGCTCCGGCCGGCCGGTCCGGTCGGTGACCGCGAGGAAGACGGTGTACCCGTTCATGTTGTGCGCCTTGGGGGAGGAGGGATGTGGCCGGTCGGGCGCCATGGCCGGACCGGCCACGGTGAGCGCCTACTTCTTGATGCAGATCTTGCCCTGGCTGTGGTTCTCCACGGTGGTGGTGTGCGACTTTCCGTCGGCCTTGATGGTGAAGGTCGCCTTGGCCGAGTAGGAGTGGCACTCGCCCTTCGGCGGCGGCCAGTTGGCCACGACACGGGCCTTGAACTTGTTCTTGCCGGAGCCGGAGTTGTGCGCGACCTGGGTGCCTTCCTTGAAGAGGGTGACCGATATCGAGTATTCGGGCATCTTCTGCTTACAGCCCTTGAGGTCGGCATGGACGTTGATGACGTCCGGGTTGGTGTGCGACTCGTGCGGCGAGTCGAGCGCGGCCTCGCACTTGTCCCACACCACGGCGGTCGGGCTCGCGGCGGCCTGCGGGGCCATGGCGTGGGCCTGGAAGGGTACGAGCAGACAGGCGGCGGCGATCGCGCCGGTGACGAGCTGTCGTTTCATGGCGTACCTCCAAAAGATCGGGAATACGCACAAAACCTATGCTTCACCGGCGCTCATCACCATGAAGTATCAGGCCAGTTGAGTGCTCCCACGGGCCGCCGGGGCGGTTCAGCCGTCGGCCGGCTGGGGGACGAGGCCGTCGGCGACCAGGCCCGCGAACACCGCCTCGCTCAGGGCGTGCGTGGCGGACAGCGGCCGGACCATCACGGTGAACTCCTTCACCCGGCCCGCCTCGTCGAACTGGAGCAGGTCGATGCCGTGGACCTGCTTGCCGTGCACCGCGGCCCGGAAGGGCAGGACCGCGGACGGAGCCTCGTCACCGTCGGTGCCGGTCTCGGCCGTACCCGTGAAGTGGCCGACGTAGCGGAAGTCCTCGAAGGTGCGCAGCAGCACCTTGAGCAGCCCGAGCATCATGTGCCTTCCCTCGAAGGGGGTGAACTTCACGGGGCTGTAGAAGCGTATGTCCTCGGCGAACAGGTCCTCCAGCGCGTCGAGATCGTGTGCCTCGATGGCGGCGCGGAAGCGTGCGGCGGTGTCCATGACTCCTCCTGATACTCAAGGATCTGACTAGTCGTTTCCTTGAGTATGCTGCACGGGCGGGAGATGAAAGGGAAGGGGGCACCTCGATGGCCTTGCGGCACGCTGTGCTGGCGGCGTTGCTGGACGGCGAGTTCAGCGGCTATCAACTGGCCAAGGCGTTCGACGTCGGCGTCGCCAACTTCTGGCACGCCCTGCCCCAGCAGCTCTACGCCGAGCTGACCAGGCTGGAAAGGGAAGGCATGGTGACGGGGCGTCAGGTCGTTCAGGAGACCCGTCCCAACAAGCGCCTGTTCCGCGTCACCGACGCCGGTCTCGCCGAGCTGGAGCGGTTCGCGGCGGCCGTATCGAAGCCCTCGTTCATCCGCGACGACCTGCTCGTCAAGGTCCAGGCCGCCGATCGCATCGACACCGGGCCCGTGATCGGGCAGTTGGAGGAGCGGGCGGCCGCGGCCGACGCCAAGGTCAAGCTCTTCGGCGAGCTCCTGCGGCGGATGCGCGGCGACACCGACGAGGAGGAGTTCCTGAGCCGGGGGACGCGGATCGGGCCGTATCTGACCTGCCTGCGCGGCCTCGCCTTCGAAGAGGGCCACCGGGACTGGTGCCTGCGGATCGCGGGCGTCCTGCGGGCTAGGCGGTCGGCGGCCCGTACCCCACGGTGATCCGTGTGCGTGGGGGGTGACGCCGTCGGGTCCGGCGTCCATGTGCCAGGGTCAGCGGCCGGAAGACGGAGCCGATGTCCGGCGCGCGGTCACGCTCACTTGCCGCAGATGGGGGACACCTCGCCCGAGCCCACGAAGACGGCGTAACCGTCGCAGCCGCCCGGGTGGTTCGAGAAGTGGTACTGCAGGTGCCACGGAGGAGTGCCCATCGGCTTCACCAGGGAGACGTACCGGAACGCCTCGCCGTGGCCCGCGTCCTCGAGCCGGTCGTACGCCTGGGCAGGCGTCATCGTGATCTCCTCGTCGACCGGCAGCGCGCCCACCCACCGGCTGTCGTGCCGGATGACCGGCCCCAGGCTCCCGTCGAGGTCGCCACTGATCTCCGCCGAGGAGTTGTCGCGGTTGTTGAAAATGAACCGCCAGTGCGTCACCTTCGCCATGTCCCGGGTCGGCCCGCTCGGCGAGTCCCCTGCCGCGACCAGCAGCACCGCCTGCGGATCCGACTCGCGGACACGGTCCGTCGCCCGGCCGACGAGGTCGAGGAGGGAGAGCCCGGAGCGCGCCCTCTCCCGCACGGTGAAGGTCACCTTCCACGGGATGACCACCTGCGCACAGACGTGTCCGGGGTCCGGAACGCAGCGCTGGTATGCCTCGATCTCGGCGGTCCCGGGCCGCACCGCCCGGAACGTCGCCGTCGCGTTGCCGCCCTGCGACGTCCCGGCCGTCGTCCGGGCGAAGCTCGGCGATCCGCTCGTGGGCACGCTCCACGCCCAGGTGACGCCTCGCGAACGGGAGCCCTTCAGCCGCACCTTGACGCCGTCACCGGTCCTGATGTCCAGCGTCCGCCCGTTGTCGCCGTTCGTCAGCGTGACGTCCTCGGCGCCGGCCGCCGGGCGCGCATCCGGCACATGCGCCGCGGCCGGGGCGACGCCCAGCGCCATGCCCGCGGCCAGTGGCACGGCCAGGAGGGCAGCGGCCCTGAGCGGCTTCGGAGTCTTCATGGTGATCCAACCTCACCTTCGTCGGCTGTACGATCCGGCCCAACGCTGCTCTTCCGGAACGGACTTGTCCGTACCAATTCGCGTCATCCGGGAGAACGCCGGCCGACGGCCGGGCAGCGGGGGACGGGTCCTGGGCATTCGCGTCGATCGCCGCCGCACGCTGCACGCGCCCCCTCCTGAAAGGCGGCCTGCTCCCGAGGGGTTCGCCGTGCGCGCATGACCGGAAGCGGATGCTGCCCCTCGTCGATGCTCGACGGCTCTGCGAAAGTCGGGGCGTCTCCCCGATTGCCGATCATGGAGGACTGTCTTGAGAGACGCCGTTCCCACCCGTGCTCCCGCCCGGATACGCGGCCCGCTCGCCGCCGTCGCCTGTGCGGTCGTCGCCGCGGGGCTGCTCCACGGAGGCCAGGCGCAGGCCGTCCAGCCACGGCCCGGCGCCGGGGCCACGGCCGGGGCGCAGGCCGGGCCCGAGGACGCACCGCTGATCGACTCCGGATCCGCCGCCGGACGGAAGTTCCGCGCGTCCGGCCGTCTCGTCGGGGGCGGCGGCACCACCTGCACGGCGACACTCGTCCACGCCTCGGGCAAGCCGGACCCCGCGGCCAAGGCGCTCGTTCTGAGCAACGGCCATTGCGTCAGCGACACCATGGGAACCAACGAGGTCCTCGTGGACAGGCCCGCGGAGCCCGACTGGACCTTCACCCCCGCGTACTTCCACGACAACCCCACCGCACACAGGACGTTCCCCGTCGAGCGCGTCGCGTACGCGACGATGAAGGGCATCGACGTCTCGGTGCTCCAACTGTCGGCCACCTACGGGGAACTGGCCCGGATGAACGTGACGCCCCGCACGCTCGCCGCCGCCCGGCCCACCCCCGGCACCCCGCTCCAGGCCGCGCACGCCCCGACCGACGGCGTGGACCCCGACCGGCAGTTCCTGCGCCTGTCGGCCTGCGAGGTGACGGGCTCCTCGGTCGCCCTGCACGAACACACCTGGCTGTGGCGCGACTTCACCCGCACCGACTGCCTCGGCATCAGCGGCGGCTCCTCGGGCGGCCCCGTCACCACCGCGGACGGCGAGCGGATCGTGGGCATGCTCAACACCGTCTCCACCCCCGGCTACCTCGGCTGCGGCCTCGGCCGCCCCTGCGAGGGCGGCGCGCCCGGGCTGGTGGTCCCCAAGGACAACACCGTCTACGCGACGCCGGTCGACGCGGTCGCCTCCTGCCTGGACGCCACGGGCCTGCGGCTCGACCGCGACGGCTGCGGGCTGGACCGGGGCGAGCAGGTGGACGTAACCTCCTCCGGACAGCAGACGCGGAGCGAAACCCCGCAGGGCCCCGCCCGCTGGGACGCGAAGGTCACCCCGCACACGGGCGCGCACCACGCGTATGTGGCCTTCAAGACCGGCCCGTTCGGCGCCGTCGACTGCACCGACCCGCGCGGCTACACCCGGCCCCGCCCACTGCCCGCCGCCGGGGTGGAGTACACCGGCCTGCTCCCGAAGCGGGACAACCTCTACGTGCTCTGCGCCGTCGGCGGACCGGATGCCCGCCCGGGCGGCGGTGCGTGGGCGAAGTCCCTCCGGCACCCGTCGTACGCCTACGCGCGCGTCGACAACACGCCGCCGGCAGTGGCACCCCAGGCCGACATCCAGCACTTCGGCGAGGGGGCGGACTCCACCTACTGGGTACGCCCGGTCCACCTGCCGTGGGAGATCACCTCGTACAAGGTCAAGTACGGGCCGAAGTCCGGCACCGACTGCTCCGCCCCGGAGGGCTACCGGCCCTACCTGGGCATACCCGCGAGCCTGAAGGGGTCCGAGGCCCCCTGGACGTACTGCGCCATCGGCTACGACAACGCGGGCAACGCGACGCCGCCCGCGGCCTTCGCGGTCGGTCGGGCAGTCAGCCCCCGGCCTTGACCGCCTTGTCGTACAGCGCCTTGATGGCGTCGTTGAAATACGGGCTGTAGGAGGTGTCGTCGGTGTCACCGCCGGCCTGGTAGCCGCCGATGACGCCGATGACCTCCCCGGTGTGGGTGATCTGGTCGAAGTCGGTCAGCCAGGGGCTGCCGCTGGTTCCGCCGCTGTAGCCGGTGCAGTCCACCTTCATCTGGTCCGTCTGGAACCTCGTGGTTCTGTTGACGCACGAGATCGGGCTGTCGCCGCTCGACGGATAGCCGGTGATCTGCACGTGCTTGTCGAAGCCCGGGTTGTAACCGAAGCGGTTCGCGCCCAGGACGTCGGCGATCCGCTTGCCGCCCACCTTGCCGACGATGACGAAGCCCACGTCGTAGTCGGGGTCGGAGGACTGCGCCCAGTGGTCGTCCACCACCATCTTGCGGGCCGGCCAAATTCCGTTGGGTGACCGGCCGTTGCGGTAGCCGGGCACGAAGGTCAGGTCGGTCTGGTAGTCGCCGCCCTTCCCGGAGTGGATGCAGTGTGCCGCGGTGATGACGACGGACTTGCCCGGGCTGTCCACGACGCTTCCCGTGCAGAAGTGGTCGCCGGACCCGTCGTGGCTGAACACCGCGCCCACCCGGGCGTTCGTCTCGGTCGGCGGCGGCGTGTGGGAGACCCCCAGCTGGTGGCGGAAAGGATGGGCGTTCTGCATCCGGCCGACCGTCCACTCGGGTGTTCGCGCTGCCGCCGAGGAAGGTGAGGCCGTGTCATCGGCCGCCGGCGCGGTGCCGCCGGAGCAGCCCGAGACGGTGGCGAGCACGGCCAGAACGGTGATCGCCACAGCGGGACGTCGACGCATGGCCGGATTGTAGGACACCGCCAGGTGCCAGAACCCGGCACGCCGGGCCGTGGAGCGGTGATGTTCACCGGCCTGTACGAGGAACGTCGCCCCGGCCGGCCTCGCCTACCCTGCCGGATTCCGCCTGTGCGGCGCCGATGGCCAGGCCGTCCGCGGTGACGGTGTCGCCGGTGACCAGGGCCTGGTCGGCGGACACATGGGTCATGAAGACGAAGGGCGGTACCACGGGCGGCACGGGCAGGGTGTCGGGCGTGAAGGTCGTGCACAGGATTCCCTGGACGCAGCCGCTGAGGCGGGTGAGGTAGAGCGTCACGTCGCCGCTGATGCTCAGCCGTCCGGCGCCGAGGGTCAGCGCGCGATCGCCGTCGTGGGCGCGCAGCCGGTAGTCGGTCAGCGTCGCGGCCCGCATCCTGAGCACCATGGCCCTGCGCGGGCCCGCGGCGGTGGGTACGTCGGTCACGGTGGTGAGGGTGAGGCCGTCGGGGGCGAAGCGGGTGGTGGTGACCGTCGGAGGGGTGCGGGCGACGGTGAGGTGACCGGGGGCGGGCGGGCGCAGGGCCGGTGGGCCCAGGGCAGCGAGGAGGGCGAGGGGCAGGGCGACGGCCAGGGCCGGCGGGTGCTCCGGACCGGCCGGGAGCGTGGTCCCGTGCGGCGCCGGTGCCGGTGTCCACGCGAAGCCCATGGCGCCCCCGGCGATCCCCAGCAGCATGCCGACGAGGAAGCCGCCGAGGTTGGTCGCGGCGAACGAGAACACCGCGAGGATCACGGCGTGCACGCCGACGTAGTGGCGGGTGTGCGGGAGGAACCACAGGAACAGCCCGGCCGCGACGAGCGCCGTCCCGATCCCGACGGCGGCGATCCCGGCGGGCCCCAGGCCGAACAGCACGGTCAGCGGCACCATCGGCATGACGACGAGTTCGACGCCGGCGAGAACGAGGAGCAGCCCGGCCCAGAAGGGCCGGGTCCGCCGCCAGCGACGCGCGGCACGAGCACGCGGGGAGGTCAGAAGCACGCCTTGCCGTCCAGGCTGACGTCCAGCTTCAGCCCTTTGAGGCGGAAGTTCCCGCCCGTCACGGAGCGGGCGTGCGACCTCACCCCGGAGACGGTGACCTGCGACGCCTGCAGGCCGAACTGCCCGGGCTCGCCCCGCACCCCGGGCACCCGGTCGAGGGTGGAGGCGTCGCGGCCGAGCTGGACGGTGCCCAACTGCGCGTCCCCTACGAGGCCCTCCCCGTCGAGGACCAGATCGCTCGCGCTGATCTTCCCCGCGTCGCCGCCCGCGGTCAGCTTGAACACCACGGTGCCCACGGGCGTGCTGAACCGGGACGCCTGGCAGAAGTCCGACAGCGTGGCGCCGCCGATGCCGAGCAGTGCCGCCGGGTGCTGCGTGCCGTCGGTGGACCGGTCGAGCTGGGCGAACGACGCCAGGCCGTCGCTGGTCAGTTCGCCCGCCGACACCTGGAAGGCCGAGCCGGACACCGCGAACGACGAGGCGAGCACCCCGTCGGACATCGCCACGCCCATCGCCGCCACCGCCGCCAGCGCCGGTACGGCGACGACGGCGGCCTTCCGCCAGGCCGTCCTGCCTTCGGGGGCCCTGGGGCCGTCCTTGTTCACTGTGGTGTCCTCCCGGGGCGGGGCGAGTGGGGTGCCCGGCTCAACAGGGCGCGGGCAGGCGGGCGTTCATGGCGGAGAGGATGTAGGCGCTGTCGACGGCGGCGGGGGCGGGCAGGTCCGGCAGGGTGTCGCGCAGGGGAGTGCCGGGGTCGGCGCGGCTGTGCCAGTCGCGCTGGAGGAAGTTCGCCAGGACCGGGTTGATCTGCGACTCGATGAGGTTGGGGCGGTCGACGGTGGGCTGAAGTATCAGCTCGACGCCGGGGAGGAGCTCGCCGACGGCGCTGACCAGGACCCGCGCGGAGGTCTCCTCGGGGTGGACCACGTGGTACGTCGTGCTGCCGGGCGGGCGCGCGAGCCGCAGCATGGCGTCGACGGCGTACTCGACCGGCACGACGTTGAGGTGGGAGGCCGGATCGCCCTGAAGGCGCAGGCGGATCCGTGGCACCCCGGCCCGCTTGCGGAGCAGGGCGCGGCGCAACAGCGGCGGTGACTGTTCCAGGAGTTCGGCAAGGAGCGTGCCGAGCATGGACAAGGGCTGCTGGGCGGCGGTCTCGGGGATCGGCCGGTCGGTGGCCAGCAGGCTCGGGCGCAGGACGAGCGCGGGGCGCCGGTGCCGGCCGGCCCAGTCCCGCACGATCTCCTCGGCCTGCTGTTTGGTCCACTCGTAGCCGGTGATGGCGTCGCCGAAGGGTGAGCCGGCGCCCGGTGGCGCGTCGCCGGCGACGTAGGCGGTGCTCATGTACACGAACAGGGCGTGGGCGGGTGCGTGTTCGGCGAGCTCGGTGAGGTGACGGGTGCCGGCCACATTGACCGGGGCAAGCGTGTCGGCGGTACCGACCAGGGAGATGGCCGCGGCGCAGTGCCAGAACGCGTCCGCGTGTTCGGCGAGCTGTCGGTGTGCGGCCTGCTCCAGGCCCAGGCGGGGCCGGGCCAGATCCACGGGGATCGCGGTCAGCCGGTCGCGGGCCCGCAGGACTTCGCCCGCGGTCGCGCCGCAGGCGCGCAGCGCGCTCTCCACGCGGGCGGCGAGCGGCTGCCCGGTGCCGTCCCGGCCGAGCACGGTGACCGTGGCGGTACCGGTGGCGAGCAGGGCCCGCAGCAGTCTGGAGCCGAGGAATCCGGTGGCGCCGGTCATCACGATGGTCACCTCGCACCTGCTCTCATCGGGAAGCCGGCCGGGACGGCAGGGCCGCGGACAGCCCGGCCGTGAGATCCGCGGGCGGCGCGGCGGACAGTGCCGCCGGCAGCGCGGACGGGGGCTCGGCCGGGTCGCCGGAACGCGCCTGCCTCAGCAGGTGAGGCAGGACCGTCTCGGTGATGCCGTGGATGGAACCGTCGGAGTGCAGGAGTTCCATGACCGGCACCTCCTGGTTGAGATGCGTGCGGAATTTGGTGAGCATCTCCATGCCCATGAGCGAATCCATTCCGTACTGCTGGAGCGGACGGTGCCGGTCGACCTCGTCCGGCGGCATGCGCAGGGTCTCGGCGACCAACGTGGTGATCATGTCCTCGACCATGGTCGCGGCCTCGGCGGGGGTCATGCCGGCGAGCTTGTCGAGCAGTTCCTCCCACCGCAGTCCGGTGCCCTCGGCCTCGGCCGACACGAGCGACGCGAACCGGGGGCGGCTCATGGTGGAGGCGAGCATCGCCAGGCGGCCCCAGTCGCAACGGGCGAACACCACCTGCTCCCTCCCCTCGCCGGTGAACCGTCCGAGCGCCGCGAGCGCGTCCCGGGGGTCAACGGGCAGCAGGCCGACGGCGCTCAGCTTCGAGGTCAGGCCGTTGCGGGCGACGTAGCCGACGCGCCCGATGGAGCCCCACGCCACGGCCAGCCCGGGGCGGCCCGCGGCGCGCCGGGCCCGTACGAGCGCCTCCGAGGCGAGGTTCGCCGCGACGTAGGCGGCCTGATTGATGGTGCCACCCAGTGCGCTGGCGGAGGAGTAGACGATGAGGTCCGCCTGTGGGCACAGCGAGTCCAGCAGGGCGGCGCCGCCCCACTTCGGCGCGAGGACGGCGCGGAACCGTTCGTCGGTCAGCTCGGTGAGCGCGTCGTCGTCCAGATGCATGGCGGAGTGCACGATGCCGCGCACGGGGCGGCCGCTCTCCGCGAGGGCCTCGACCAGCGGGCGTACGGCCGCCGGGTCGGCGATGTCGAGGGCGTGCGCCCGGACGTCGACGCCCCGCGCCCGCAGTTCCGCCAGCAACTCCGGTGCCTCGGGGGCGGCTTCCCCCCTGCGGCTCACCAGGGCGAGGTGCCGCGCCCCCTGTTCGGCCAGCCACCGCGCGGTCTCGGCGCCGAGGCCGCCGAGGCCGCAGGTGACCAGGTAGGTGCCCGCGGTGTCGATGCGCGGGGGAGGAGGCGTGCGGTGGACGGGCACGGGGTCGTCGAAGGTGACGACGAGTTTGCCGATGTGCTTGGAGTGCTGCATGAGCCGGAACGCCTCTTCGATCCGGTGGGCCGGGTAGGTCGTGTACAGCAGCGGCATGTAGTCCCCGGCGCGTACGTGGCCGACCACCTCGTCGAACACGGCCATGGCGTGGTCCGGTGCCTGGAACGCCAGCCGCGCGGCGTCCACGACGCAGTGGGTGGCGTTCTCGGACAGGGGCTTCTGGAGCATGCGCTGGTTGCCGTAGATGTCGCGCTTGCCGAGCTCGATGAACCGCCCGCCCGGGGCGAGCAGTTCACGGGAGCGGGCCGCCGCCTCCCCGCTGAGGGAGTTGAGGACGACGTCGACGCCTCGTCCGCCCGTGTGCCGCCGGACCTGGTCGGCGAAGGCGAGGCCGCGCGAGTCGAGCACGAGCTCGATCCCGGCCTGGGCCGCGAGATCCCGCTTGGCGGGGCTGCCGGCCGTCGCGATGTACCGGGCCCCGACGTGCTGGACGTACTGGATGGCGGCCATGCCGACACCGCCGACCGCTCCGTGCACGAGCACGGTCTCGCCCGGCTGGAGGCGGGCCAGGTGTTTCAGACTGTGCTGGACGGTGAAGAAGGCGACAGGCAACGTAGCGGCCTCGCCGAAGCTCATGCCCTCGGGGATCGGCCGGACCGCCGGGGCGGGGAGCCGCACATGGGAGGCGAAGGCGCCGGGGATGAGACCGAAGACCCGGTCGCCGACCGTGAGGTCCTCGACGCCCTCGCCCACGGCGCACACCGTCCCCGCGCCCTCCAGCCCGAGGAAGTCCTCCGAGGGCAGGCCGTCCTCGGCGGTCGAGGGGAGCAGGCCGGTGGCGACCATCACGTCGCGGTAGTTGAGCGCCGCCGCGCGCATGGTGATCACCACCTCCCCGGGGCCCGGGGGCGTCGTCGTCGCCTCGGCCCATTCGAGACCGAAGCCCAGGCCCTGGTTCGCGATGCGCAGCTGGTAGTGGACGGGCCCGCCGGGTTCGACGGTCTCCGTGGCCGGGCCGGGGCGTTCGACGCGGGGCACGAACCGGCCCCCGCGGGTCAGGACGACCTCGTCCTCCTCCAGTGGGTCACCCGGCGGGACGGCGAGGAGCTCGTGGGCCAGGCGAGCCGCGTCCTCGACGGGGTCGGGGCCGCGGTCGAGCGAGATGCGCCGTACGTTCATCGGTGACTCGTTGGCCAGGGTCCGTGCCACGCCCCAGGCGGCGGCCTGAGCGGGGAAGAGCGGGCGCTCCGGGGCGGGCAGGGCCCCGGTGGGATGCGTGACCAGCACGAAGTGGCGAGGCTCTTCGGAGTGAGTCCGATGGGCCCGGGCGAGACTCCGCAGCGTCGCCGCCCGGCGTACGGCCGCCTCGGTGCAGGCCGTGGGGTCACGGTCGGCGGCCTGGTCGAGGGTCCGGCTCAGCAGCAGGACGACCGCGGCACCCGGCCGCCGTCCGAGGAGGTCCCGCCAGGCTTCGTCACCGTCCGGCGCGGACAGGGTGGCCGTGGCCTCGCCGGACGCGGTCAACCGCTCGGCGAGAGCGGCCGCCAGTCCGGCTTCCTCTTCGTCCTCGACGACGACGGTCCAGGACGCGGGAACGGTCCGCTCGGCGTCCCGCTCGGATGCCGGGCTGTCCTCGGGCGCTTCCGTCCCGGCCGGTACCTGGCCCCGAGCCTCGCCCGTCACGGGAGTCCGGGTGAGCAGGACCGAGAACTGCTCCTGCGCGGCCTCGATACCGCACCCCAGTTGCACCGTCTCCTCGAACCCGCTCTCCGCCAGCACCACGGGCCACTGAGCGCGGGGCAGCACGACGCTCTCCGGGCGGAGCCCGGGATCGCGGCCGCTCCAGAAGTTCTCCAGCGTGCCGAACAGCAGCGCGAGCGTCTGCGGGTCGTGGAACTCCAGGGCCAGCAGGTGGCCTCCGGGAGTGAGCAGTGGCACCAGCCGCCGCAGGCCGGCTTTGAGGTCCCCGGCGGTGTGCAGGGCGAACCCGGCCACGACGACGTCGAACGACCCGTCGGGAAAGCCCTGTTCCGCCGGATCGGAGTCGAGGTCGAAGGTGCGGTAGGTGAGGAGGCGGCTGTACGCCTCGAAGCGAGCCTGGGCCGCTGGGAAGAACGCCGCCGAGACGTCGGAGAACACGTATTGGACACGGTCGTCCAGCAGCGGCAGCAGGTGCGTGGTCAGCCCGCCCGTGCCGGCGCCGACCTCCAGGACGCGCAGCGGCCGGTCGGCGGGCCAGGCGCGCAGCAGCGTGCGCAGCAGATCTCCGATCATCTGGTTGTGGAACGAGGTCAGCGGGTTGAGGTCGTAGAACTGCTGGATCAACTCCGGGCTGCTGTCCTGGAACAGCAGTTCCAGGGGATCCCGCCGCCCGGTCAGCAGAGCGGGCAGATGGAGGGCGAACCGCAGGTTGAGGGCGACCGGGGCCAGATATCCCGAGAGGCTGTAGCCCTCGCGCAGGGTGACAGGCCGCCCCTCGTCGAGTCGTCGCCAGCCTTCTCCGTCGGCGGCCAGCAGCCCGTGCTCCTCGGCCACGCGCGCCAGCAGCCGCACCAGCTTCTCGTGCCGTGGCAGCACACCCGCCGCGAGGAGGTCGTCGACGGTGAAGGCGTCCCGCCCGGGAAGCAGTTCCTCGAACGCCGTGATCGTGCCGTGGGCCGCGTAGCGCTTGAGGATCGTGGTCGCGGGGACGGTCAGGAGTTCGGCGACCGGTCCTTCCCGCAGCCGTGCCAGCGCTCCCTCGGCGGCCGCCACCACCTCGCCCGGTGACGGAGGCACCCATCCGGGCACCGGCCGGCCGGGCAGCGGGGCGGCGCGCAGCACGGTGACGAACTCTTCGCCGCGGTCCGCCGCGGGCAGGCTCAGCCGTTGCAGACGGCAGCCGGTCAGCTCCAGCGTCACCGTGCCGTCCTTGCCGGTGACGGTGATGTCCCACACCACCGAGCGCGGCGTCCTGGAGCGCTGCCGCACATGGACCAGGCCGTCCTCCGCCGGAGCGCCCCACTGGCGCAACCGGTCGATGCCGGACGGCAGGAAGCCGCTCTCCGCGTCCGCGATCAGCGGTGCTCCCGCTTGCAGCGCCCCGTCCAGGAGCGCCGGGTGGACCACATAGCCGCCGTACCCGTCGTCCGCGGGGGCGCAGTGATAGGAGGCGAGAACCTCGGCATCACCCACGCGCAGCTCGCGCAGGACCTGGAAGGCGGGCCCGTACGCCAGGCCCGCCTCGGCCAGGGATGTGTAGTGGTCCTCTCCGGTCACGTGCCGGAACGCCCGCTCCCGCACCGCGGGCAGATCCACCGGCTCCGGCTGCCCGGCGGCCTGGCGTCGCACCCGCCCGCGGGCGTGCAGCCGCCACCCGCCCGTGTCGCCCGTGCGGCTGGCGACGCGCACGATGCCGTCCTCGTCGCACAGCGAGGTCTGCAGGCGCACGTCCATGGCCGCGTCCCAGGACAGCGGCAGGGCGCGGGTGATCTCCAGGTCGTCGAGCTCCGCCGGGCAGCCGAAGACCTGCTGCCCGGCGGCCAGGGCCAGTTCGACGTACGCGGTGGCGGGCATCACCACGGAACCGGCGACCCGGTGGTCGGCCAGCCACGGAGTGCGGGTGCGCTCGACCGGGGTGTGCCAGGTGGGCTCCAGCACGGGGGCGCGCTCGCCCAGCAGCGGGTGCACCAGCACGCCGTCGCCGCTGGTGCGCACCCAGTGTTCCGGCGTGCCCTGCCAGTGGGGTTCGCGCTGCCACGGGTAGGCGGGCAGATCGGCCACGGAGCCGGCCCGGGGGAACCACCGCTCCCAGTCGCCGCCGGAGTCGACGGCCAGCAGCCGCAGGGCCGCTTCCCGTACCGCCCGGCCCGTGCACTTCCCCCGGCCGATGGGGGAGAACACCGGGAAGGGACCGCCCCGGGCGTCGGCGGCGATACGGTTCAGCGGGCCCGCCACACTCGGCTGCGGCGCGATCTCGACCGCCGCCGCGAGCCCCGCCTCGACCGCGGCGCCCACGGCGTCCGCGAACCGTACGGGCCTGCGGGCGTTGTGCCACCAGTAGCCGGCGTCCAACTCCCCGGCCCCGACCGGACCGCCGGTGACCGTGGAGTACATCGGCAGCCGTGGCGCACGGGACACGAGCCCGGACAGCGCCGCGCGCAGGGGCTCCTCGACGGCATCCATCACCGAGCTGTGGAAGCCGTGATCCACATCGAGCTCACGGAACGGCACGTCCCGGGCGGCCAGCTCGCGGCCCAGCTCCCGTACCGCGTCCGTCCGCCCGGAAACGGTCACGTCCCGCGGGCTGTTGACCGCGGCGATCTCCAGCCGCCCCTCGTACGCGGCGATCGCCTCCGCCGCCTCCTGCTCGGTCAGCCCCACCGCTGCCATCCGCCCCGCTCCGGCGGTCGGTGCCTGGGCCCGGCTGCGCCCGGCGACCACGCGCGCCGCGTCCGGCAGTTCCAGCGCCCCGCTGACACGCGCCGCCGCGACCTCGCCCACGCTGTGCCCCAGCACGGCGGCGGGTCGCACCCCGTACTCGGCCAGCAGGGCCACGAGGCCGAGCTGGAAGGCGAACAGCGCCGGCTGTGCACAGCCGGTCCCGGCCATGCGGTCCGCCGTCTCCTGTGGCCCCGCGGCGAGCAGTTCGGCCACCGACCAGCCCAGCAGCGGCCGCAGGTGCGTGTCGGCGTCCTCCACCGCGCCGCGGAAGGCCGGCTCCTCCGCCATCAGCGCCGCGCCCATACCTGCCCACTGGGAGCCGTTGCCGCAGAACACGAACAGCAGGCCCCCGTCCGGGATCCGGTCCACCTGGGCGGCCGCGGCGGCGAGCTCCTTGTCGTCCGCGGCCAGGGCGGCCAGCCGCGCGGCGGCTTCCTGAGGGCCGTGCGCGAGGACGGTCGCGCGGTGCGGGTGCCGGGTCCGCCGCCGGGACGCGGTCCAGCACAGGTCGTAGAACTCCTGGTCGCCCGCGACCTCGTGGAGCCGCTCCGCGACCGACCGGGCCGTGGCGGCCAGCGCCTGACGGGTGCGCGCGGACACCACCAGCGGCAGCGGGCCCGGCTGCCGTCCGTTCCCGGTCACGTGCACCGGAAGCGGCGCGGGGCCCAGTACGACATGGGCGTTGGCGCCTCCGAACCCGAAGCTGTTCACCCCCACCACACCACCCTCGACCGCCCCGAGCGGACGCATCCCGTCCACGGGCGACAGGTTCAGCCCCTCGAAGTCGATCCGCGGATTGGGCGGATCCCCGTGCAGTGACGCCGGGATGCGGCCGTGGCGCAGCACCAGCATCCCCTTGAACAGCCCCGCCATGCCCGAAGCCGGTTCCGTGTGGCCCAGGTTGGTCTTCACCGACCCGATCGGCAGTGGGCCGTTCGTCCGCCGCGCCCCCAGCGCGCTGCCGACCGCCTGGCACTCCAAGGGGTCACCGACCGGCGTGCCCGTCCCGTGCGCCTCGAAGTAGAGCACCTGGTCGGGAGAGGCACCGGCCTCCGCGTAGACGTCCCGCAGCAGACGCCGCTGCATCTCCGTGCTCGGCACGGTCATCCCCGACGTACTGCCGTCGCAGTTGACCCCGCTCGCCGTGATGACCGCGTGGACCCTGTCCCCGTCGGCGAGGGCGTCGGCCAGCCGCTTGAGCACCACCAGACCGCCGCCCTCGGCGCGCGCGTAGCCGTCGGCCTCGGCGGAGAAGGTGGCACAACGCCCGCGTGGGGAGAGCATCATGGCCCGGGAGAAGCCGATGTAGTGATGCGGGCCCAGGAGAGGGTGCACGCCACCCGCCACGGCCACCCGGCTGCGCCCCGAGCGCAGCGTCTCGCACGCCTGGTGCAGCGCCACCAGCGAGGAGGAGCAGGCGGTGTCCACGGCCATGCTCGGGCCGCGCAGGTCGTAGACGTACGAGAGCCGGTTGGCCGCGACCGACAGGGTCGACCCGCTCATCGAATACGCGCTGATCTCCTCCAGCCGGGCCATCTGGAGGAGGCCGTACGACATGTCGCTGATCCCGACGAACACCGCCGTGTCGGAACCGGCCAGGCGGGCGGGGTCGACGGCCGCGTCGTCGAACGCCTCCGCCGCCATCTCCAGCAGCAGCCGCTGCTGGGGGTCCATGTGCTTCGCCTCGCGGGGCGAGATCCCGAAGTATTCGGGATCGAAGCCGGAGATGTCCCCGAGATAACCGCCCGCCATCGTGTAGGCCTTGCCCGGCCGTTCGACGTCGGGGTCGAGGAAACGGGCCGCGTCGACCCGCTCCGCCGGCGGTGCCGGGCTGATCAGGTCCCGCTCCTCGGCGAGGGCGGTCCACAGCCCGCCGAGGTCGGTGATGCCGCCCGGGAGCCGGCAGGCCGCGCCGACGATCGCGAGGGGTTCGTGCCGTGGGGTGGAGGGGTGGGCGCGGTGTTCCATGGATGGCTCCTGCACGGGTGGGGGCCGTCAGGCCCTGGTCCGGTGCCGCACCCGACCGCTGTCGGGACACCAGAGGCATGCCCGCGCCTGGTGCTCTCAGCGAACTCCCGCTGGGTTTCACCGATTTGACGTAACGAGAGGTCTTCAGTTCGCACGGTGCGGCCGGTGCCCGGCCCGGGGTGCGGGGGCCGACATTCCGGTTCCAGCCGGTCCGGCGCACGGTGTACGGGGCTTGCGAACGCTGTACGGAGTTGCGTACGGTGTTCCCATCGGTTCGCGGCGGGGTCCTCTCCGGTAGCCGCGCGGAACTCCCGCGTGCCCTCGCCTCT
Source organism: Streptomyces sp. NPDC001407 (assembly GCF_042895325.1). Taxonomy (NCBI): domain Bacteria; kingdom Bacillati; phylum Actinomycetota; class Actinomycetes; order Kitasatosporales; family Streptomycetaceae; genus Streptomyces; species Streptomyces sp. NPDC001407. The sequence continues at coordinate 378,799 of NZ_JBIAWF010000004.1, forward strand.
TCAATAAGGAATGTGACATGAACCTGCCACTTCGTATTGCCCTCGCCACCGCCGTGGTCGGTGCCGTGACCCTCACGGACGCCGGCGTCACGTTCGCGGCGGCGCAGGCCAAGGCCCCCGCCACCGCGCAGAGCGTGAAGAAGACCGCGGACCACGGCACCTTGAACTCGTTCACCCCGACCGTGCCGAACCCCACCACCGCGACCCGTGCCCAGCTGGACGCCGCGGCTCCCAAGGGCAAGAGACGCTCACTGATCGGCGACTCCAACGTCGGCGGGACGATAAGCCGCGACGAGGTCATACAGAGAGCCAAGACCTGGACGGACATCGCGGTCCCCTACAGCATGAACAGGTACCGCTCCGACGCCAACGGCAGGTACCGCACCGACTGCTCGGGCTTCGTCTCCATGGCCTGGCACCTCAGCTCCTCCTCCGCGAACAACTACGGGGAGACCACCGGCACGCTGCTGGACTTCACCTCCTCGATCAGCAAGGAATCCCTCAAGCCCGGCGACATCCTGCTCAACCCCTCCGCCGGGGCCAGCGGCCACGTGGCCATCTTCGGGGGCTGGGCCGACGCCGACCACACGAAGTACGAGGCGTACGAGGAGTCCGGCGGCGAGCCCAACGGCTACGCCAAGCACAGCACCGTCCCCTACCCGTACTGGCCCGGCCACGGCACCTTCAGCCCCCGCCGCTACGACAAGATCACCGACAACGCGGCCTTCGCCACGTCGCCGCTGGTCAACATCGGAGACATCAACGGCAATGGTGTGCCGGACCTGTTGGCGCGCCGGAAGGACGGGCATGCGCTGGTGTACTGGGGCAAGGGCGACGGCACGTATACCGACCCGACGGATCTTGGCGCCGGCTGGGACGCCTACGATGCGATCACGGGCGTAGGGGACCTCAACGGCAACAAGGTCTCGGACCTGCTGGTGCGCCGGAAGTCGGACGGCCATGCCCTCGTCTACTGGGGCAAGGGCGACGGTGGTTACACCGAGCCCACCGACCTCGGTGGTGGCTGGGATGCGTATGACTCGATCACGGGTGTCGGTGACATCAATGGCAATGGTGTGCCGGATCTGATGGTGCGTCGTAAGTCTGACGGTCATGCGCTGGTGTACTGGGGTAAGGGCGATGGCGGGTTTACCGACCCGACCGACCTCGGTGGCGGCTGGGATGCGTATGACGTGATCACGAATGCGGGTGATCTGAACGGCAATGGGGTCTCGGACCTGTTGGCGCGTCGTAGGTCTGATGGCCATGCGCTGGTGTACTGGGGCAAGGGTGATGGCACGTACACCGATCCCACGGATCTGGGTGGTGGCTGGGACGGGTACGACGTGATCACGGGTGTGGGTGACCTCAACGGCAACAAGGTCTCGGACCTGTTGGTGCGTCGGAAGTCCGACGGGCATGCGCTGTTGTACTGGGGCAAGGGCGACGGTGGTTACACCGACCCGACCGACCTCGGTGCCGGCTGGAACATCTACTCCTGACAGGGCCTCATGGGCCGCCGTCGGCCCCACGGTCGGCGGCGGCCTTCCACCATCTCCCGGAAGGACAAGCATCGCCATGACGAGACCGATCCGCGGACCCCGCGCGGCCTTCGCGGCCCTGGGTGCGCTGGCGACCCTGGCCGCGGGGCTCTCGGCCGGCGGCCCGGCTGCGGCCGCCCCCGTCTCCATGCCCAACGGCGCGGTCGCCACCTACAACACCGTCACCCGCATCGGCACCGACGGCCTGGGCTTCCAGTGGGACAACGGCCGGGACGCGGGCCGCGTCGCCACCTTCAAGTCCGCCCACTCCTCGCTCGGGCGCACCGGCGTCAACGGTGTCCTGGCCGACACCGCGGGCAACACCCCGGCGCGTCCCCTCTGTCACCCGACTGGCATCGCCGGGGGACAGGGCTTCTGCTGGTCGGCCGAGGACGACGACACCGACGCCTGGTTCCCGCAGGGGCTCGCGGGCTCAGGTGAGTCACCCCAGGCGCAGGCCCTGGTGAACGGCCGCAAGGTGCTCATCTCCAGCTGGCACGCGTCCGGCGACAAGGCGGAGCGGATCACCTTCGCCGACGTCACCGACCCGGCCCACATCAGCTACCGGCACGCTCTCCTGGTCGGGCTGTCCGACGACAGCAAGAACTTCGCCGCCCTGGGAGGGCACGCCAACAACGTGGTGTGGGCCGGCAGCCGGCTGTATGTGGCCGCCATCGGCAGCGGCTTCGACGTGTTCGACCTGAACGAGATCTGGAAGATGGACGCCACCACCGACACATCGGTCGGCGTCGACGCGGCGGGCCGGACGCACGGGGGCGGCTTCGACTACGTCCTGCCACGCACCGGCAGTTACGCGTACACCGGCGCGGGCTCGGGCTGCGGGACGTACGAGGGCGCCGGCGTCCCGCAGCGCCCGTGCCTGACCGCGGCGACGCTCGACCTCAGTGGGCCCGAACCCGCCCTGGTCACCGCGGAGGGCGACCCCTACAGCGTGGAGGGCAAGTTCGGCAGGGCCACCGCGCCGATCGTGCGCTGGCCCGTCGACCCGGCCACCGGCCGGCTGAAGGCCGACGCCTCGGGGCACGTACAGGCGTCCGACGCCTTCGCTTCCCCGATGGGCGGCACGCAGGGCGTCGCAATGAACAACGGCCGGTTCGCCCTCGCCGCGGCCTGCCCGGAGTTCGTCGACGGCGGCGCCGACATACCCAGCTGCCTGTACGAGGCCCGGCTCGGCGAACCGGTGCGCCTCGCCACGCGCACCGGCGTGAGCCTGGAGAACCTCTCCTACTGGCCCGGCAGCGACGAGCTGTGGATGGTCAACGAGGCCAGGAAGGAGCGCATGGTCGTACGGATGCCCTGGCCGGACGCCCCCGCCCCGGCGGGCATGGCCCACCTGACCGCCGCCGACCTCACCGGTGACGGCAAGGCCGACCTGGCCGGCGTCGAGACCGCCACCGGGAGCCTCTGGCTCTACCCCGGCACCGGTCACGGCACCTTCGGCGACCGTGTCCGGATCGGCACCGGCTGGGGCGGTCTGGGCAAGCTCGCCGCGGGCGACTTCACCGGTGACGGCAAGGCCGACCTGCTGGCCGTCGACTCCGACACCGGGAACCTCTATCTGTACCCGGGCACCGGCGCCGCCAGGGGCATGAGCACCCTGGGGGACCGGGTCCGGATCGGCACGGGCTGGAACACCATGCGGGAGCTGACCGCGATGGACGTCGACAAGGACGGCAAGCCCGACCTGGTGGCCGTCGACAAGGACGGCACGCTGTGGGCCTATCCCGGCACCGGTCGCGGCACCCTGGGCGACCGCGTCCGGATCGGCACCGGCTGGGACTCGATGACCGAACTCACCAGCCCCGGCGACCTGAACGCCGATGGCGTCGCCGACCTCGTGGCGGTGGACCGGGACGGCAAGCTGTGGGCCTACCCCGGCAGCGGCACCCTCGACGGAACGGACACCCTGGGCAGCCGCACCCAGCTCGGCACGGGCTGGGACACCATGCGGCAGCTGACCGGAGCCGACTTCAACGGTGACGGCAAGGGAGACGTGGACGCCGTCCAGGCACCCGCCGGCGCCACCGGCGGTCTCTACTTCTACCCGGGCACCGGCGGCAACGCCTTGGGCGACCGCTCCCGGATCGGCACCGGCTGGTAGTCCGGGAACTGCCGGTATGACGTGGCCCCGCCCTCCGGATGGCGAATTCCGGAGGGCGGGGCCACGTCATACCGGCTTGCTGTGCTCTACGAGCGGCGGAGCCGCATCTCCAGGCCGTCGAGGACGCACTCGAGACCGTCGGTGAAATTGTCGTTGCGCGCGCCGCCCGAGTCCTCCTGCCACCGCTGCGCGGCGTACAGCCTGCGCAGCCGCGGGAACGCCTGCGCGGCCTCTTCGGCCGCCGGCCGCAGGCTGTCCACCCCTTCCTGCTCGCTCATCCCACTGCGGGCGAGCCTGGTCAGCCACGCGGCTTCGGTGGACGAGACCCCGATGGTGTACGAGACGACCGCGTTCACCGCGAGATCGGCCTGCTCCAGCGAGAAGCCGGCCTCCTCGAAGATGCCGAGCATGCCCTCGGACAGCCGCATCGCGTTCGGCCCCAAGGAGACCACCCCCGCCTCGCCCAGCGCGGAGACGACCCAGGGGTGCCGGTGGAAGACGGAGCGCAGGCTCCGGGCGCAGCCGATGACGGCCGAGCGCCACTGGTCCGGCGTCCCCGGGGCGTCGGGCACCTCGATCTCGCCGTAGATCTCGTCCACGACCAGCTCGACGAGCTCGTCCTTGTTGGTCACGTGCGTGTAGAGCGAGGTGGCCCCGGCGTTCAGGCGGGTGCCGAGCTTCCGCATGCTCAGCGCGTCGATGCCGTCGGCGTCCAGCAGTTCGAGGGCGACGGAGACGATCTGCTCACGGCTGAGCGTGGGCTGCTCCCGCTTGCGGCGCTGGGGACGGGTCCACACCGACTGGATCGTCTGCTGCGGCTGCTCTTCGGCGATCGGCATGCGGCCTCCTCTTTCTCGACCCCAGGATAGCCCCCGGGTGGCACGGTGTACGCAGGGGAGTACAGCGTGCGGACGCCGAACGGTGTGTGCGGGTCAGGTGGTGCGGTCCGGCACGGCGTCGAGAGGGGTACGGGGGTGCGGGATCGCCGCGTCCCCGCTCTGCTGCAGGGCGACGGTCCGTGCCGGGGAGGGGATCCGGATGCCTTCGGCGCGGTACCGATGGTGCAGCCTCTTGATGAATTCATGCTTGATGCGGTACTTGTCGCTGAACTCGCCGACTCCGAGGATCACCGTGAAGCCGATCCGGGAGTCCCCGAACGTGTGGAAGCGGATGGCCGGTTCATGGTCCGGGACGGCTCCGGCGACGTCCTTCATCACCGTCTCGGCGACCTCGGTCGTGACCTTCTCGACGTGCTCCAGGTCGCTGTCGTAGCCGACGCCCACCTGCACCGTGACGGACAGCTTCTGCTCGGGGCGGCTGAAGTTGGTCATGTTGGTGCCGGCGAGTTTGGCGTTCGGGATGATGACCAGGTTGTTGTTGAGCTGCTCCACGACGGTGATGCGCCAGTTGATGTCGCGGACGTAGCCCTCCTCGCCGCTGCTCAGCCGGATGTAGTCACCGGGCTGGACCGTCTTCGAGACGAGGATGTGCACGCCCGCGAAGAGGTTGGCCAAGGTGTCCTTCAGAGCCAGGGCGATCGCCAGACCGCCCACGCCGAGGGCGGTGAGCAGCGGGGCGATGGATATGCCGAGGGTCTGCAGGATGACGAGGAAGCCCATCGCCAGCACGGCGATGCGCGTGATGTTGACGAATATCGTGGCCGATCCGGCGACGCCGGAGCGGGACTGCGCCACGGACTGCACCAGACCGCTGATCACCCGGGCCGCGGTGAGCGTCGCGGTCAGTATGACCAGGGCCGTCAGCACCTGATTGACGTTGTGCCCGACCCGGTGGGTCAGCGGGAGGGCCGCGGCCGCCGCGGCCACCCCGATCGCCACCGCGGACCAGGGCGCCAGCGTGCGCAGCACGTCGACGATGATGTCGTCCCCGCCCCACCGGGTCCTGGCGGCCCGTACGGCGAGCCAGCGCAGAATCACCCGCAGGGCGAGGGCCGCGGCCAGGCCGGCGGCCACCGCGATGCCGGCGACGATGACGTCGTGCAGTGTCAGAGCGTGGTTCATCGCCGTCCCGCCTCCGTTCCGGAGAGCGGAGCGACGGCGCAGGAAGCCGCCGCGATCCCGGAGTAATGAATCGTCACCTAATACCTGCCTGTCCCAACGATCAAGTTCGCGCCGGGTCTCGGGGGTGGGACCGGCGCGAGAACGTATCTTGCACCACGTCAGTTCGGCCCTCGCACACCTGGGTCCCCAAGTGTTCGGTGCCCGGCGGGGAGTGGGTTCTCGCGGGTGCGCGCGCGGAGGGGCTCCGGCGCTGGAGAGCGGCGTCTGACGACCCGTCGGTGACGTGCCGGGCTGCCCGGCAGCCCTTCCCCGGCGGATGTGTTGTGTTGAGGTAATTTTCCGCCCATCGGAGGAATCTCGCGGGAACGCCGAATGGATGCCCGGTGGGGTGTGCACGCTGTTCCGCGTGACGGGGTGGAGGAGAGCGGGCTATTCGGTGATGTTGGCCACGGCTGCCGTGCTCGCGGTGACGGGCCAGGCGGTCGCGGACGACGTAGGCGTGGACTCCGCGGTGGGCGGCCTCGCTTCGGAGACCGCCGTCCTGCACCATCTGCCGCCCCTGCTGTGGCCGCACCCGCCTTCTCACGCAGATGCGAGCCTCCTGCACGGTGCCGTCGGTGTGACCTTGGACGACAACGGCCGGGACTGTCTTTCCGCCACCGGTACCGTCCCGGGCCTCGCAACGCACGCGAGGGTGCGGTGGGGTTGCCCCACGGCCCCGCCCACCGCGCCACCGGCCACTCCTCCGGCACCCGCGCCACCCGCTCCCCCCGCGCCGGCTCCCGCCCCTCCGGCACCGGCCCCCGGTGCCCCCGCTCCCGCGCCACCCGCACCGGCCCCGCCTGCGCCGGCTCCTCCCGCACCGGCGCCCGGCGCTCCCGCTCCGGCTCCCGCGCCGCCCGGTCCGGGTGCCCCCGCGCCCGCGCCTCCCGTCGGCGCCCCGGCTCCCGCCCCGCCCGCTCCCGCACCTCCCGCCCCACCGGCCGCCGGCGCCCCGGCCCCTCCGGCTCCCGCTCCGCCACCGGCCCCCGGCGCCCCCGCTCCTCCCGCCCCCGCTCCGCCGCCGGCTCCGGCTCCCGTGCCGCCCGTGCCCGCCCCGCCACCGGCAGCGCCGGCCGCACCCGCCGCCCCTCCCGCACCGGCTCCCGCCGCCCCCGCACCCGCGGCTCCCGCTGCACCCGCGGCTCCTGCCGCCCCCGCGCCCGCCCCCGCCGCGCCACCTGCCCAACTGCCGCCCGGCGCCGCCCCCGTCGTCCAGGCGCCGCCTCGCGTCCCGCCGCCTTCGGCGCCCTCGACCTCCGCACCGAAGCCGCCCCCGCGCCGGCCCGGCACCGGGCGCAGCCACCCCTCGTACCACAACGCCGCCCCGTCGACCGGCAAGAAGCTGCTCCGTACGACCTCCGTGGTCACGCTCACCCTGCTGCTCACCACCCCGGCCGTACTGGCGGCGGCACTCCTGCGCCCGCGCACCCGCACCCGGCGGGGCTGAGGCTTCGGGCGGCGGCGCGACCGCGTACGGCGTCCCTGCGGCCGGTGTGCGGACCGCAGGCCCGGGGGCCCGTGCGCATCCGAGCCCCTTCGCGGCGTATTTGTCCGCTTGGTGCCCACGGTGGGAAGAGGCTCCCCTTCCGCCACTGCGAACCCCGAGGAGTGGGCAGGCGAGGGCCTGATGGATACTCGCTCCTCTTGCCCGAATGATCCAACAGGGGACCGCCGATGAGCACCACACAGGTCGACAATCCACCCGAACCGGAATCAGCCACCCGCCCCTGGCGGGCCTGGCTCCTGGAGGGGCTGAGCGAGCAGTCGGCCCGGCACCCCGGCCCGCACGGAACCCCGCCCGCCGAGCACAAGGGCCACCGGTGGTGGCGGGTGATGTGCCTGACCGGTGTCGACTACTTCTCCACGCTGGGCTATCAGCCGGGCATCGCCGCCCTCGCCGCCGGCCTGCTCTCGCCGATGGCGACCCTTGTGCTCATCGCGCTCACGCTGCTGGGTGCGCTGCCCGTCTACCGCCGCGTGGCGAAGGAGAGCCCGCACGGCGAGGGTTCGATCGCGATGCTGGAGCGGCTGCTGCCCTGGTGGGCGGGGAAGCTGTTCGTGCTGGTGCTGCTCGGTTTCGCCGCCACCGACTTCATGATCACCATTACCTTGTCTGCGGCCGACGCCTCGGCGCACGCCGTGGAGAACCCCTTCGCCCCGCACTGGATGCACGGCGGCAGCATGTGGATCACCCTGGTGCTGATCGCCGCCCTCGGCGCGGTCTTCCTCAAGGGCTTCCGCGAGGCGATCGACGTGGCCGTGGTGCTCGTGTCGGTCTACCTCCTCCTCAACGTCATCGTGCTCGTCAGCGCGGTCTGGCAGATAGCCGGCGAACCGGTCGCCGTCGGCGACTGGTGGCACGCCGCGTCCGCCGAACACTCCTCTCCCATGGCCATGATCGGCGTGGCCCTCCTGGTCTTCCCGCGCCTGGCGCTCGGCATGTCCGGCTTCGAGACCGGCGTCGCGGTCATGCCGCAGGTCCGCGGGGATGCCACCGACAGTCACGAGAAGCCCGCCGGACGGATCCGCGACACCCGCAAGCTGCTCACCACGGCCGCCCTGATGATGAGCGGATTCCTGCTTGTCAGCAGCCTGGCCACCACGATCCTCATCCCGGCCAAGGAGTTCGAGAAGGGCGGCGCCGCCAACGGGCGCGCGCTGGCCTATCTGGCGCACCAGCACCTGGGCGAGGCGTTCGGCACGGTGTACGACATCTCGACCATCGCGATCCTGTGGTTCGCGGGCGCCTCCGCGCTGGCCGGACTGCTCAACCTGGTGCCCCGCTACCTCCCGCGCTACGGGATGGCGCCGGAGTGGGCCGGGGCCGTCCGGCCGCTCGTCCTGCTCTTCATGGCGGTCGCCTTCACCGTCACGTTCCTCTTCGACGCGGACGTCGACGCCCAGGGCGGCGCCTACGCCACCGGCGTGCTCGTGCTGATGCTGTCCGCGTCCTTCGCCGCCACCATCGCCGCCCACCACCGCGGCCACCGTGCCGCCGCCGTCGGGTTCGGCTTCATCACGCTCGTCTTCGGCTACACCCTGGTCACCAATGTCATAGAGCGCCCCGACGGTCTGAAGATCGCCTCGCTGTTCATCGTGGGCATCCTGCTCACCTCGCTGGCCTCCCGCGTCCACCGGGCCTTCGAACTGCGGGCCGCCGACGTCACCTTCGACGAGACCGCCGCCCGGCTCGTCGACGACGCCGTCCGCTCCGGGCCGCTGCGGGTCATCGCCAACGAACCGCAGGAGAGCGACGCCGCCGAATACCACGCCAAGGAGTACACCCAGCGCGAGGAGACCCACATCCCGAGCGGCGGGCCCGTCCTCTTCCTCGAGGTGACCGTGCGCGACTCCTCCGACTTCGCCACCGACGTCACCGTCACGGGCGAGGAGCGCTACGGCATCCAGATCCTGCGGGTGCAGGGCGCCGGAGTGCCCAACACCATCGCCGCGGTCCTGCTCGAACTGCGCGACCGCACGGGCCAGGTGCCCCACGCGTACTTCAACTGGACCGAAGGGCACCCGCTCAGCCACCTGCTGCGGTTCCTCGTCTTCGGTGACGGCGAGGTCGCCCCGGTCACGCGCGAGGTCCTGCGCCGCGCCGAACCCGACCCCGCCCGCCGCCCGCGCGTCCACGTCGGCTGACCCGTCCCCGCCGCCCGCCGGTCCGGCCCGGCGTGCGGTGAGAACGTCCTCGGCCGCCGGGCCGTGGAGGAGCCGTACGGAGTCATACAAAGGGAAGAATCGCGGCTGGAGGCTTTCACACTTGGTACCCGAATGACACAGCGGATTGCGCGCACCCGACATATCCGGATGAGTTATGGTCTCGCGCACGTGCCGTGCGGCTGGATCCCCGAGACCCGGCCGCATGGCATCGCGGTGGAGCGATGACCGCGCAGCACGTACTCGCCCTGCCTGTCGGGCGTCCCTGTCCTTCGGCCCCAAGAGGAAAGCTGTTCGTACATGCGTGAGAACACAACCGCGGTTCCCGGCCCGGCGATCGCCGTGGTCGGCGCGGCGTGCCGGTTCCCCGGCGGAGTCAAGGATCTCGACGGGCTCTGGGAAGTGCTGGAGCAGGGCCGTGACGTGATCGGCGAAGTGCCGCCGGACCGCTTCGAGTCACGCAGGTTCGTCGACACCGCGATGCCGCGCCCGGGGAAGAGCTACACGGCCGCGGGCGGCTTCCTCGACGACGTCACGGGATTCGACGCCGCGTACTTCGGCATCGCGCCGAAGGAAGCGGCCCGGATGGACCCCCAGCACCGGCTGCTGATGGAGCTGGCCGTCGAGGCGCTGGACGACGCGGGCATCGCCCCCGACCGTCTCGCGGGCTCGGACACGGCCGTGTATGTGGGGGTTTCGGACACCTCGTACGGCGGGCTGCAGATGATGGCGCCTGAGAGCGTCAACGCCTACACGATGTCGGGCTCCGCGTCGTCGATCGCCGCGAACCGGCTGTCCCACTTCTTCGACCTGCGCGGCCCGAGCATGGCGGTGGACACCGCCTGCTCCTCGTCCCTGGTTGCGCTGGACCGAGCCTGCCGGACCCTGCTGGACGGCACCAGCCGCGCCGTGCTCTCGGCCGGCGTCAACGTACTGCTCAGCCCCTACCACTACGTGGGTTTCTGCCAGGCGTCCATGCTCTCGCCCACCGGCCGGTGCGCGTCCTTCTCCGCCCACGCCGACGGGTTCGTGCGCGCGGAGGGCGGTGGCGTGGTGGTCCTCAAGCGGCTCGCGGACGCCGTCGCCGACGGTGACCGCGTCCACGGGGTGATCCTGGGCAGCGCGTCCAACAGCGACGGCAGGACGATGGGGCTCGCGCTGCCCAACGCGGAGGCGCAGGAGGAGCTGTTGCGCGCCGTGTACGCCGAGGCGGGAGTCGGCCCCGACGAACTGGTCTACCTCGAGGCGCACGGCACCGGCACCCTGGTCGGAGACCCGCTGGAATGCCGGGCCATCGGCCGCGCCCTCGGCAGGAACCGCACCGGAGGTGTCCTGCCGATCGGCTCGGTCAAGACCAACATCGGGCACCTGGAGCCCGCTTCCGGCATGGCGGGCCTCCTCAAGGCCCTGCTGGTGCTCCGGCACCGGGCGATCCCGCCCTCCCTGCACGCCTCACCGCCCAACCCGGACATCGACTTCGCGGCACTCAACCTCGCGCCCGTCGACCGGCTCGGACCGCTGTCCGGCACCGGGCGTCCCGTCGTGGGCGTGAACTCCTTCGGATTCGGGGGCTCCAACGCCCACGTCATCGTCACCTCCTCCCCGGCCCTGCCCTCCCCGCCCCGGGACAGCGCCCCGGCCGTGGAGCCCCCGGCCCTGCCGGTGATCGTCTCCGCCCGCACGCGGCGGGCGCTGGAGAAGGCCGCGGCCGACCTCGCCGACCGGCTGGCGGACGCCACGCCGCAGGAGTTCTACGACATCGCTTACACCACCTGCCTGCGGCGCGGAAAGCACCCGCACCGCGCGGCGGTACTGGCCACCGCGGGCACCGCCGCCCAGCGGCTGCGCCGATTCGCCGGAGAGGCCGCCCCCACGAGCGCGGCGGAGTCCCCGGCCATTCCCGCCCCGCGCGACGACGAGGCCATCGGCACCACCGCGCAGGCGGTCGAGCACGGCCGCGTCGCCTTCGTCTTCTCCGGCAACGGCTCTCAGTGGGCGGGCATGGGAGCCGAACTCCTCGCGAGCAGCCCGGTGTTCCGGGAAGCCGTCGAGGCGGTCGACGCGGCCCTCGCCCCCGCGCTGGGCTGGTCGGTCGCCGAGGAACTCGCCGCGCCCGTGGACCGGGCCCGCCTGGAGCTCACCGAGATCGCCCAGCCGCTGCTGTTCGCCGTGCAGGCCGGCGTGGCCCGGATGCTCGAGGAGCAGGGCATCGTCGCGCACACCGTGCTCGGCCACAGCGTGGGGGAGGTCGCGGCCGCGTACGTCGCGGGCGCCCTCGACCTGGAGCAGGCCGCGCGAGTCATCGCCGTACGCAGCCGCACCCAGGCGGCCACCGCCGGCGCAGGCCGGATGGCCGCCGTCGGCCTGCCCGCCGCACGCGCCGAGGAACTCCTCACCGCCCACCCGGGGTTGGAGATCGCCGCGGTCAACAGCGCCCGGGACGTGACCGTCGCCGGGCCCGCCGCGGAGCTGAGAGCCTTCACCGCGGAACTGCCGCGGCAAGGGGTGACCTGCGCCGAACTCGACCTGGATTACGCCTTCCACAGCGCCGCGATGGACCCCATCCAGCAGCCGCTGCGCGAGGCACTGGCCGGCCTGCGGCCCGGCCTGGCCCGCATCCCCATGCTCTCCTCCGTCACCGGCGGACCCGTCGACGGCACGGAACTGGACGCCGGCTACTGGTGGCGCAACGTCCGCGAACCCGTCCGGTTCGCCGCCGCCGTCGAGCACGCCCTCGATGAGGGCGCCGACGTCCTCGTGGAGATCGGACCCCACCCCGTGCTCCGCTCCTACCTGCGGCGCATCACCGACTCCCGCCCCCGCACACCCACCGCGGTGACGGCCACCCTGCGGCGCGGCACCGACGCGCGCACGGCGATGCGCCAGGCGGTCACGGCCCTCATCGCCCAAGGCGCCCAGGTGGACTGGGGCGTGCACTTCCCCCGGCGGGGCCGGGTCGCGGAGCTGCCGGCCTACCCCTGGCAGCGGGAGCGCCACTGGAACGGCACCCCGCAGACGTGGCTGCGCACCAGCGGCTCCGGGCTCCTGGAACACCCCCTCCTCGGCGAGCGGCTGCCGTCCCCGCTGCCGACCTGGCAGGGCGCGGTCGAACCGGCGCTGACGCCCTGGCTGGTCGACCACAAGCTCGCCGGCTCGGTCGTCGTCCCTGCCACGGCCTACGTCGACATGGCGCTGTCGGCCGGGCGCCTCACCCTCGGCGCCGCCGCGGAGGTCGACTCCCTGGAGATCACCCGCCCCCTGGTCGTGCCCTGGGCGGACGCCGGCAGCGTACGGATCCAGACGGCCCTGACCCCCGACGATGGGCTGTTCGAGATCACCAGCACCGACTCCCAGGCCCGCCGGCCGCGCCCCCACGTACGGGCGAGAGTGCGGACCCTCCTCGGCCGGGCACCCGACCCCCTGGACGTCCCCGCCGTCCACGCACGCTGCGCGCGCGTCATGAGCGGCGAGGAGCACTACGACGCGGTCGGGCGCGCCGACCTCCAGTACGGCCCCGCCTTCCAGGTGCTGCGGGAACTGCGGGCAGGCGACGGCGAGGTATTGGCCGCATACCGGCACGACGCGCCCTCCGAGGAGCACGAGGCCCACCCGGCCCTGCTGGACGGAGCGCTCCAGGCGGGCGCGCCGCTGATCGCCGACGTGGTGACCGGCGGCGATGTCTATCTCCCGGCCGCCGTCGGGGCCGCCCGGGTGTGGCGCACACCCGCCGCCTCCGGCTGGGTCCACGTGCGCGAGCGGTCGTCCTCGGCGACCGAGGTGTGCTGGGACATCGTCGTCACCGACGAGGACGGCACGGTCAGCGTCGAACTGCAACGATGCCGGATGCGGCGGCTGGCCGGAGGCCACCGCACGCCGCTGACCTCCCACCACACCGTGCTGCGCGCGGCACCGCACACCATGGAGCCGGTGACGGACCAACCGCCGGCCACGCCCACGGGGATCGTGGCGGCAACGGCCGACCGCGTGGCGGCACTCCGCGCGGACTGGCACGAGTACGGCTGCGAGGAATACGTGGCGGTACTCAAGGAGGCGAGCGCCCACCGGCACGCCGCCGCCATCGCGGCCCTCCTGCCCGACGCCCTCGCCCCCTTCGACACCACCGCTCTCCTCGCCGCGGGCATGGACCCCGGGCGCACCCGCTACTTCGAAGCGATGATCCCCGAACTGCACCGCCACGGCCTGCTGGAACAGGAAGCGAGCGGGCAACTGAGGCTCACCCGGACCGCTTTCGACGACCAGGACCTGCTGCGCCGACTGGCACTGGACTTCCCGCGCTACTCCACGGAGAGCCGCCTCGCCCTCCGCGGCCTGCGCGACGTCCTCACCAGCGACGGCACGGACCCCGTCGACCTGCTGGTGTCGGACGGCAGCCTCACCGACTTCGAGCAGCTCTACGACACCGGTGCCGTGACCCGCTTCCACAACCGCCTCGCGCAGGCACTCCTGAGCGAAGTGGTCCGTTCCTGGCCCGCCGACCGGCCGCTGCGCGTCCTCGAGGTGGGTGCCGGCACCGGTGGCGCGGCAGCAGCCCTGCTCCCGCTGCTCCCGGCCGAGCGCACGCAGTACCTCTACACCGACATCTCTCCGGTCTTCCTGGCCCGCGCCGAACGGCGCTTCGCCGCATACGACTTCGTGACCTACCGGACCTTCGACCTGGACACCGGCCTCGAAGAGCAGGGGCTGCCCGAGGCGGGCTTCGACATCGTCGTCGCCGCCAACGCCCTCCACACGGCCAAGGACCTCGCCGCCGCGCTGCGCCGCGTCGCCGCGCTGCTGGCTCCCGGCGGGCTGCTGCTGGCGACCGAGTCCCACGACCCGTACGTCCTCGCGCCGTACTTCGGCACGCTGGACAGTTTCTGGAACCGCACCGACCAGGACGAACGGCCGGATTCGCTGCTGCTGCCCGCCCACCGGTGGCCGGACCTGCTCGCGCGGTGCGGCTTCACCGACACCGTGCTGACCGGCGACGACGCCGAGCCCTGCCGTGACGCCTTCTCCGTCATCCTCGCCGCCGCCCCCGACCGCACCGTCACCGCCCCGCCACCGGCCACCACGGCGCCCATCCGCTGGGTCGTCGCCGCGGAGACCACCGGCGAACTGGGGCTCGCCGAGGAGGTGGCCGGGCTCCTCGCACGAGCGGGCAGCGGGGAATCCACGGCGCGCCCGGTGGGCGACGACGCGGCCGACTGGGTGCCCGAGCAGATCCGGCAGGGCGCTGCCCTCTGCGTCGTCCTGGGCGAAGCGGCCTCGACCGGACCGGACGACCTCGTGGCCCTCACTACCCGGCGCGCGGCCCTCCTGCGCACCGTCGCGGCCGCCTGCGAGCACCTGCCCGAGGGCGCGCGGACGCCACTGACCGTGGTGACCCGGCCGAGCGGCGCGCTCCCGGCCCCCGAACGCACCGCCGCCACGCAGGATGCCGCGGTGTGGGGAATTGCCCGCAGCCTGGCCAACGAGGAACCACGGCTCGTCGTCCGCGCCGTCTCGCTGGACCGCGGCGGGGAGACGGCCACCGACGCGCTCAGGCTGGTACGTGAACTCCTCGCGGACCGCTCCGAGACCGAAGTCGTGATCACATCGAGCGGCGGCAGGTTCGTCCCCCGCGAGACGGCCCTGCCCGCCGATCACCACACGGTGACCGCCACGGGACCGCAGCCCTTCGCCCTCGACGTCCGCACCCCCGGGCTGTCCTATCAACTTCCCTGGTCCGAACGGCCACCGGTCACGGCGGGCCCCGGCCAGGTCGCCATCGCCGTACGGGCGGCCGCCCTGAACTACCGCGACATGATGCAGGCCGTCGGGCTGCTGCCCGCCGAGGCGGTCGAAGGCACCTTCAGCGAGGCCGGCCTCGGACTGGAATGCGCCGGAACCGTCACCGCCGTCGGCCCCGACGTGACCGGGTTCCGGCCGGGCGACCGGGTGTTCGGGCTGGCACCCGCCTCCCTCGCCACGCACACCCTCACCGCCGCCCAGGCCGTCGGCCACATCCCCGACGGGATGAGTTTCACCGAGGCCGCCACCCTGCCCGTCGTCTTCTCCACCGTCCACTACAGCCTCGACCACCTGGCCCGGCTCGCGGCCGGCGAGACCGTCCTGGTGCACGGCGGAGCCGGCGGCATCGGGCTCGCCGTGCTCCAGTACGCCCGCCTGTGCGGCGCCCAGGTGATCGCCACCGCGGGCACCCCCGCCAAACGGGAACTGCTGCGCCACCTCGGGGTCGACCACGTCCTCGACTCACGGAGCCTGGACTTCGCCACCGAGGTCATGGAGCTCACCGACGGCGCCGGGGTGGACGTCGTCGTCAACTCCCTCGCGGGGGAGGCCATCACCCGCAGCCTGGAACTGCTGTGCCCGGGCGGCCGCTTCATCGAGCTGGGCAAGCGGGACATCTACGAGAACAAACCCCTGCTCCTGCGCCCCTTCCGCAACAACATCGCCTTCTTCGGCGTCGACCTCACCACCCTGGCCTTCGACCCCCGCGCCGGAGCCAAGCTGTTCGCCGACGTCACCGAGCGCGTACACGACGGGTCCTACCGCCCGCTGCCGCACCACGTGTACCCCGCCGCCCGGGTGAGCGAGGCATTCCAGCTCGTCCAGCACTCCCGGCACGTCGGCAAGGTCGTCGTCGCCTTCGACCCGCTGGACGAACCGGTGCGGGTCGAGCGGCGCACCCAGGCACCGAGCCTCGACCCGCACGGCACCTACCTCGTCACCGGCGGCCTGAGCGGCTTCGGCGCCGCCACGGCCGGCCTGCTCGCCGAGCGGGGCGCACGCCACCTGGCCCTGGTCGGCCGCCGCGGCGACGAGACCCCCGGAGCCGCGGAGCTCCTCGACCGGCTCGCCGGGCATGGTGTACAAGCCACCGTGTACGCAGCCGACGTCTCCGACCCCTTCGCCATGCGGAGCGTGATCGACGGGATCGACACCGGCGGGCACCCGCTGCGGGGCGTCGTCCACTGCGCCATGCACCTCGAGGACGACCTGCTGACCGAGCTCACCGACGAACGGTTCGCCGCCGCCTTGCAGGCGAAGATGGCCGGTGCCGTCGTGCTGGACCGCGTCGTCGGCGAACGGGACCTGGATCTCTTCGCGCTGTACTCCTCCGGCACGACTCTCATCGGCAACATCCGGCAGTCCAACTACGTGGCCGCCAACCTCTTCCTCGAAGCGCTCGCCCGCCGTCGCCGTGGCGACGGAGCCGTCGGACAGGCGATCGTCTGGGGTGCCATCGGGGAGACGGGATACGTCGCCCGGAACGAACTCACCCACATCCTGGCCTCGGTGGGCATCGACCCCCTCACGCTCCGCCAAGCGCTCGCAGCCCTCGACCGGCTGCTCGGCAGCGACATCGAGGTGGCGGGTGCCGGGCGCTACAACTGGTCCCGCCTGCGCGGCCTCCTCCCGGCCCTGGACGCACCTCGCTTCTCCCAACTGCTCCCCGAACGGATGGGCGACGCGGACCACTCACGCGAGGAGATCCTGCGGACACTGGCGGCCATGGCACCCGAGGAAGCGGCACGGGCCGTCGCCGACTCCCTGGCCCACCTGCTGGCGGACGTCCTGCACATGGACGCCAAGGACCTCGACCACCACCGGCGGCTCGACGAGTACGGCCTCGACTCGCTGATGCTCGCCGAGATGCTGGCCTCGCTGCGGCAGCGGTTCGACGTCGAGATCCCGCCGCTGGAACTCCTGCGCAGCGGCGGCACGATCGCCGACGTCTCCCACCTGGTGCTGCTGCGCCTCGGCCTCGGCAGCGGTACCGACAGCACCGGCACGAGCGACACACCTACCGCCGGGGCGACCCCGGGGGTAGGGGCGCAGGCCGGTGACCGGGCGGCGTCACCGGCGTAGTCGCGGTGTCCCGGGGACCCGGGACACCCTCGGTGCCCTGTGTCCCGGGCCGGTGCCACCGGCCCGGGACCAGGCGTTCATGGAGCACGGCGAGCGGGCGGGGCGCCCACCAGTTGGCTTCTCCGGTCAGCCGCATGAAGGCGGGCACGAGCACGCCCCGTACGACGGTGGCGTCGACCAGGACCGCCAACGCCAGCCCGCAGCCGAAGAGTTTGAGCAGGGTGATGCCGGAGGCGGCCAAGGGGAACAGCGCGGCCGCGAGGATGGCCGCCGCGGCCGTGACCATCCTGCCGGTCCGGGCGATGCCGGTGACCACGGCGGCCCGGTGGTCGCCCGAGATCCGGTACTCCTCCTGGATGCGCGAGATGAGGAACAGCTCGTAGTCGACCGAGAGCGCGAACGCGGCACCGAAGATCAGCACCGGCATGGCGGTGTCCAGCTCACCCGTGACGGTGAAGTGCCCGAACAGATCGCGGAGATGGCCGTCCTGGAAGACGTACACCATCGCCCCGAAACTCGCGCTCAGGCTCAGCGCCCCCATGAGCACCGCCTTGAACGGGATGAGGAGCGAACCCGTGAAGAGGAACAGCAGGAGCAGGACGCTGCCCACGACGATCGCCGCGGCTCCCGGCAGAGCCCCGAGCACCGCGTTCTTGGTGTCCAGGACCCTGGCCGGGCGGCCCGCGACCAGGTGCGGCCCGGGGGACGGCAGCGCGCGCAGCTCCTCCACCAGCCGCTCGTCCAGGGACGGCGGGCCGCCGCCGATCACGGACAGCCAGGTCGCGCCGCGGGTGATGTAGAGGAGCGAGCCGACCGTGGGTCCCGCGGTGCGCCGGCCCTTCTCGTAGACCCCGCCCGCCGCGGAGACCTTCCGCACCGCGGGGAGGGCCGAGACGCGACGCGCGTAGGCGTCCAGCCGCTCCTGCTGGTCCACGGCGTCGGTGCCGGTCAGCAGCACGGCCAGGGTCCGGTTCCAGGGGAGGTCGAATTCGCGCTCGATCCTCGTGGCCACCGCGTGCGACTCCACCCGCGCCGGCAGGACGCGCTCGTCGGTGACCCCGAAGTGGACGTGGGCGAAGGGGAACGCCAGCGTCGCCAGGAAGAGGACCGCGCAGCCGCCCGCCAGTACGGGCCGCCCCGTCGCGACACGGGCCGCGCGGTGCCAGAGCGAGACATCGCCGTCCCGCCGCGCCCGGCGCAGCGGCGCGAAGGCGTCGCCCCGGTCGATACGGGTGCCGATGACGGCCAGCAGGGCGGGCAGGACGAGCGCGGTGGTCGCCGCCGCCAGCACCACCACGCTCATCCCCGCGACGGCCAGCGAACGCAGGAATCCCAGCGGGAAGAGGAGCAGCGCGCTCAGACAGACGACGACCGTGGCCGCGGAGTAGAGCACGGTCCGGCCGGCCGTGCGCATGGTGCGGGCGATGGCCTCGGCGGTGCCGCTGCCGGTGGCCGTCTCCTCCCGGAAGCGCGTGACGACGAAGAGGCCGTAGTCGACGGCCAGCCCGAAGCCGAGCGCGGTGGTGATGTTCGACGCGAACGCGGAGACGGGCATGACCGCCGTCAGCAGCCGCAGCACCGCGAACGTGCCCGCCACCGCGAGCCCTCCGACGGCCGCGGGCAGCAGCGCGGCCGTCAGCGAGCCGAAGGCGAAGAGCAGGACCAGCACGGCCAGGGGCGCGCCGATCAGCTCGGCGCGGAGCAGCTCCTGGCCGCTGAGCTCGGTGGCCTGCGCCATCACCCACGCGGGGCCGGTCGCCGTGACCTGGAGCGGGCCGTGCCGGCCCGTCAGCCGCGGCACCAGCGCCGCCGCGCGGCGCGCCGCCACGTGCTCGCCGCCCCGGAGGTCGACGGTGACGAGGGCGGCACGCCCGTCCCTGCTCAGCAGCCGGGAGTCCCCGACCGTCCAGTAGGACAGCACCCGGCGCACCCCCGGCTGCTCCGCGGCCCGCCGGGCGAGCTCGCGGCCCGCGCGGTCCACGGCGGGGTCGGTGACGGGCGCGTCGGCCCGTACGTGCAGGACGAGGTCCGGAATGCCCGCGTCGAAGCGTTCCTTGAGTACGCTTTCGGCGCGCGTCGCCTCGGTGCCGCCCGCGATGTATCCGCCGTTCGACAAGCGGGCGGGGGAGCCGGCCGCGGCGAGCGCCAGCAGCGCGCCCAGGCCCAGGGCCGTCGCCAGCACCCACCACGGACGACGCGCGGCCCACCGGGTGGTGGCACCGCGTCCTTCCGTACCGTCCTTCCGCGCGGGGGCTTTCGGGTCGGGCACGGAACGGCGCCATCGCATGTGCGGGTCCTTTCGTCGGCGTGGCGATCGTGGCGAAAGGGGACCTACTGGAGCAAATGTCCTGTAGGCCGTGTGGGTGGGGAATCCCGGCCGAATCTGGCAAGTGGCAGGTGGTTCGGCTAACTTGCGTCACTCGAACTCGACCAGGCGACGACCGTGAGAACCGCCGGCCGTAAGAACCCTCAGCCGCAAGAACCGCCAGCCGTAAGAACCCCAGCGCAAGGAAGAAGACCTATGCCCGACAGGGCTCACACCACCATCGCGGCCACCACCCGCCCGCGCCGCGGCGCCAAGGCACTGGCCTCGGCCGGGGCGGCGCTCGTGCTGCTCGTGACCGGCACCGCCGCCGCCCACGCACAGCCCTCCGCACGGGCGGGCGGCACCCTCAAGTGCTCCCTGCGGACCGCGCCGGGCGGCCCGATCACCTTCTCGCCCCCCGTCTCCAACACACCCAAGCGCATCTCCGCCCACGGCACCGTCGACCTGGACGACTGCACCTCACCCGACGGACGCCAGGCGCGGATCCGGTCCGGCCGGCTGGTGCTCAGCGGCAGCGGCCTCGCGACCTGCTCCGGAGCCACCGGCGTCCAGGGCACCGGCACCGTCACCTGGTACTCAGGAGCCAACCGCACGGGCCGCGTCATCGGCCGCACCACGGTCCGGCCCACCTCCGGCGGCGGCCAGGGCTACACCCCGGTCGACTCCTTCCTGAGCGGCGAAGCCGCCTCCGGCCTCATGGCGGGCCACCCCTTCGCGGGCACCGCCGTACCCACCAACGACGTCAAGAGGTGCTTCACGGCCGGCCTCGACCACATCGAAGGACGCGGCACACTCAACGTCGCCTGACACGAACGCCCGAGCCGGGCGGGCGGTGCGGGCCACCGATGATGGGTAACGGGCTGGGTGTGCGGTCGCCGTGCGGCGGCACGCTCGTCATCATCACGGAGGTGGAGCATGACGCAATGCCCCGGGGCGACCCCGCAACCGATCCCGCCCGCGGTCCAGGAGGCGTACGGCCCGGCCGATCTCGGCTCGATGCCCATGTTCGCGGGCGGATTCATCAACTTCGGCTACTGGCAGGGCATCGACCTCGACGGGCCACTGACCGAAGGTGACCGGATCAGCAGCCAGCTCGCCATGTACCGCCACGTACTGGGCGCGTTGGCGCCCACCGAGGGGCTGTGTGCCCTGGAAGTCGGCTGCGGCCTGGGGGCCGGCGGTGCGATGGCGCTCGAGGAGTACGGCTTCGCGCGCGTCACCGGCATGGACATCCACCCGCAACAGCTCGAACGCGCTCGGCGGGCCAACTCCGGCCTGCTGAGCCGCCGCCCCGGGCGACTGCACTTCGCGCAGGGCGCGGCCGAGGACATGCCGTTCGGCGACGGCGAGTTCGACCGCCTGCTCAGCGTCGAAGCCGCCCAGCACTTCCGCGACCTCGACGCCTTCGCCCGGGAGACCGCGCGCGTCCTGCGGCCCGGCGGTCGCGCCGCCGTGACCAGCTTCTTCGTCCCCGACGCCGATCCGTCCCGAGCCGGACGACTGGCCGAGCTGCTCGACACCTTCGCGTCCGGGCTGGACGTCGCGCACACCGTCCCCCTGCTGACCGGAAGCCTCGAACGGGCCGGTCTGACCGGCGTCCGTGTCACCTCGATCGGGGCCTCGGTATGGCCCGGTTGGGACCGCTGGCTGTCCGGCACATGGAAGCCCGATACCTGGCCACGCAACTTCCTGCGTGCCTACCGCGAAGGCATCCTCGACTACTTCACGGTCACCGCGGAACGCCCCACCGGGTGACGACCCATCAGGTCACTTGAGTTCACCGGTGTGAGGCTCACACCCCGGGCCCCGCCCCGCGTGCTCCGAGGGAGTCCTCGTGCCGCGGGCCGGGGCCCTGGGAGTGTCTGCACCCATGTCGTCGCCGGCCTGCTCCGCCGGGAGCGGTCGGGCCGCCTCAGGGCTGGGTCGCCGGTGAGTGCCGGTCAGACCTTGGCCGCGGCCTCCTCGGCCTTGGGCTCCGCGGCCGGGGCGGCCGCCCCGGAGGCGGCGTCCTCGGCGGCGGGTGCGGTGTAGAACACCGAACCCTGCTTACGCTCGCGCTCCAGCTTGCCCTTGGCGACGAGCGCCTCCACGGTGTTGCGCACCACCTGGGTGCTCGCGACGCGCTCCGGGTGGGCCTGACCCAGCTCGTTGACGACCTCGCTCACCATGCGCGGCTGGTGGTGCCGGACGAGCAGGCCGAGGACCAGCTCACCGAGGGTGGGACCGTCACTCTTCTTGGCACGTGCCGATGTTGCCTTCGGCGCCTTCGGTGCCTCCGCGCCCTTGGCCTGTGCCGCCTTCTTCCGGCGGCCCTGGGCGGCAGGCGCGGCAGCCGCCTTCTTCGCCCGGCGCGGCTGCGGCACACCCGCCGTGCCCGCGCTCTTCCCGGCCTCCTTGCCCGCACCTTCCTGCTCCTTGGCCACCGTGCCGCGCATGCCCATCAGCCAGGAACGTTCCGTCTGCAGTTGCGCGAGGCGGGCGCGGAGGGCCTCCTGCTCCTTCTCGTTGTTCTCCAGATCGGCCGCGAACTGCGCCGCGTAGCGGGCCTGGATGCCGGCGTCGTCCATACCATCGGTCATGAACTGCTCCCTCTTCTGGGCAGGTGTTGTTGCGGGATGCTACTCACTCAAACACAGAGTCAGTTGCCATGTTGCCGACCGCATACCCATATCCGACGCCTCCTGTGCGACTTTGCCGGGCCATGGGCCTTCGGCTGCGACCAGGTTGCTGTTGCCGACATGGGTCAGCCGGTTGGTCCGGCGAAAGCGAAGCGCCGCTGTGCTCGACGGGAGTTGTCCGTCGAGCACAGCGGCGCTTCATGGCGTCGGTACGGGATTCACTCCGCCGGGCGGAGTGCCAGTGCCGCCCGTTTCACGGCCGAGGCCACCGCCTCGGTCGCCCGCGCGTTGAAGACGCTGGGGATGATGTAGTTGGCGTTGAGTTCGTCTTCGGCGACGACGTCGGCGAGGGCGCCTGCGGCGGCGAGCATCATCTCGGTG